>NZ_JACHDI010000032.1:0-71431 GCF_014201025.1 Paraburkholderia sp. MM5384-R2
GGCAATGCCTATGCCTGTTCCGGTTTCCACCGCCGCGCCGTCTGCTGGTCCCGCAGGCAGCAGCGGCACTGGCGCGGGTGCAGACGGCGGATGGGGCGAACTGCCGCGTGACCGGAGCCGCGAACGAGAAAGACCGTGCAAGTGCCCGCCTGAAAAGAGCGGTGAAAAAGTGCGGCGAAACCACAATATGAATCCCAAGCCGCGACGTTACCAGGCCCGCATAACAGCGTTTGAGTATGGGATAGTCGCGGACGGAAATGGCAAGGAGACCAGCCAGGGCTGGAGCATGGAGTGGAGTTGGCTCGGCACAGACTTCGATGGGTTTCAGCCCTCCCAATGTCTCTTGCAGGAAGCCAAGGGGAACTATGACCAATTTATCGGAGGGAATGATAAGCCAAAGCCGTTTTTCGCGGGCTTCAAGAAAATGGCGGACCAGATAATAGACCATGGGGCTAAAGTGCGCGCCAATCCTCCGGCAAGGCTAATGTGGTATTTCAAGACCCCAAAGACGAGGCAATATATGCTTTCGACGCTTCGGATCGCCGGAGTGCCGTCTGTCAATCAACCTTGATTCAATCATGAATCTATTCGCACAACATCGTGATAGCGGCGCCGTTTCCTCTTCGGCCTTTGAATTTCACATTCGCCGGCTGCGACTTCTTGTTGATTTAATCTCACAAAAAGACAGCACCTTGGCTAATTGGTATATTCAAGCTGATACGATCGTGGAGGCGTTGCAGTGCAACGTCTACGAGAACAATGAGCCATCTAAGGCCGCGATTCTCGCATTGTCCAATGAATACAAAAATGTAAGTCAGAGCGCGACAAAATCGATCGGAATTTGGAATGGCACCGAATCAGAGGAAGAAGGAGCCACCGCTTACGTTTCGTTCGATGGCGGGGGGGAAATTTCCCAAATGATTGATCTGGAGATGAGTGAGAAAAATTGTCACTCATCTAGATTGGGCGATTACAAATCCGTTGCTGAAGTTATAGCGAGAACGGTAGGAATTTATGAGTCGCTTTATGTGACGTTTGGACCGCGTAAGTACGCTACTGAAGCTGTTTTCGACGACCGCCCAGGCGTAAGCTGGATGCTCTACCTGCCGCACGTTCTCACGCTGGCCCAGGTGCCAGAAGCGCGCGCCCTGATTCAGGTCGTGCGCGACGGAGGACAACAAGGCACGATCATCGTAAGCGTGACGGATGAAGTCTTTGACGTGAACAACCGGGAGCATGTCAAGGCGGCAAACGATATCGAAATCCGCCTCGCCGATCAGAACCTGTTGCCGCGTTTCGTTGATCTCTGAGTCCGGCTTGCTACCCCGATGGTTTCCGCAGGATAGGCTTCGGTCGTATTCGACCGGTTACGCAATGGCCAAAGCGCTGGGTTACGCATGGGCGTGCGATTGTCGCGGTCGCGCGCAACAAGCGCACGACGTTAGCATGGCACGCTCGCAATATGGCAGCAGCCCGCGCGTGCCGCAGAATCTGGGCAATGCCCAGCCGTTCGAGTATTCTGACACTTCGACAGTCGGAGATGTGACGATCCTTGGTGCACGCGGTGTGAGCGAACGGCAAGAGATCGAGTGCGAGATGGAATATGAGCGCAATATGATCGCGTGCAAGATGCTGTCAAAAACATACGGCGGCGATTTGAGAACTCGCTTTGCGTGCGAGCAACGTGCTTTTGAAACATACAACCAGTGCAGAGGCTATTGATGGTCCGAGACCTTGCTGTCGTCTTTATCTACGACGACGACACGAATACGCTCAAAATGAGCAACGTGTCGCGTCGTGCCATTCAATCAACCCTGGATCGGGCGATGTTCCTCGATATTCCCGAAGCACCTGAAACTCCATTGGATGACGAATCGGCCCGCAAGCTTGGAGCGCTGGCACTTCGATGTCTAGGCGAAGCGCATCCGGATCTGGCCGCGCGACTGAATCTTTCAGCGCCAAAGTAGCTGTTCTTGCGATCTCAGGTCGCGCTATTTTTCGGCCTTTTCGTTCTGTCGATCCATTATGTCCACCCATACCCCTATCCGTGGACGGAAAGCGAGGCGCTCGCATGGTAGCGTGCTTCGGATTCTATATTTCGTAGTGTGGATGACTATTGAATTGATCGTGGCAGCGCTTGCCTACGTGACGATCATCAAGCTATGGCGGTACTACCGCACGAAGCTAATAAAAACCCCGACCGCATGACAAGACAGCAGCCGGGGTTCTCTTTCACCTCACTTGATCAAAGCGAAGCAGCCGGCGCAAACACCTGCGACGCCACCTCATCCACCGCCTCGCGCGTCAGCTTCACGATCTCGTCCACGTCGCCGCGCGACGTCACCAGCGGCGGCGCGAAGCCGAGAATGTCGCCGTGCGGCATCGCCCGCGCGATCAGTCCGCGCTGCATCGCGGCAGCCGACACACGCGGCCCGACCTTCAGCGCCGCATCGAACGGCGTGCGGACATCCTTGTCGGCCATGAACTCCAGCGCGGCCAGCATGCCCACGCCGCGCACTTCGCCGACGAGCGGATGCGAGTCGAACGCCGCATGCAATTGCTCCAGCAGATAAGCGCCGGTTTGCGCCGCATTCTGCGTGAGGTTCTCGCGTTCGAGAATCTCGAGGTTGGCGAGCGCCGCCGCCGCGCAGATCGGATGGCCCGAATAGGTCCAGCCATGCCCCAACGCACCCGATTCCTGCGATGCCTTATCGATCACGTCCCATACGCCTTCGCTGACGATCACGCCGGACAGCGGCGCGTAAGCACTCGTCAAACCCTTCGCGACAGTGATCAGATCGGGTTGAATGCCGTAGTGCTGCGCACCCATCTTCGAGCCGAGCCGGCCGAAACCGCATACCACTTCGTCGCAGATCAACAGGATGTCGTGCTTCTTCAGCACCTGCTGGATCGCGGGCCAGTACCCGGCCGGCGGCGGTACGATGCCGCCCGTGCCCATCACCGGTTCGCCGATGAAGGCCGCGATCGTATCGGCGCCTTCGCGCGCGATCAGTTTTTCGAGTTCGTCGACGCAGTACGCGACGAACTGCGTTTCATTCATACCGGCCGGCGCGCGACGATACCAGTGCGGACACACGGTATGCTTGACGCGCTCGATCGGCAGATCGAAGAACTGGTGGAAGCTCGGCAGACCGGTCAGACTACCGGTGACGATGCCCGAGCCGTGATAGCCGCGATCGCGCGAAATGATCTTCTTCTTGTTCGGCCGGCCCTTCACGTTGTTGTAGTACCAAACGAGCTTGATCTGCGTTTCGTTCGCGTCCGAGCCGGACATGCCGTAGTACACCTTCTTCATGCCTTGCGGCGACCAGTCGATGATGCGCGACGACAGCTCGATGATCGTATCGGTCGAATGGCCGACATACGTGTGGTAATACGCGAGCTTCTTAGCCTGCTCGTAAATCGCTTCGGCCACTTCGGTGCGACCGTAGCCGATGTTCACGCAATAAAGGCCGGCAAATGCATCGATAAAAGTCTTGCCTTGATGGTCCTCGATGCGGATACCTTTCGCGCCGGTCACGATCCGGCCCGGCAGCGCGCCGCTCGCGTGATCGTGCGCGTGCGTCGACGGATGCATGAAGTGCGCGCGATCGGCGTTCAGCAGTTGATCGAATTGAGTCATGGGTCGCTCCTTCGTGTGATGTCTGGATGAATGAATCGGTAGGTTCAGGCCGTTGCGTCCGTCGCCATCGCATGTGCAGCGGCACGAGCGGGGGCGCTGTCGCTGACCGGCAAGCCAAGCTGGCCAAGGCAGAAATAACGTGTCTCGACGAAGGGCTCGAAGCCTTCGACGCCGCCTTCGCGTCCAAGCCCCGACGACTTGACGCCGCCGAACGGAATCGGTGCGCCGGTGAATTTCGCGCCGTTGATGGACACCATCGCGAAGTCGAGTCGGCGGATCAGTTGAAACACGGTGTTCAGATCTTTCGCGCACACGTAGGCGGCGAGTCCATACTCGGTGTCGTTCGCGCGTTCGACCACTTCGTCGAGCGAATCGAACGGCGTGACCGCCGAGATCGGCGCGAAATTTTCTTCGTCGTAAATGCGCATGCCGGGCGCCGCATCCGCGACCACGGTCGGCTCGAAGAACCAGCCGCCGCGCTCGTGCGCCGCACCGCCTACCGTGACGCGCGCACCCTTCTCACGCGCGTCGGCGACGCGCTGCACGGTCGTGTCGAACGCGGCCTGGTGCATCAGCGGGCCGACGTCCACGTTCGGGTCGAATGCGCCGCCCACTTTCAACGCCTTCACGGCATCGCTATATCGCGCGACGAACGCTTCATACAACGAACGCGCGACGAAGATCCGGTTCGCCGCGCAGCAGTCCTGGCCCGAGGTCTGGAACTTCGCCGCGACCGCGACGCGCACGGCCTGCTCGAGGTCCGCATCTTCGGTCACGATGAAAGGCGCGTTGCCGCCCAGTTCGAGCGCGGTCTTCTTGATGCCTGCCCGTGCGGCCGTTTGCATCACTAGCGCGCCGACACGCGTCGAGCCGGTGAAGCTGACCGAGCGCACGCGGCTATCTGAAACCAGCGTTTCCATCGCCATTTGCGGCTCGCCGAGCACGACGTTGAACACGCCGGCCGGAAAGCCCGCTTCTTCGGCGAGTTGCGCGAGCGCGAGCGCGGAGAACGGCGTCTCGTGTGCGGGCTTCGCGACCACCGTGCAACCGGCGGCGAGCGCGGCAGCGGCCTTGCGGGTGAGCATCGCGCACGGGAAATTCCACGGCGTGATCAGCGCGGCCACGCCGACCGGCTCGATGATCGTGCCCAGATGAGCGCCATCGATATGGGTCGGAATCGTGCGCCCATTCAGGCGCCGCACCTCATGCGCGAACCATTCGACGAAGCTCGCGCCATACGCAATTTCGCCGCGCGCTTCAGCAAGCGGCTTGCCCTGTTCGAGCGACAGAATCGCGGCGAGATCCTGCTGATGACGCAGAATCAGCTCATGCCAGCGCAACAGCAGCGCCGAACGTTTGGCGACCGGCACCCAGCGCCACGTGTCGAACGCGCGCTGCGCGGCATCGACCGCGGCGGTGATCTGCGCCGCGTCGAGCATCGGCACATGGCCGAGCACTTCCTGATTCGCGGGATTCTGCACTGCGACGCTCGCGGCGCTCGCGCTATGAATCCAGCGTCCATCCACGTAGCACAGCGATTTGAATAAGACCGGATGACCCAGCAACATGACGACCTCCTGTGTCCGATGTCTGCTATCACTGTAGGTCCGGCGGCACTGCGGTTTTTTTTGTTGTCGCTTCTCGAAGGCTACGTTTTTTCTGCAATTTGCCGCATGGTTATCGGTTTTTCGGGTGGGGCTCTTCGTCGTACGTCGATCGCAAGTAGCGCGCCACTCAGCCGTTCTCGCCAATCGATCGTTCCGCCCATTCGGGCAAGCCTTCGGCCCCGCTTTTCACCACCTTCGTGACGATATAGGTGAAGTACTTTTCGATGCCCAATTCGTCGGTCAGCAACGTATCGATGAAGCGCTGATAGTGGTCGATATCGCGCGACAGCACCTGCATCACATAGTCGACACCGCCACCCGTCGCGAGGCATTGCACGACTTCGGGCGCGGCCGCGATGCGCTCCTCGAAGCGCCGCATGTCCGGCGCGGTATGACGCGCGAGCGTGACCTCGACCACCACGCGGCTGCCTTTGAACGCGCGCACCCAATCGATATCCGCGCGATACCCGCGAATCACGCCCTCTTCTTCGAGGCGCTTCACGCGCTCCCATGCCGGCGAAATCGACAGATTGATTTCTTCGGCGAGGCGCGACTTCGTGATGCGTCCATCGCGCGCGAGAATCCGCAAAATCGCGAGATCGTAGCGGTCGAATTTCATCGCGCGTTCAGACCGTTACCGGTATGCCCCGTTCGAGCACGTCGGCGACCACCGCAACCGTGTCGCCAATCCGCACGAGCCCCGGAAAATGCCGCGCGGCCAGCATGCCGCCGCGTCGCGCGCGATATTCGATCGGCGCGGCGCCGGTGCGCTTCGCGTCGTAAATCCGCGCGATCACCTCGCCGCCGTCGACCATGTCGCCGAGGTCCTTGCACAGTTCGAGCAGGCCATCGTGCTCGCTCGTCGTGTAGCAGGTGCCGTCGGGCATATCGAGCAGCGTCGTCGTGCGCGGCGCGCTCGCCCTTGAGTGACCCATTGCTTCGTCTTGCCTGATGATTCCCGCATGCTGCAGAAAGCCGCGCACACCGCGCTCCGTAATCGCCACGCTGTGCACGGTCGCCGTGCCGCCACCCCCGAGTTCGGTCGACACGAACACCTTGCCCGCTTCCTCGACGGCCGTGTCGTAAAGGCCGACGCTGTCGAGTTCGAGCATCCGCATCGAGTACGGCGCGCCGAATGCGCGCATCGCTGCCTCGCAGCGCGCTTGCTGCGTCGCGTCGGGCAGCACGTGAATCGCGGCGAACGGCACGAAGTCGAGCGTGCGGCCACCCGCGTGCAGATCGAGCACATAGTCGGCGAGCGGCAGCAGATAGCGCTGAAAATAGTCGGCGATCTTCTCGGTCACGGTACCGTCCGGCTTGCCCGGAAAGCTGCGATTCAGATTGCCGCGATCGATCGGCGACGTGCGCGTGCCCGCGCGAAACGCCGGAAAATTCATGAACGGCACGATGATCACGCGCCCGCGTACGTCACTCGCCTTCAACGTGGCGGCGAGCTTCGACAGCGCAATCGGCCCTTCGTATTCGTCACCGTGATTGCCGCCCGTAAGCAGCGCGGTCGGTCCCTCGCCGTTGCGGATCACGGTGATGGGGATCATCTCCGCGCCCCATGCGGAGACGTCGTGCGAATGAGGCAGCTTCAGGAAACCATGCTGTTCGCCGTCGGCGTTGAAATCGACCGTCGGTTGAATCGGGGATGCCCGCATCTGTACTACTCCTTCGTGAGCCGCTTGCGCGGCGTATTGCCGTTCATCGCGCGTCATTTAGGCGGCGCGTCGTTGCCAAATGTGGTTCCCGCCTTCGCGGCACGCGCGCGCTGCAATGCGAGCGCGGCGATAGCGGTGTCCTGCGCGCCGGTTCCGGTCAGATCGCAGATCGTCACGTCGGCGTCGCTCGTGCGGCCCGCGGCCTGTTTCGCGATCACCTGGCCCAATTCGACGATCGCCGCATCGTCACGCATCGTGCCCGCGGCGAGCGCGTGATGCAGTTCGCCGAGCACGCGCGTTTGCTGCGCGCGGTCGCATACGTAGCGCGCCGCCGCCAGCGCGGCCGGCGCGATTTCGTTCTTGTGCTCGGCGTCGGAACCCATCGCAGTGACGTGCAGGCCCGGATGCAGATCGGCGGCTTCGATCAGCGGCGTGCGGCTCGGCGTGGTGGTAATCGCGACGTCCGCTTCGGCGAGCGCGTCATGAACGCTGGCCGCGACATCGCATCGCACGCCGGGCGTGTCGTTCACTTCCGCGGAGAAACGCAGCGCGCTCGCCGCGTCGCGCGCCCAGACGCGCACGTGTTCGACGCGGCGCACCAGCATCAAGGCCCGCAGTTGCAGACGCGCCTGCTCGCCCGCGCCGATCACCGCGACCTGCGGCGTGTGCGCTTTCGCGAGCCAGCGCGCCGCGACCGCGCCGGCGGCTGCCGTGCGTATCGCGGTCAGATAGCCGTTGTCGAGCAGCACCGCTTCGGTCAGCCCGGTCTTCGCCGACAACACCAGCATCAGACCATTCAGGCTCGGCAGACCGAGCGACGGGTTGTCGAAGAAGCCAGGACTGACCTTGATCGCGAAGCTGTCGAGGCGCGGCAGCCACGCGGTCTTCACGTCGACTTCGCCGTTATGCGCGGGCAGATCGAGCCGCAGGATCGGCGGCATCGCGACCGCCTCGGTCGCGAGCGCGACAAAGGCGGCTTCGATCTGATCGATGGCCGCGAGATCGAGCGGCACGAGTTTGCGAAGCTCGGCTTCGCCAAGGAGCGTGATCGAGGTCATGATGGGGTGTGTGAGTTCGGTGACGGCGCGGCTTGCGAGGATTCGTTGCCGATGATCCGCCGATGCAGATTCATATCGATGTTCGCGCCCGTCACGACGAGCACGAGCGGCCCGCGCGCGATGCGTTCAGCGGGCAGCGCGCGATCGAGCACCGCGGCAATCCCCACCGCCGCCGCGCCTTCGACGACGAGCCGCTCCTGCCGATACGCATGCGTAATGCCGCGCGCGATCGACGCCTCGTCGAGCAGCACGGTCTCGTCGATCAGATCGCGCGTCAGCGCATACGTATAGCGGTTTTCGAGTCCGATGCCACCGCCGAGCGAATCGGCGAGCGTGTCGACTTCCTCGACCAGCACCGGCCGTCCGACCGCGAGGCTCGCATGCATCGCGGCGCCGCGCGCCATCGTGACGCCGGTCAAGCCGATCGTGGGATTGGTGCTTTTCGCCACGAGCGCGATGCCGGCAAACAGCCCGCCGCCCGACAACGGCACCACGATGTTCGCCACATCGGGCAAGGCCTCGACGATTTCGAGCCCGATCGTGCCCTGTCCGGCGATCACGCGCGGATCGTCGAATGGCGGCACGTATGCATAGCCTTCTTCGCGCGCGAGCCGCAATGCTTCGTGCTCGGCCTCGTCCTGACTTTGGCCGGTAATGCGCACGTGCGCGCCGAGCGCCCGTACCGCGTCGACCTTGTTGGCGGGCACGAGGCGCGACAGACACACGGTCGCGTCCATACCGAGCGCGCGCGCCGCATGCGCGAGCGCGCGGCCATGATTACCGGTCGATGCGGTCACCACGCGAGTGCAGCCCTGCTCGGCCAACTGCGCGAGCGCATTGGTCGCGCCGCGCAGCTTGAAGCTGCCGGTCGGCTGCACGGTCTCGAGCTTCAGATAGACCGGCGTGCCCGCGTGCGCCGACAGGCTCGGCGATTCGACGAGCGGCGTACGGCATACGCGAGCGTCGATACGGCTGCGCGCGCGGTAAATGTCGGCTAACGAAAGATCGGTTGACGATGGAACGGACATGCACCAGGCCCTGCATCAAAGAGGTCGATTCGCTATTCGATGCGGGCACGGCTATCGCGGATAAACGCAATGACTCGCGACCGCATCGCTTTCCATGCAGCCCAGTCTAGTGTTCTAAAAAAGGATTTTTATTGTCCTAGTTCATTTCCGTGAGCGCGTTACGCAATTCGCGCACCGGCGCGATCAGGTGAAATCGTGCACCTGCGGGTACTGCTCGAACACGTCGCGCATCGTTTCGAGCGCGGCTTTATAGGTGTCTTCGCTGACCTCGGCGCCGACGCAAACCCGCACCGCATTGGGCCGGTCGGCGTCGCGCACGAGAAACGGATCGGGCGACGTGACTGCGATGTCGCGATTGCGCAGTTCGCGCACCAGCCGATCGGTGCGCCAGTGATCGGGCACCCGCAGCCACGCCGATAGCGCCTGCGGATGCGCGCCCAGGACATATTTACCGAGCGTCTGCTGCAATTGCGACTGACGTCGCCCGAGCCGCTCGCGCTGAATTTCGACGAGCCGCGCGGCCGTGCCGTCGACAACCCAGCGCGTGGCGACCTCGGCCATCGGCGGCGTCGCCATCCAACTGCTCACGCGCAGCACGCTCTCGGCGCGCAGCGCGAGCCGGCGCGGCGTCGTCATATAACCGATGCGCAAGCCGGCCATCACCGACTTCGTAAAACTCGTGCAGTAGAACGAAAGGTCCGGAATCAGGCTCGAAATGGGCGTGGAATGTTTGGCCGGCAACGGCCCGTACACGTCGTCCTCGATCACGTATACGCCATAGCGTTCGGCGATTTTCGCAATCGCGCGACGCCGCGAATCGGGCATCAATGCGACGGTCGGATTGTTCAGCGTCGGTGTGCAGACGAGCGCCGAGATGCGCTCGCTGTCGCACATCTCCTCGAAATGCTCGGGGTGAATGCCGTACTCGTCGATCTCGAGGCCCTTCAGCGTGAAGCCGAGCACGTTGGCCGACCCTATCACGCCGTGATCCGTGAGGCTTTCGCACAGCACGGTGTCGCCCGGCCCCACCAGCGAAGCGAGCGCGAGAAAAATGCCGTGGGCGGCGCCGTTCGTGACGAGCAGCGTATCGGCCGAAGCCGGCATGCCGAGCGACGCGAGCCATGCAATACCCGCCTGGCGATGATGCTCGAAGCCCGCGATCGGCCGGAACGCGCGAATCCACGGCTGATCGTCGAGCGTCGACAGCGTCGCGCAGACCTTGCGCCACATCGCGTCATGCTCGGACGTGTGAATGATGCGCGCGATCGAAAAGTCGACCACCGAACGCTCGGCCGTATCGAGCATGTAGCTCGACATCGTTTCGGTGACGCGCGCCGCGACGAAGCTGCCGCGCCCGACCTCGCAGCGGATCAGGCCTTGCCGCTCCAGTTCCTTGTACGCGTTGGTCACGGTCTGCACGCTGATCGCGAGTTCGGCGGCGACGTCGCGCTGCGGCGGCAGGCGCGCGCCCGGCGGCAGCGTCGTGTTCTCGATGTCGCCGGCAATCGCCTTGACCAGCCGCTTGTATTTCGATTCCACGCCGTGCACCGCGCGCACGGCCTCGCGCCACTGCTCGATCACCGCTGCTCCTATGTCGTGGTGGATGCTGGCTCCGTGAGGAGTCGGCGTCGTCTCGCTTGATCTCCCATAGTGCGGCAGAAACGGGGGAGGAAATTAATGTCCTAGGGCATTTAACGCGAAAAAATGTGGGGCAGGATCTCGCCAAGCGGCACCATCCAAGGATGACGGTTGACCGAGGCCACCTATTCCAGCGTCGCCAGTTCAACATGGAAAACGCGTGAGTGGACGTTATGCGGCTTGCGCGAGGTGGCGTGCGGCGGCAGAGAATTGGCCACCATTCGCGGGTGTGTGAGTCCTATCATTCAACCATTCACAATTCGCGAATCGCGATGCACATACAGCAGTCAATGCACCGGTCGTACGTCTACTGGTGTTTTTGTATTCAACTCGCGAACAGGAGGATAAGGTGTCGCCCCCTATTTTCTGGCGGGCAACTCAGACCCGCGTAATCGTCATACTGGCAGCGCTGCTGGGGTTGGCATGTTTCGCCGATCCGGCGCACGCCAATCCTCCCAGGAACCCTGGTGTACCGGCCTCCGTCGCCATTGGGCAATCGGTCACATGTCAGCCCGTCTCCACGACCCGGCCGCAGCCGGTGCTTCCAAAGGGATTTACAGAGCGGATTTTATACAGCGGTTGTCTCAATCAGCCGACGGCAATCAGTTTCAACGCAAGCCAGACCAGGGTCTTCATCGCCGAAAAAGGCGGCAGGGTTTGGAATTGCGACCTGGCGACGCCTACCTGTACGTTGATTGCCGACCTCAGCAATGAAGTCTGCAACGATGTCGACCGAGGACTTCTCGGGATTGCGGTCGATCCTCGGAACGACGGCAAAATTTACGTGCTTTACACGACGCCTCCAGCTACAGGGGCCTGTAGCGGAAACGTTCTGACTCACGGCCGGCTTTCGCTGCTGACAACGGCGGCAGCGGGCACCACTGAAACGAAGATCCTCCCTCCCGCAGGGTCAGGCAATCAAACGTGGTGTTTTTTCTACACGTCTCACAGTATTGGCGGACTAGTCTTCGGAGTTGACAACAGAACGCTGTACGTTAGCGCTGGCGACGGCGCGAGCTTCGATCAGGTGGACTACGGACAGTTGGATACTGCGTGCGGCGATGGCACGAATCTGCCGCAGGGCGCGTTTCGCAGTCAAGGCGTGTCTCCCTATAGCGACGGCGCTGTTCTCCGGATCACGAACCCGGGTTCGACAACTCAAAGCGTTGCCCTGGTTGCGCAAGGCTTACGCAATCCGTTCCGGTTCGCCCGCCTGCCTGGTAGTACGGACGAGCTGTATATCGGCAATGTGGGCTGGAACAGTTGGGAGGCGATCGATCACGTCACTGTCGACGGCCAAGACTTCGGCTGGCCGTGCTACGAAGGATGGAGCCCTGGCGCCAACTTCGCTGCAGCTCCCGAGCCCGACTATCAAAACACGGGCTACTGCGGAAAGTTCGCGGGTGCCACGGCGCCGTTTTATGCGTACGCTCACACGAGCTACATTTCAGCCGATGACAGTCGTGGAAGAACCTGCGGCGGCAAGCGGAACGGCGGAGGGCCGGACCAGAACGGCAGTGTCATCTCTGCGATCGGGTTTACCGACGATACGAGCACAACCTACCCTGCTCAATTCAAAAACGCACTGTACTTTGGTGATCTTCTGCGGCAATGCATCTGGACCATGCAACCTCCGAACAATGTGCCCCAGGCTTTCGCAAGGGATCTGCAGGGAGGACCGGTGGATCTGAAGGCGGGCCAGAATGGCGACCTGTTCTACGTGGATCTCGTGACCAGTACGATCAGGCGAATTACACACAACTAGGAAGAAGTATCGGTGGCGCGCTACAGCAACCCCGCAAAATGCGCCACCACAAACACAACCGCGCCGCCCGCGATCAGCACCAACGCATTGATACGCGTCGTCATCACGAGCACGGTCGCGATGGCCGCGGTGAGCCACGCAATCCACCCGCCTTCGAGCTCCTTGATCAGCACATAGACGGCCGCGAGAATCAACCCGGTAGCCACCGGCCGCAACCCGGCCTGCAACGCATTCAGCCAGCGCGCGCCTTCGTGCCGGTTCCATACGTGCACGACGCCATACATCAGAAACGCAGTCGGCCCAAATAGCGCGACGGTCGCGACGAGCGCGCCACCGAGTCCGCCGACCTGATAGCCAATCAGCGTCGCGAGCAGCGAGCCAGGACCGGGCGCGAGCCGCGCGATCGCGAAGTCGCTGAGAAATTGCGCATGGGTCATCCAGTGATGCACGTCGACGACCTGGCGCTGCACTTCGGGGATGATCCCTTGCCCGCCACCGACGGTGACGATCGATAGCGGCGCGAACACCGAAAACAGGGCGATAAGAGTTCTGAACACGGCAGAAGCTTTGGTGGAGTTTGACTAGCGGCGATAAAAGCCGATCAGGGCTGGCGCGCCTCGCGCACGTATTCATAGCCGACGCTCAACGCGCCGGCGATCAGCACGGTCCACACCAGCGACACGCGAAACACCGCGGCGGCCGCGAACGTCGCGAGCAGCACCAGATACGGAAACACGCGGCGCGGCAGCCGGCGTGCGGCGGTGATCGCCATCGACAGCGACAGCCCGATCGCGCCGGCCGCGGCGCCAGCGAGCGCGATATGCGTAAGCGGAAACGATGCGATCGCCGAGAAGAACGCGCCGAGTAGAATGATCACGACGGCCGCCGGAAAGATGATGCCGCAGAATCCCGCAACAGCGCCGCGCCAGCCGAGCAGCCGGTAGCCGATCCAGATCGCCAGATTCTTCACGTTGACACCGGGCAGCGCCTGCGACAACGCGAGGCCGTTGAGAAATTCGTCCTCGCTCATCCAGTGGCGGTCGTGCACGAACTCGCGCATGAACCAGCCGCTCAGTCCGCCGCCGAAACTCGTCAGACCGATGCGGGCGAAGATCAGAAAGAGGCCGAGCGAGGTCACTTCGTGCGGCGGTGGTGAAAGGTGTGGCGCGTCGTCTTCGGGTGTCGATACCGGGTCGCTGACGTCTTGCCCGTGGATGCCTTTGGCCAATGCTCGTCCTTAGTCGTTTTGATCGTGCCGCACTTGCCGCGCGCCCGGCATGATAGCCGCAGACGTCGCCGATGACGTAGCCGATGAAGCAGACGCAGCCGAAGGCGAGGAAGCCGAAGAAGGTGCCGTGGATAAAGCCGCCGCCGGATGCCGCGGATCATGCAGCTCATCGGTCGACCACCCGCCGCCCAGATCGCCAAACAACGACGCCGCGTGCAGCAAGCGCGATTCCTGCACGTTCAGCGCGGTCTGCCGCGTCGTCAATTGCGTCGCTTGCGCAATCGCGACCGTCGTGTAATCGACGGTGCCCGCCTGGTATTCGTTGAACGCGATCTCCGCGCCACGGTCCGCGTCGCGCACCGCCGTTTCGAGCACGAGCGCCTGCTCGGCGAGAATGCGCAGGCCGGACAGATCGTCCTCGACGTTCTGGAACGCGCCCAGCACCGTGCCGCGATAGTTGGCAACCGCCGCGTCGTAGGCCGCCTTCGCCGCGTCGACATCCGCGCTGCGCAGGCCGCCGTCGAACAGCGTCTCGGTCGCGCTGCCGCCGAGCGACCACACGTAGTTCGCGGCCTTCAGCAGACCGGACAGCGGCGACTGCGTGAATCCGGCCACGGCCGACAGCGAGATGTCCGGGTAATACGCGGCCACCTCGACGCCGATCGCCGCATTCTGCGCGGCCATCTTGCGCTCGGCGGCGGCGATGTCGGGGCGGCGTTCGAGCAGCGTCGACGGCACGCCGACCGGCGCCGACGGCAGCGCCGGCATCGCGGTGCTATGCGTGATCGACAGCTCTTCCGGGTTCTTGCCGACCAGCACCGCGATCGCATGCGCGTTCTGCGCGCGCGCGACGCCGAGCGCGATCAGATCGGACTTCGCGGTATTCAACTGGCTGCGCGCGGTGATCACGTCGCTCGGCGCAATCGTGCCCGCGCGATCCTGCTCGGTGACGACGTCGAGATAGTGCTGATACGCGACGACCGTTTGCTGCAGCAGGTCGATGTTCGCGTCGCTGGTGCGCAGCTCGATGATCGCGGTCGCGAGCGCGACCTGCTCGGAGAGCGTCGCATTCGCGAGCGTCGCTTCGCTCGACTGCGCGCTCGCGGCGTTTTCCTCGACGGTGCGGCGCACCTGGCCCCACAGATCCGGCGCCCAGCTCACGTTGCCTTCCAGCGAGCCCGAATTGACGATGCGCGTCGCCGTACCGTTGACGAAGCTTCCCGAGGCACTGACCGAACCGCTGCTCGCGCGTTCGCGCGTCGCCGAACCGGTAGCGCCGATGGTCGGAAACAGGGCCGCGTGCGCGGCGCGCACTTCGGCGAGCGCTTGCTGGTAGTTCGCGTAGTCCACGCGCACGGTCTGGTTCGACACCGCGACGAGCGGTTCGAGTTCGTCGATCAACGGATCGTTGAACGCACTCCACCATGTGCCCTTCGGGCCGGTCGCGTTCGGCTCGGCCTGGGTCCAGCCCGGCAGTTCCGAGTACGTGGCGGGCACGCTGACCTGCGGCCGGTGATAGTCCGGGCCGACCATGCAGCCGGCGTTGAACAGCGCCAGCAGCGCGACGGCGAGCGTCGCGATGCTCGGCAACCCGGCGCGAGACCCTGTCATTCGTTCAGTCGAAATCTTCATCGTCATGCCTTCGTATCCGCTTGTCCCGGCTTCGCGTCGCGGTTCCAGCGCAGCCCCGCGGACCATCTGACCAGCCGTGCACGCAGACGGTCGAGATACAGATAAATCACCGGCGTCGTATAGAGCGTAAACATCTGGCTCAGGATCAGCCCGCCCATCACCGTGATACCGAGCGGCTGGCGCAGCGAGCCGCCCTGGCCCATGCCGACCGCGAGCGGCACCGCGCCGAGCACGGCCGCGAACGTCGTCATCATGATCGGCCGCAGACGGATCAGCGCGGCCGCGTGGATTGCGTCGCGCGCGGGCATCTGTTGCTGGCGCTGCAACTGGATCGCGACGTCGACCATCATGATGCCGTTCTTCTTGACGATACCGATCAG
Source organism: Paraburkholderia sp. MM5384-R2 (assembly GCF_014201025.1). Lineage (NCBI taxonomy): Bacteria > Pseudomonadati > Pseudomonadota > Betaproteobacteria > Burkholderiales > Burkholderiaceae > Paraburkholderia > Paraburkholderia sp. MM5384-R2. The sequence continues at coordinate 15,644 of NZ_JACHDI010000032.1, forward strand.
CAGGATGATGCCGATCATCGCGATCACCGAAAACGGCGTGCCGAAGATCAGCAGCGCGAGCGTCGCGCCGATGCCCGCGGACGGCAGCGTCGACAGAATCGTCAGCGGGTGGATCGAGCTCTCGTACAGCACGCCGAGCACGATGTAGACGACGCCGAGCGCCGCGAGAATCAGCAGCGGCACCACGCCCATCGACTGCGAATAGGCCGCCGCCGCGCCCGCGAACGAGCCGTGGATGCTCGCGGGCATGCCGATCTCGCGGATCGTTTCGTTGATCGCCGCGCCCGCCTGGCTCAGCGACCCGCCGGCCGGCAGGTTGAACGAGATCGTCGCGGCGACGAGCCCGCTCTGGTGGTTCACCTGCGTCGACGTATGGCTGTTCCTATACGAGGTCAGCACCGACAGCGGCACCATCGTTTCGGCAGCCGTGCTGTCCGCGCTACCGGTCGAACTGCCGCCCTTGCTGTTGGCGATGCTGTTGTTGGTCGAGTTCGACTGCGCGTCCGAGTTGCGCGAGTTCGTGTTCGACGACGTGCCGGTCGTGGTCGCGGTAGTCGTTGCCGATACCGTGCCGTGCGGCATCCGTGTCGCGGCCGTGCCGGTCGGATTGCCGGCGGACGTGCTCAGATAGATCCGGTTCAGCGTGTCTGGATACTGCCAGTACTCAGGCGCGACCTCCATCACGACGAAGTACTGGTTCAGCGGGTTGTAGATCGTCGACACGGTGCGCTGGCCGAACGCGTCGTACAGCACGTTGTCGATCTGATTCGGCGCAAAGCCGTAGCGCGCGGCGGTCGCGCGATTGATCGTCAGGTAGGTCTGCAGGCCGTTCTGCTGCAAGTCGGAGTTCACGTCGAGCAGCCGCCCGCGCTCCTTCGACAACGCGGCGACGAGCTTCGGCGTCCACGCAAACAGCGCGGCGGAATCGTCGCTCGTCAGCGTGTACTGGTACTCGGCCGCCGATTGCCGCCCGCCGATGCGCAAATCCTGCTGCGCCTGCAGAAAGAGCCGCGCGCCCGACACTTCGTCGAGCTTCGGCCGCAGCCGGTTGACGACCTGGGTGGCCGTTGCGTGCCGCTGCGACAGCGGCTTCAGCTCGATGTACACATTGGCGGTATTGAGCGCGCGCCCGCCGGTAAAGCCCGCGACGGACTGCACCGCCGGATCCCTTTGCACGATCGACTGCAACTGCGCGAGCTTCTTCTGCATCGCCGTGAACGAAATGCTCTGGTCGGCGATGATCTGCCCGATCACGATGCCGGTGTCCTGCTCGGGGAAGAAGGTGGCCGGCACCAGCTTCAGCATGAACACGTTGCCGACCAGCAGCGCGAACAGCAGCAGGATCACCAGCAGCGAATGATCGAGCACGGCCGTGAGCGTGCGTGCGTAGACGTCCTTGAAGCGATCGAACTGCCGCTCGATCCAGCGCGCCCAACGCGCTTTCGAATGACCGGCGTTGTCGCGGCTCAGCACGTACGCGCACATCGCGGGCGTGACCGTCAACGAGATCACCAGCGAAATCAGGATCGCGATCGACAGCGTGATCGCGAACTCATGGAACATCAGTCCGACGATGCCCGGAAACAGAATGATCGGCAGAAACACCGCGATCAGAGACAGGCTCATCGAGATCACCGTGAAGCCGACTTCGCCCGCCCCCTTCAGCGCGGCCTCTTTCGGACTCAACCCCTGCTCGATGTATCGCACGACGTTTTCGAGCACGACGACCGCGTCGTCGACGACGAAGCCGGTGCCGATGGTCAGCGCCATCAGCGACAGATTGTCGATGCTATAGCCGAGCAGATACATCGGCCCGAAGGTACCGACGATCGACAGCGGCAACGCGACCGCCGGCACCAGCGTCGCGCGCGGCGACTGCAGGAAGATGAACACGACGCCGACCACCAGCAGCACCGCGATGAAAAGCGTGCGCTCGGTATCGCTGACCGACGAGGTGACCGACTGCGAGCGATCGATCGCGACATCGACGTGCACGCTGCTCGGCAACGTCGCTTCGATCGCCGGCAGCACGTTGCGTATCTGCTGCACGGTGCTGACCACGTTGCTGCCCGGCATCGGATAGACGATCACCAGAATCGCCGACTTGCCGTTGAAGAGCCCCGCGTTGCGGATGTTTTCGTTCGAGTCGCGCACCTGGGCGACGTCGCGCAACTGCACCGGCGCGCCGTCGCGATACGCGACCACCAGATCGCGATACGGCGCCGCGTGCGTGATCTGATCGTTCGAGGTGACCACGTAGCGCTGATCGCCGACGTCGAGATGCCCCTTCGCGCTGTCGGCATTGGCCGCACTGATCGCCGCGCGCACGTCTTCCATGCCGATCCCGTAGCTATTGAGCTTGCCCGGCTGCAACTCGACGCGCACGCTCGGCAACGCGCCGCCGCCGAGCGTGATCTGGCCGACGCCCTGCACCTGCGACAGCTGCTGCTGGATCACCGAATCGGCGGAGTCGTAGAGCTGCGCTTTGGTCAGCGTGTCCGAGGTCAGCGACAGCACCATGATCGGCGCGTCGGCCGGGTTGTACTGGCGGTAGCTCGGATTGCTGCGCAAGGTGGTGGGCAGATCGGCGCGCGCGGCCTGGATCGCCGCCTCGACGTCGCGCGCGGCGCCGTTGATGTCGCGCTTCAGGCCGAACTCGACGATGATCAACGACGAGCCGACATAGCTGATCGAGGTCAGCTCCGCGACGTCGGCGATCGTCGCGAGCCGCCGCTCGAGCGGCTCGGCCACCGTCGACGCCATGATGTTCGGGCTCGCGCCCGCCATGTTGGCCCGCACGACGATCACCGGAAACGCGATGTTCGGCAGCGGCGCGACCGGCATGCGGAAATACCCGAGCGTGCCGGAGATCAGGATCGCGATCGCGAGCAGCGTCGTCGCGACCGGCCGCCGGATGAAGATCGCCGGGATGTTCACCGCGTGCCCTCCGCGCCGCCTTCCGGCGGGCGCCCGCCCGGCTCGTCGCCGCCGTTGCGCTTGGCGCGCCCGGCGCGCCAGCGGTTCACGCGCGTGGCCATACGGTCGAAGAACAGATAGATCACCGGCGTCGTGAACAGCGTCAGCACCTGGCTCAGCGTCAGGCCGCCGATGATCGCGAGACCGAGCGGCCGGCGCAGTTCCGAACCGGTGCCGGTGCCGAGCAGCATTGGCAGTGCGCCGAGCATCGCGGCGAACGTCGTCATCAGGATCGGTCGGAAACGCAGCAGCGACGCTTCGAAGATCGCATCGCGCGGCGCCTTGCCATGATTGCGTTCGGCATCGAGCGCGAAGTCGACCATCATGATCGCGTTCTTCTTGACGATGCCGATCAAGAGCACGATGCCGATGATGCCGATCACGTCGAGATCCATACCAGCGAGCATCAGCGAGAGCAGCGCGCCGATACCGGCCGACGGCAGCGTCGACAGGATCGTGACCGGATGGATGAAGCTCTCGTACAGCACGCCGAGCACGATATACACGGCAACGAGCGCCGCGATCAGCAGATAGACCTCGCTGGAGAGCGAATCCTCGAACGCCGCGGTCGCGCCTTGCAGCGACGACGTGATCGACGGCGGCAGGTCGATCGCCTGCTCGGCCTGGTGAATCTCCTTGACCGCGGTGCTCAACGATGCGCCCTTCGCAAGATTGAACGACACCGTCACCGACGGAAACTGCGCGAGATGGCTGATCACGAGCGGCGCCTTCGCGATCTGGATCTTCGCGATGCCGGCAAGCGGCACCTGACCCGTGCTGCTGGTCTGGCTCGGCAGATACAGATTGCCGATCGACTGCACGGTCGGCATCGTTTCCGGCTTCGCGACCAGAATCACGCGGTACTGGGCCGACTGCTCGAAGATCGTCGACACGATGCGCTGGCCGAGCGCATCGTACAACGCGTTGTCGATCGTCGCGGGCGTGATGCCGAAGCGCGCGGCCAGTTGCCGGTTCACTTCGACGTTCACGCTGAGGCCGTCGCTATTGAGATCGCTCTGCACGTCCGACAGCGACGCAATCTGCTTCAGGCGCGCGACGAGTTCCGGCACGTACTTCTGGAACGCCTGCTGGCTCGGTCCGCGCAACACGAAGCTGTACTGGTTCGGCGACACGGTCGTGTCGAGCGTCAGGTCCTGCGCGGGCTGCATGAACAGCTTCACGCCGGGCACGTGCGCGACTTCCTGCGCGAGCCGGCGCGCGATTTCCTGGGCGGTGTCCGAGCGCTGGTCGCGCTCGCGCAGATTGATCAGGAAACGGCCGTTGTTCAGCGTCGCATTGGTGCCGTCGATGCCCACGTACGACGTCAGCGAGACCACGTCCGGGTCCTTCAGGACCGCGTCGGCGAGCGCGCTCTGGCGCTGCACCATCGCCGCGTACGACACCGAGTTGTCGGCGACGCTGATGCCCTGGATCACGCCGACGTCCTGCACCGGAAACAGTCCCTTCGGAATCACCACATACAGGATGCCGGTCAGCACCACGGTGGCGATCGCGACCATCAGCGTCAGCGTCTGATGGTCGAGCACCCAGCGCAGGCCACGCTCGTAGGCGGCGAGCGTCTTGTCGAACAGGCCCTCGCTGATGCGCTCGAAGCGGCTCGGATGGCGCTCGGCCTGCGCGCGCAGCATCCGCGCACACAGCATCGGCACCACCGTCAGCGACACGACCGCCGAAATCACGATCGTGACCGCGAGCGTCACCGCGAACTCGCTGAACAGCCGCCCGATCACGCCGCCCATGAACAACAGCGGAATCAGCACCGCGATCAGCGAAACAGTCAGCGACAGGATCGTGAAGCCGATCTGCCCCGCGCCTTCGAGGGCGGCTTCGAGCGGCGACATGCCCTCTTCCAGATAGCGCACGATGTTCTCGATCATCACGATCGAGTCGTCGACCACGAAGCCGGTCGCGATGATCAACGCCATCAGCGACAGGTTGTCGATCGAGTAGTTGAGCTGGTACATCACCGCGAGCGTGCCGATCAGCGAGACCGGCACCGAGATGCTCGGAATCAGCGTGGCGGGCACGTTGCGCAGGAACACGAAGATCACCGCGACGACCAGCACGATCGCGAGAATCAGTTCGAACGCGGCGTCCGCGACCGACGCGCGGATCACGCCGGTGCTGTCCGACACCACGGTCACTTTCATGCCGGCCGGCAGCGTCGATTCGAGCTGCGGCAGCTCCTTCATGATCTGGTTGACCGTCTGGATCACGTTCGCGCCCGGCTGGCGCTGCACGTTCAGCACGATCGCGGGCGAGCCGTTGTACCAGGCGCCGCGCTCGACGTCCTGGGCGGCCTGGCTCACGCGCGCGACGTCGCGCATGAAGACGGGCGAGCCGTTCTGGTAGGCGATTACGGTGTCGAGGTAGTCCTTCGGATCGGTGATCTGATCATTGCCGTTGATCGTGTAGTCGAGATCGGGGCCGTCGAAATTGCCCTTCGGCTGGCTCACGTTCACATAGCTCAGCAGCGTGCGCAGATCGTCGATGTTCAGACCGTAGGCGGCGAGCTTGTGCGGGTCGGCTTCGACGCGGATCGCGGGCACGTTGCCGCCGCTCGTCGTCACGACGCCGACGCCCGCCACTTCCGAGATCTTCGTGCCGAGGCGGCTGTTCGCGACGTCCTCCAGTTGCGTCAGCGACATCGACTTCGAGGTGACCGCGAGCGTCAGAATGGGCTGGTCGGCGGGATTGACCTTTGCGTAGGTCGGCGGCGCCGGCAAGCCAGACGGCAGATAGCTGTTCGCCGCGTTGATCGCCTGCTGCACGTTCTGCTCGGCGATGTCGAGGTTCAGCGACAGATCGAACTGCAGCGTGATCACCGACGCCCCGTCCGAACTGTACGAGGTCATCTGCTGCAGGCCCGGAATCTCGCCGAGCTGCACCTCGAGCGGCGCGGTCACGGTGGTCGCCATCACCGTCGGGCTCGCGCCCGGATAAAAGGTCTGCACCTGAATCGTCGGATAGTCGACGTTCGGCAGCGACGACACGGGCAGCACGCGCATCGCGATCAGACCGACGAGCACGAGCGCGATCATCAGCAGCAGCGTCGCGACCGGGCGAAGAATGAACAGGCGGGAAATGTTCATCGGCGCGGGGGTCCGTTATGACGAGGCGGCTTCGGACGCGGCCGGCGCAGGCGATGCCGCCGCGCTCGACGCCGGCGCGGCTTCGGACGCGGCGGCGGGCGCTTTCGGGCCGGCGGCGGACTTCGGATGCGCCGGCTGGATCTTCGCGCCGTCGTTCAGACGATCCATGCCGTCCGTCACGACCTGGTTGCCGGCCGCGAGTCCCGACACGATCACCGTGTTCTTGCCGTCGCTCGGTCCGAGCTTGACCTTGTGCACGGACACCGTGCTGTCCGGATTGACCAGATAGACGAAGTCGCCCGGCGCGCCGGACTGTACCGCGGCGGTCGGCACGAGCACCGCGTTCTGCATCGTGTCGACGAGCAGCTTCACGTTGACGAACTCGTTCGGGAACAGCGTTTCGTCGTCGTTCGCGAAGGTCGCGCGCAAGGTGACGGTGCCGGTCGCGGTCGCCATCTGGTTGCTGACCGCGTACAGCGTGCCGGTCGCGATCTCGCGCGAGTTATCGCTCGAATACGCGGTGACCGGCAGCTTCGCGCCGGTGGCGAGACGCTGCACGATCGACGCGAGCGAATCCTGCGGCACCGTGAACTGCACCGTGGTCGGCTTCACGGTCGTGATGACGACGATGCCGGTCGACGACGACGCGGTCACGTAGTTGCCCGGATCGACGAGCCGCAAGCCGACCTTGCCCGCGATCGGCGCGGTGATGCGGCAATAGGCGAGGTCGAGATCGAATTGGGCGATGTTGGCGAGGTCGACCTTCACCGCCGCTTCGTCCTGCTGCACGAGGAATTGCTGATCCGCGAAGGTTTGCTGCGCGATCGACTTGCGTTCGTTCAACTGCGTATAGCGCTCGAGATCGGCGCGCGCCTGCGCGAGCGACGCGCGGTCTTTCGCGAGCGTCGCTTCCGCCTGCTGCTTGCTGATCTGATACTGGCGCGGATCGATCTGCGCGAGGAACTGGCCTTTTTGCACCTCCTGGCCTTCGTGATAGCCGACTTCGGTCAGATAGCCGCTCAGCTGCGGCAGCACGGTCACGGTTGCGATCGGCGTGACGGTGCCGAGCTCGCTCAGCGTGACCGGCATCGAACCGAGCGTCGCCTGCGCGACGGTGACGACGATCGCCGTGTTCTCGCGCACCGGTTTCTTGCGCGTCATCAGATGAACCACGACGAGCGCGACCAGCATGAGCACGACAACCGCGAAGATGATGAGCCCGCGTCGGGAGCGCTTTGGCGGCGGGGACACGGTTTCGCTCATGTTGATCTCCGGGAACGGATATTGGTGTTGATACTCGGTTGGAAGCTCGTCCGCTGACGAGACTGCGCAAAAGTGCCATGGTTCACGCGCGTTGTCATCAGTCGAACGCCTCCGGACGTGTTGTTATGAAGACGTAAGGAAGTGGGGCGAGAGCTTGAATACGGGCATGCGTGAATGTAACCGGCTTGCGCCGGCCTTGAGTTACAGGGGCGCAACATGTTGGCCGCTGGAAGAGTCCGGGGCATCGATCGGGCGGCACGTGGGGGCGGACACCCGCATGGGCCGAGTTATGGGCGCGGCGGGACATCGCAATATGCGGTAACAGACGACAGCCAACTGACAACCGGGCCGTGCGTCCAGAGTCGTCACAATCGTCCGCTATCATCGCGAGCCAGCGTCGCGCGCGCCGCGACTGTCACGACACCCCACAACCTCGCCCCGATGTCCATCACCGTCAATTTCGCAGCCGAAGTCCGCGACTGGATCGCCGCCAACCTTTCGCGCGGCGTCGCGCCCCAGGCGATCGTCAACGAACTGTTGAGCCGCGACAACGCGGCCGAGCTCGCGTCTGCGATGGTCGATGCGGTCGCATCGGCGTTCCTGTACGGTATAGCGCTGCCCGGCGACAAGCTCGAAGTCGGCGGCGCGCCGCTCAGCTACCAGCCCGAGTCGCTGCGCGTGCCCGACGCTCCGCTGATCCAACTCGGCGAGCGCAAGGTGCGCGTGCTGTCGCGGCTGCAACGACCGGCCGCCGTGCACATCGCCAATTTCCTGAGTGCCGATGAATGCGAGCAGCTGATCGCGCTCGCACAGCCGCGGCTCGACCGGTCGGCCGTCGTCGATCCAGTGACCGGCCGCGATGTGATCGCCGGTCATCGCAGCAGCCACGGGATGTTTTTCCGTTTGGGCGAGACGCCGTTGATCTCGCGCATCGAGGCGCGCATCGCGGAACTCACGGCAACCCCGGTCGAGAACGGCGAAGGCCTGCAAATGCTGCACTATGAGGAAGGCGCGGAGTCGACGCCGCACGTCGACTATCTGATGACGAGCAACGAAGCGAATCGCGAGTCGATCGCGCGCAGCGGCCAGCGCATGGGCACGCTGCTGATGTATCTGAAAGATGTCGAAGGCGGCGGTGAGACTGTGTTTCCGCAGCTTGGCTGGTCGGTCGCACCGCAGCGCGGGCACGCGCTCTACTTCGAATATGGAAACCGCTTTGGGCTGTGCGACCCGAGTTCGCTGCATGCGAGCACACCGCTGCGTTCGGGAGACAAGTGGGTGGCGACCAAGTGGATTCGTACGCGGCGCTTCGCGCCGCGCGTTCAGGCTTGAGAAGTCAGGCCTGAAAGGCAACGCTTGTCGAGGTGAAAAGGGCGTGCTGTCTGTCTGGGAGCGTGGAAAAACATTCGAACGACTCGCGCGAGCCTTGATCAGCGTCGCGCTGCTAGCCGCGGCGGGCTGCAGCGCGAAGCCGGTAGCAGGATGGGCGCGTCAGATGCCGCGCCTTTGAAGCAAGGTAATCAGAACTGCTCGATCCACGTGGCGAGGCGATCGGCGGCGAACTCGCTACCGCGCTGCGCCGGCCGGAACGCGATCGCATTGCCTTCACTTGCCGGCTGCAGTGCAACGTCATTGCCGTCGAGCCACAGAAGGCTCGCCAGCCATACCGCGTGCCCGCTCGACACCGCGTTGTTGCCCGGCTCCGCGAGAAACTCCGCGAGTGTGGCCGGCTGGTCGCACACGAGACCATCGCCTTCGCGGCGCACATTGATGCCTGCCGCGGAAAATACCCCGGCCAGCGTCGTCAGTGCGTCGCTCGCAGTCACGCTCGCGCTGCCGTGACGGTTACGCAGCGTGGCGAGGTGCGCGGCCACCGTATGACCGAACGCGCCGCTGCGGGCACTCTCGGCCGCGATCAGATCGGAGTAGTCCTGCAGCAGCCAGTCCGGCTCGGAGTTCGGCACGTCGGCGAGTACCGCTGCGGCGAGATACGTCTCGACCGGCTGAAAGCGCTCGGGCCCGATCAGCGTGGCCGACAGCGAACGCAACAGACCGATGCGAGTGGCGACCACCTGCTTTTGCAGCACGCCCAGCTTCTCGCGCACCAGCGTGTCGCGCTCCTTGCGCAGCTCGGCAAGCTCGAGCGCCTGCTTCAGCTCCATGCGCAGCGCCGTGATGTCCCAAGGCTTCTTGATGTAGCGATGGATATGACCGAGGTTGACGGCCGCGACGGTCTGATCGATTTCCGAATACGCGGTGGTCAGAATCCGCACGACATGCGGAAAGCGCTCGCTCGCATAGCGCAGCAGCTCGTTGCCGAACTCGCCCGGCATACGCTGGTCGGAGACCAGCACCCCCACCCTGTCGCCGTGCTCGTCGAGCAGCGCCTTGCCCTCTTCCACCGAGCCGCCAGTCAGGACCGGCGCCAGGCTTCCGATGGCACGCTGGAAGTACTTTACGGCGGTAGCTTCGTCATCGACGAAGATGATCGCCGGCGCCGACTCCTCTGTGGCTTTTGCTTCGTTCATCAACAACTCCTGTGCGTTTGACCTTTGATATGGGGGAAATCCAGCACTACGGTGGTGCCTCCGCACGACGTGGACTCGATCCTGAGTCCGCCGCCACAGGACTGCATGACACGGTTGCATAGAATCAGGCCCAAGCCGTTTCCCCCGGATTTCGCGTGCGTTGTAATTGGGTCCGTCAACAGGCGGTCTTTGATCTCGGGCGGAATTCCCGGCCCGTTGTCGCAGATGCCGATGCTCGGGTGGGGTTCCGTTGTCACGGTAAAGCGCACCGACGGCGACGGCACATCCGCGAGCGCGCGCAACGCGTTGGACAACAGCGACGACAGCACGAGCGCCACGCAATTCGGCTGCGTGAGCACGGCAAAGTCGCTGTCGACGTCGACCTGCACCCACGAGCGCTGCGCGGTCGTAAACGGATACGTATCGAGCAACGCCGAGATCAGCCCATGCGCGGTACTCTCGATGCGCGCCTCGTCGCCCTCCAGTTGCCGGCGCCGCCCGTTGTGGACCGAGCGCCAGAAGGACGACACCACCGCCATGCAGTACTGCGCGCTCTCGCGCATCGATTTCGCGGCGCCGAGAATTTCGCCTTCCGCATCGCGCTCCGCGTCGATGCGATCTTCGATGCTGTGCGCGTTCAACGCGATCGCCGCGAGCGGCGTGTTCAGTTCGTGCGCGATGAACGCCAGGGTTTCGTCGATGGCGATCAGGCGCTGATTCTGCATCGCGCGTTCGTGGTAACGATCAAACGCCAGTTGCAGCGTATCGCGCACTGCCGCCGGCTTCAGCGGCTTTTCGAGGATGCGGAACACCTCGCCGGTGTTGACCGTCTGCAATAACATCTCGACGTCTGCATAAGCCGTGACCAGAATCCGCACGATGTGCGGATATTCCAGCGCCACCTGGCGCAGCAGGTCGCCACCGTCACGCCCCGGCATGCGGAAGTCCGTGACCAGCACCGCGATGCGGGCGTTGTCCTGCTCGAGGATAGCGATCGCCTCGTCGCTGCTCGTCGCGAGCAGGACCTCGTAATCGGCACCTACGGTGCGCGCGAAATATTTGCAGGCCAACTCTTCGTCATCGACGTAGAGAAGAGTGGGCTGTGTCTGTCGGATGTCATTCATGGTATTTCTCAGGGTGCGGGCGACAGATCGAAACTGAATGAAGCCCAACTTCCCTGCTCGCTCTCAGCAAACAGCAGGCCGCCATGACGCTCGATCACCGCATAGCTGATCGACAGCCCGAGGCCCAGGCCTTGTCCCACTTCGCGGGTGGTAAAAAATGGCTCGAACACGCGCGCGAGATGCTCCGGCGCGATGCCCGGCCCGTTGTCTTTTACCGTCACATGCAGGCGGTCTTCGGTCCATCTGACGTTGACGTGAATCGCCGGCGCGGGCGTGGCCGCCTTGCGCATCGCCAGCACCGCATTCGACAGCAGGTTGATCAGCACGCCGATGATGGCCGCCTCGTCGCCCTGCACCAGCGTATCCGCGGGCAGCTCGCGCGTGACGGTGACGCCGCGCAATTCATGCCCGACGAGCCGGATCGCCGAATCGAGCGCCTTTTCGAACAGGAACGGCGTGCCCAGCTCCGCCTCGGCGCCGGGCTTGCGATACGCGAACGTCTTCAGGTCCGACACGATGTGCTGGATCCGCTGCATGCCCTGCCGCGCATCGACCAGACATTCCTGCAGTGCCGGCTCCTTCTTCGAGATCGGCTCTTCCAGCGCAACCTCGATCGCCATCAGACAAAAGTTCACCGGGTTGTTCACTTCATGCAGCAGGCCGGCCGCGAGCGTACCGATCGCCGCCATTTTTTCCTGCTGCAGCAGTTGACCCTTGATGTCGAGCAACTGCCGATTGATCACTTCGAGTTCGGCGTTCTTCGCGGAGACCTCCGCGTTTTTCTCGGACACCTCGGCCTTCAGGCGAAACAGCATGAAGCGCACGCGTTCGTTGAAAAACGTGTAGACGGCACTTGCGGCAGCGGCGAACAGAAGGAGCAGAACATTGACGGTCATCGTGCCGAGCGGCACGCCGTCATGCGGAGGCAACAGGCAGGCCAGCAGATACAGAAAGCAGGACAGCACGCCGAACACGAGGTTTTGCCACAGACCGAATGGCAACGCAATGCCGGACGCGAAGATGGCCAGATTCAGGCCCATGTAGTAGGGCGACAGAACACCATCGGTGCGCCAGATCATCCATGAAATCATCGCCTGCGGCAGCAGCAGCCAGGACAGCGTCAGCCATGGAGTAAGCCGCCGCCCCATGCTGGTGTCGAGCAAGGCGATGATACCGCCGATCATCAACGACACGAGCAGGCGCGCGAGCGCGAACGACGTCTGATACTGCGGATACTGCGCGTAATCCAGCCCCACGCCGAGCAGCACGAGCGCAATCGCCGTGCACGCGCCGCCCCGGCTGAACGTGACGCGAAAGTCGGCCAGCTCGGTTTGATAGCCGCTCTGCAGGGGACTGGTAGTCATGAAAAGGGATGTCGACACGGTTTCAGAGGATCGTGGCTTCCGCGAACACATTCACCCCGGTCTGGTCGACGTAGAGCTTCTGGTCAGTGGAGTTGGCGGGAAGCAGCGAGCTCATGCCGCTTTCGTTCCGATAAATCAGATACCACTCGAGCAGATGCTCCATCCCGTACTTCTCCGGATTCGCCGAATGGACGTTGGTGACCAGCAACTGGCCGCCAGCTCGCGTGCGAGCGGCGAAGTAACTCAGCAGACGCGCGCAGACCTTGTCCGACAGATAGTCGAACAGACCCGCGCAGTACACCGCGTCGAATTCGCGCGCGGAGGGGTCCGTTGAAATTTTACGCTTGAGCAGATCGTGCACCGACTGATGCACCATTTGCACCGAGGCCTTATGGCCCGCGGCATTCGCCGAGCTTTCGATCGCGTCCTTCGTAAACGCCAGCGTTTCCTCGCTGAAGTCGACCAGCTCGAAAGACAGCAGCTCCGGATGCGGATATTCGCGCACGAAGCGCTGGATCTCGAAAGCGGGCCCGCAACCGACGTTGAGGATGCGCAACGGCCTGCCGGCAGCGCGCGCCGCTTCGGCCTGACGCGTCAGAAAGTCGATCAGCAGCGTGATGCGGTTGCGGTGCGCAGTCGCGACCGCCGCGTGCAGGAACGCGGTATTGACGATCTGGAAGTATGTGGTCGGTCCCTGCTGCGGATCGCCGAGGATCTGGTTGACCATCTCGTAGTCGCCGGCATAGCCGAGCGGCTTGGTGAACGTGCGGTAGACGAATGGCGCGCGCAGCAGCAACGGATGCAGTGCCGCTTGCGCATACGTGCGATGCACGGGTGCGGTCTCGGCGTCGACGCGCTCGGCCTCATCCTCCAGGCGGTCGAGGAAGAACTTGATCTTGAGCATGATCGGCGTGGCGAGCTCGTAGAACAGGTCCTCGCGCAGCCTGCCTTCTTCGGTCTTCGGCAAGCTCTCGGTCAGGTCGACCTGCTCCACCCAGCGTGACACTTCCGACAGGAATGCGCGCATCTCGTTCACGACGATCTGATAGTCGCGCCGGATATTGAAGCGCGCGTCCCAGTCGCTAATAAAGAGTTCTGCTTCCCGGCCGACCGACTTCGCTTCATTGGGCAGAACGCTAAGCTCGCGCCATTCGTCGATGAGTGCCAGCGAAACCACCGCGGTCAGACCGGTGTTCACCAGACTCACCACCACCGCCTTGCCGAGATAGGCATTCTTGGTGCCCATGCGCACGCTCAGCTCGCTTAACACCTCGCTGACCTGCACGATGGAATAGGGGTTATAGACCTCCATGACCAAAGACTTTCTCTGGAGGTTAATGATCGTCCCACGCACGTGCTCGCGCTGCGAGTTGCGGAAGCTGATCACCGGGTCGATTTGCGTTTGAGAGTACACGGTATTAGTACCTGAGGAATCCGGGAACGCAGCAGGGTGTTGGAGAAGTCCAGTGAATGGCTGCCGCACGCACGACACCGGCGACAAGTCGTGGACGCGTTTCAAACCACAGTTGAGCTGGAAACACCAAAGCCCTTTGCCAGAATGGCTCCAGCGGCTTGCAGTGTAACATCAACAGGTTCAATTCTGACTGAGGTCAAATTCAGGATGAAACGTATATGCAAGGATTTCTTGCGAGCATGTCCGTGCTGTAGAAAGCCGTTTTCGCAAAGAACCATTTGAAACGAGTTGGCGAGCGCGCGGGTGCAATCGCCGACAATTCGTTTCTCGACAACGACTTGCAATCGCATTGCCACGATGGCGGCACGATCCGCTATTGAGGGGGTGCGTTACTTGTGCCTTTCTGAGCTATGCCCTTTGGATATCCCCCGTGCATTCGCCGAATAAGCCTTTTTTGTTTAAACGCAATTCGCGTCCGGCGCGGCAAACGTTTTTCTTTTAGAGTTCGGCGCGAGTACCGTCGACAATCGAGCGGCTCGCGCACTCGTTGACTCATTCGTGCAAGGCCAAACCTTTCACGGCCTTATCGACGGCTTTCTTCGGTCCGTGCAGTGCGAGACCGACGAGATCGAGATTCGCCGCGTCCTCGGCGCGAAAGACTGCGCGATTCGCCGCGTCATGCCCCGTCGAAAACATCGCGTGCACATACGGCACGATTCCGAGCTCGCGCGACAGCGCCTGCCGATGCGCGCCCTGCAGACCGAACCGGTCGGCGGCGAACACCATCATCGGCTGGCCGAGCATGCGGCCGTAGCGGTGCCCGGCGGCATCCTCGTAGGGCTCGCCCAGCGCATCGGGCGTCGCGGCCGCGACACCGGTCGCGAGAAACGCGACCACATTGAGCTTCTGCCAGACCGCGAGATCGCTGCGCACGATCAGCGCCACTTTGGTATCGAACATGACGACTCCTCGTTGAGCCGCTCATGATCGACGATGCCGCGCGATCAGTCTGGAACGTTTGTGCACATCTGCCGGTACGCCGCCGGCGTCATGCGGTACGCCCGACGAAACCAGCGGCCGAGATGGCTCTGATCCGCGAAGCCGACGTCGGCGGCGACCTGCGCGGGCGTGCGGCCGGTCGCGAGCAGGCGCCGCGCGGCGCGCAGGCGCAAGCGCACCAGATACGCGTGCGGCGAGGTGCCGAATGCGCGCTGAAACAGACGCGTCAACCTGAACCGGTCGATGCCGGCAACTTCGGCGAGTTCGTCGAGCCCGAGATTGCCGTCCATGTGTTCGTACAACAGATCGCGCACCCGCGTGATCGCAGGCGACGCGGCGGGGTCGCCGGTCAGCGGCGCATCGCGCAGTTGGGCGCCGAGTTGCAGCAGAAGACGATCGAGAGTCTGGTCGCGCGCGAGCCGGGCCTCGTTGCCGTAAATCGCGGCGAAGGCCTGGCCGATCGCATCGACGAGAGCACGGTCGTCGACCAGCGTATGGCCGAACGCCGCCTCGACGCCGGCCAGTCCCGGCAGATCGAGCCGCCGCGCCGCGCGCTCGACCCAGGCTTGCGGCAGATACAGCATCGCGTAAGTGAAGCCGGCCGCCTCTGGCGCGTGACCGTCGTGCAGCGCGCCGGGCTCGATCAGGATCGCGCGGCCCGGCACGCTCGTGTGCAACGACCGATGACACTGGAAGCGCTGCACGCCCTGCTCGGTATACCCGATCAACATGTCGTCGTGATCGTGCGGATCGTAGGCGTGGCCGCCGAAATGCGCGCGCAGGCTCTCGATGCCGGTTTCGGCATCGCGGCGGGCGATTAGCCAGTTGGCGGGACTGAGTGGAGTGGGCATGGGTTGGAGCTGGCGGACAGCGGGCGATGCGGCCAGCGGATAGTGTACGGCAGCGGGGGAATCGGGCTGGGCCAACGCCCCGTCGGCGAAACGTCCTCACGATGTCAGTGCAACTCACCCCGCTCGTCGCCGACCAGAACGACGATGCCAACGACCGTTCCTGTCGACGAAGGCAACCAGCGTCACGGCTTCTTCGAACGCGGAGGCCGTGCGTTGACGAACGGGTTATAGCCGCGCGAACCCGCCGGCCGATCCTGTTCGGTCGCGCGGCGGCGCTTGCTGGATCGTCCGTCGCCCGACAATTGCGCAAGCAGTTCTTGCGATTCGGACGCCGACTCCGCGTCCGTTTCATCCACGGGCGGCGCGGTTTTTTTGCGTCGCGCGGTTTTTGGCTGCGCTGCTTTCTCGTCCGTATCCGGCGCGACGCCCGCGATGTGTTCGATCACAGTCATGAACGATGCCGATGCCGATCGGACAGGTTGTCCCGGCAGCATCGTCAGCGCGACGATTTCGTGCAGTGAACGACCGTCGACGGAGCGGCCCTGCACCGTGTCATGCCAGTCGACATCCGCTTGCGCGAAGGCGCCGATCACACGTTCGAGCACGGCCGGCGACAGGACGCCGCCGTCGTACAGCCGGATGACGACGCTTTCGAACATCTGGAGCGGGGCGATGCCCGTTGTCTTCGACGCCACGGTTTGTCATCCGGTTGGTTTCTCTTCCAGTATCAGCCAGCAAATCACATGCCGATGTGGCGAGTCACTCATCGTGATCGCCGAATACGGCATGCACCGACGGTTACGCGGTCACGCCGGGCGGCCCGAAAGCGCCGGTGCGATAGCGGGGTTTATTCGTCGCAAAACCAACGGAACGCCGGGGAAAGACGTAATCGAGCTGGCGATATCGGTCTACGCGAGCAGCAGTAACGCATCCGCCAGTGACAGCACCGTTGTGCGTGAATCGAATGCGGTAGAAAACAGATGCTCGTGGACCACCTGGTCCGGGTCGTAACAGCAATCCTTCACCGTATACAGGCGGAAGTCCGCGTCGCTGGCGTACGCGACCGAGGAGAGCACGACTCCGGTCGACGCGATGCCGACCATGATCAGCGAATCGATACCTTGCCCGGAAAGCTTCGCCTCCAGATCGGTGCCGAAGAACACGCTCGCACGATGCGCGATGACGAGCGGTTCGTTGGCCTGCTGGCCCAACTCTGGCGCGATCCGGTCCGCGAGGAAGAGGCCAAGACTTTTGATTCCCTGCCCATTCCTGTTCAACGGGCTGACTTCCGGATAGCCCGGACTGAACCTGAGGTTGGCGAAATAGACGCTGACGCCTTTGGCCCGGGCCGCGTCGCATAAGCTGCGCGTATTGGCGAGCAAGGCGGGCGCGACCGACGGAAAGAGTCCGAGAATGTCGGTCTGGTAGTGCATGACGACAAGCGCGGTTCGCGATGGTGCGATGGCCGGAATCCCTGCACTCGTGCGCGTGACGCCGAGCCCGTCGTTCGCGATGCCGTCAGAACCTGCATTGGTTGTCATTACGCACCTTCTTCCGGGTTCCACGTCCTGTTGTCGGAGCAGCCGCTTCGATGCCGTGGAAATCATACTTCATCGCATCGCGCGGGCGATCATCGATTCCGCCCGGACGCATACCCTACTTCAACGACCCTGTCCGCTTGCTACACTATGTACAAAGGTCGCCGGCGCTCCCGCAAGGGTAATAAACCACCTGCGACGCAACTTCGCAAAAAAACAGAGGATGAGCATCGAAATGACGCTTTCGACGAGAAAATTTGGTCGTACCGGCTGGAATGTGTCGGAAATCGGTTTTGGGGCATGGGCGATCGGCGGCTCGTGGGGCAGTGTTGCGGAAGATGACGCCAAGGCCGCGCTAAATGCCGCGCTCGACAACGGTGTCACGTTCATCGACACGGCCGATGTCTACGGCGACGGTCGCTCCGAACGGATCATCCGCGACGTGCTGCGGCAACGAGGCGGCGAACGTCCGATTGTCGCCACCAAGCTCGGGCGCCGACTCGACCCGCATGTGACCAGCGGCTATCTGAACAAGCGCGAGCTCGAAGCTTTCATCGACCGGAGTCGCTCGAATCTCGGCGTCGACACGCTCGACCTGGTCCAGCTGCATTGCCCGCCGACGGAGGTTTACTACCGTCCCGAGGTGTTCGACGCAATGGACGACTTCGTCGCCGCCGGCAAGATCCGCTACTACGGCGTGTCGGTCGAAAAGGTGGAAGAAGCGCTGAAGGCGATCGAATATCCGAACGTGGTTTCGGTGCAGATCATCTACAACATGTTCCGTCAGCGTCCATCCGATCTGTTCTTCAGGCAAGCGCAAAAGAAAGACGTTGCGGTCATCGCGCGAGTGCCTCTGGCCAGCGGCATGCTCACGGGCAAGATGTCCGCGGATTCGACTTTTGCATCAGACGACCATCGTGCATTCAATCGGCATGGCGAGGCGTTCGACGTCGGCGAAACGTTCTCCGGCGTGCCCTACGACGTCGCGTTGCAAGCGGTCGACGAACTGCGCGGCCTGGTACCCGTGAACGCCTCGATGGCGCAGCTGGCTCTGCGCTGGATCCTGATGGAGGATGCCGTCTCCGTCATCATCCCGGGCAGTAAAAACGCGGCCCAGGCGGCGTCGAACGTCTCGGCCGCGAGCCTCGCGCCGCTGTCCGACGAGGTAATGCAACGGGTCCGGGATGTCTATCAGCACCATATCGCGCCGCACGTCCACCAGCGCTGGTAAAGGCAACGCGGTGGCGGCTTCGCGGTGGGCATTCGACATGCAGGGAGCACCCGGAATAAATTGTGTTTGCACTTCGACTCTGGAGAACCTCATGACAGACATCGCACTTGCACGCAAAGATGCTTGCCTCGCAGTGGTTCATGCGGTACTGACGGACTTGAGCGACGACAGCAATCTGATCGGCGCGGCTCTACGTGTTGCGGACTACCTCGTAGATGATCTCGAAGGCAAGATCACCGAGACCGACGCCATACTGCTTGCTGTCACCGCACTAACCAAGGTCAATCGCGCGATTCGCGAGTGGAACGACGTGGACGGCAACTCGATGGACGCGATGAGAGTCGCGGATTTCGTCATCGATGAACAAATGAACGGGTACGACAGCGCGCCACATCAACCGACTTCGTCGGCGGCAAGAATCGAGGCGCGAGCGGCCGCGGTGATCCGGCCGACGGGGTCCCCGGTGCGGCCTGTTCACCACTGAGTTTCGTTTCTCACTCCGGGCGCGCCACCGCCGGCCGTTTCAGCGGCTGGATGGTGGCCATCGCAAGCCCCGCTCCGGCGAACGCACACGCGGCGCAGACGAGCGCGACGGCCCGCAGCGCGTCGGTCATCGCATCGGCTTGCGCGCGCGCCACGGATGTCTCGCGCGGCGTATGCGAGTCGCCCGCCGCCCCTCCCGCTTGCTCGACCGGCGCCAGCAATTGCCCGCTCTGGCGCGTATCTTGCGGCACATGCAGTTCGTCGAGGCGCGCCGATAGCGCCGCGTGGTGCGACCACACGAATACGATGCCGAGCACCGCAATCGCCAGCAGGCCCGCCACGCGCGCAACGGCGTTATTGATGCCGGACGCCACGCCTGTGCGGTCGCTCGGCACCGCGCCCATCACGGTCGTGGTAAGCGGCGCGACGGTGATCGTCATGCCGAACCCGAGCACGGCGAGCGCGGGGAAGAATTCAGCCCAATAGCTGCCGCGCACGAACGGCAGCGCCAGCAACGTGAACCCGAATCCGGCGACGCCCGGGCCAACGGTCAGCAGCGTGCGCGAACCAAAGCGGCTAGTCAGACCGCCAGTGAAGCGCGATAGCAAACCGATGATGAAAGGCACCGGCAATAGCGCCGCCCCCGCTTCGGTCGCGGTGTAGCCATGCGCGCGGATCAACGTGAACGGCAGGAAAAAGAACGTGCCGCCAAGGCCGAAGTAAAGCAGCAGTGTGACGAGGTTGGCGCCGGCGAAGTCGCGCGAGCGAAACAGGTCGAGCGGCATCATCGGGTTGGGGCTGCGCGCCTCAATGGTCACGAATGCGGCGAGCATCAGCACGCCGGCGCCAATCGCACAGAATACGAGCGGATGCGCGAAGCCACGCGCCGATGCTTCGGTCAGGCCGAACGTCAGCGCGGCGAGGCCCGTGGCCGCGCTCAGTGCACCGGGCCAGTCGAGCTGTCCAGGCGCATCGGCCCCGTGGCTGTTGGGCACCGCCGATATGGCGAGCGCGATCGTCAGCGCCGCGAGTGGGACGTTCAGGAAGAAGATCGCGCGCCACGACCACGCGTCGACGAGCCAGCCGCCCGCCACCGGCCCCACGGCCGAGGTGATCGCGCCGACGCCCGCCCAGGTGCCGATTGCCCGTCCGCGCGCTGCGTCGTCGAACACTGCGCCGATGATCGCGAGACTGCTGGGTACCAGCAGTGACGCGCCGATGCCTTGAACCGCGCGCGCGGCGACCAGCGCAAACGTATTCGGTGCAAACCCGCAAGCGGCCGACGCCAGCGTGAAAAGCGCGACGCCCGCGATGAACACCGTACGCCGGCCGAGCTTGTCGCCCATCGATCCGCCGACCAGCACGAGGGAGCCGAGAAACAGCAGATACGCGTTGACGACCCACTGCATCGCCGCGACGCTCGCGCCGAGTTCGCTCTGAATGGCCGGCAGCGCGACGTTGACGACGGAGCCATCGATGAACGCCATGCTCGAACCACCGATCGTCGCGGCCAGCGCGAGGCGCTTGCGCTGGCACGGGCGGCCGGTCGTGATTGGCTGCGTGCGGATGACGAGCTCGTCGCACGGGCTCGCCTGCGCGGCGATGATGTGCGCCGTCCTCGGCTTGCTACCAGGATGATCAGGGTCGGCCACGTACGCTCCCGTGCTGGTCGATGAAGACTTAGAGCCTGTTCGTGCCAGCGAGGCTAGTCAACCCCGCAGCGCGACATCGCGGAGCGGGTTTTGCCCATTCGGGGTGTCGCGCGCCGCCGGACGGGACACCAAGGACTTCGCCGGCGAGCGGTTACAGGTGATAATCGGTTGGAAGCAATCGATCTAAAAAAGCGGAGAAGGAATGGACAAGCAAGGTTTCACCACTGGCATCGTTCACGGCGACAGAATTGCGGGCACCGAGCACGGTGCCTTGCGTCAGCCAGTTCACACGTCCGTGCAATATGGTTTCGAGCGCGTCGAGGACCTGATCGGCGTGTTCCAGGGCACGAAGAAAGGCGGCTTCAATTACGCCCGGCAGGGCACGCCCACCACCGCCGCGCTCGAGCGCAAGATCACCAGCCTCGAAGAAGGCGTCGGCACGGTCTGCTTCAGCACAGGCATGGCCGGCATCACCGCGACGTTCCTGACGCTGCTGCGCGCGGGCGATCATCTCGTGTCGAGCCGTTACGTGTTCGGCAACACCAACAGTCTGTTCGGCACGTTGCGGGGGCTCGGCGTCGAAATCACGACCGTCGACGCGTGCAACGTCGACGACGTGAAGAACGCAATCCGGCCGAATACGCGCATGGTGTTCGTCGAAACCATCGCGAATCCGGGCACGCAGATTCCCGACCTGCAAGGTATCGGTGACGTGTGCCGTGAGCGCGGCATCGTGTACTTCGTCGATAACACGATTACCTCGCCCGCATTGTTCAAGCCAAAGGCGGTCGGCGCGAGCCTCGTCATCAACTCGCTGACGAAGACTATCGCGGGTCATGGCGCGGCCCTCGGCGGCGCGGTGACGGATACCGGTCTGTTCGACTGGAGCGCGTATCCGAACATCGCCGACGACTATCGGCGTTCGGCGGCGAAGGATCAGGGACTGCTGCAGATCCGCAAGAAAGGCCTGCGAGACATGGGGGCGGCATTGTCGTCCGAGCAGGCGCACTCGATCGCGATGGGCGCGGAAACGCTCGCCTTGCGCGTGAAGCAAAGCAGCGACAATGCGCTCGCGCTCGCGCAGTTTCTCGAAGGGCACGAAGCGATCGGCAACGTGTTCTATCCTGGCCTGAAGAGCCATCCGCAATACGAGATCGCACAGACGCTGTTCAAGGGCGCGTCATGGCTGTTGTCGTTCGAATTACTCAACGTGGATCGCATGGTCGAAGTCGTCAACGCGCTCAAGCTGCCGGTCAAGGCGACCGGTCTCGGCGACACGCGCACCCTGATCATTCCCGTCGCGCCGACGATCTTTTTCGAAGCCGGGCCGGAAACGCGCAAGGCGATGGGCATTTCCGACGGCATGCTGCGGCTGTCCGCGGGCATCGAGGATATCGACGACCTGATTGCGGATTTCGCACAGGCGCTCAAGTTCGCGGCGTAGTTTTTCGGGCTTTCGAAATTCTGAGCGAGGCTGGTGCGCCGGCCTCGCTTGTTTAGTTCCTGGCAGTGCAATCCGGACACCGGGGTATCAGTTGAAGGTCTGGGCTACTTCCTGCGCCGCTGATACATGAGCTTCACGATATCGGTCGTCGGCCCGCTGGTCATGAGGCGACGGATCTCGTCCATGTGAACCCAGCGACACCTGGATATTTCGTTACTCGGGCGAGCTTTGGCCCGATTCGGGATTTCGCAGGAAAACACGTGATGGTGCTTCTGCTTGCCACGGAAGTCGAAGAGATGCTTGGCCGACTTGCCGGATAGTTGAGTTTCTTCCTTGAGTTCCCGAAGTGCGGCGTCCGTGCGATGTTCTCCACGCTTGAGGATCCCGCCCGGTAAAGCCCACTTTGCTTGACTACGTGCGACCAGAAGGATTCGCTTACCTCTGCGACAGATCACGGTGGCGCGTTTCTTCAAACCGGACTCCCACTTGTGCCCCAGATGCTCTCAAGACGCGCACCACACGGCGGCGTATCGGGCGTTGCCAGACATAGTTGAGCATCCTAATACAGAAAGCAGAAGCCGGTAATGTTTCGAAGCGAGGACAGCGGACGCGCGGCAGCTTAAAGCATGTCATCAACGCGTCACAATCTCGGCGCTCGAAGGTCGCCATGGTAAGGTCTCGGCAAATGAGTTTTCTATCCGACTCGAGGCTGCAATGGATATGGATGGTGACTGGTCCTTGCCACGGCCAAACACTCTCTTCAAAGTCAACCGCCGGACGGCCGGTTCATCACTTTCAAAAACGAGTTCCATCGCCAGTACCTTCTCGTCGCTGGCGGCGCCAGTGGTGGCCGAAGCCGTGCAAAGGGCAAGAGAGCTATCCACGCAGAGCGATGCAGAAGGGTTTCATCAGCTTCGCGTCGCTTTCAGAAAGCTTCGGGCTTTGTACTGGGCGTACTCTCCATACCTCGGGGAGGAATCGACCGCGCAAGCCACCGAAGAATTCAAGCGTCTTGCGGCCGTGGCAGGCCGAACCCGTGACTGGGACATAGCAGGCGATCTGCTGAGAGCCGCCAAGGAGTCCGGCGCCTCGATCGAACTGCTGGTGGCCGCGGCGCGCGAGAAGCGCGCGCAGGCGGTGGTGCATAGCCGGACGATGATCAAAAGCGACGATGTCGAGGCGTTTCTGAACGATGTCCTGCTTCGCGCGCAAACCACACTGCTGTCGCGTTGCGACAATCTACCCATTCAGGCGTTCGCCGAGAAGCGTGTCCGTCTAGCGCGGCGTGCACTTCAAAAGCGAAGCAGACGCGCTGCACGCAGCGAGGACACCCACGAGGAGGATCTTCACGACGTTCGAAAGGCAGGCAAAAAACTGAGGTACCTGCTGGAGTTTTTTCAACCCGTTATCAAAGGCGGACACGCTCGCACCGTCAAGGAATTGACATCCGTGCAGAACAGGCTGGGGCAGTTCAACGACATTGCCGCAAGCGAGGCGCTGATTCGCAGCGCATCATTCAATGAGGTTCCGCCCGAGGTCGTGCGCGAATCGCTGCAATGGTTGGGAAAGCAGAAGTCCCAACGGATGCGGGAGGCATCGCGGCGGGTCCGAGGCATCTCTAACTGAGGCGGGCGCGATCTGACTGTGTGGATGCCGAAGTATCACCGGCTTGTCGCGCAGTTGATAAACGGCTGCGCTCGGCCGCGAGGAGCCGCTCACCGGAAGCATCGCCGGGACAGTCAAACGTCAGTGGCAATCTGGAAAGCGGAGATCCAATCGGGACACGACGATATGCTCAGGCGCTTTTCTCGGGTGGCGAGCCGTTGGTAACTCGCATGACAGGACCGCAATCGAAGCCTTCCAGGTTAATTCTTGACAAATCAATCTCCCTACCTACCCTTAGCAGAACTTGGCAACAACTCAATCGCGTGCGCACAACCAGTAAGGCAACGACTGTTCGGGGAGATGCTTTCCAAAGTCAACGTCGATGGGTCGGTCTCCCGAAGTCAAGCTCGCGTGACTTGGCAAACTTCCACCGGCAGGTAACGGAGGGTCGTCGTGGCGGCAAGAACGATTCATCGCGCATCGTTAAGCACGTTGGCCGGCGGCGCGCGCGGTCGATTGACGATTCCGCTGACGACGCGCCATCAGCCACTCAACTCTTTTTGCATCCTCCATGCCATATGGCTCATGGGCCTGGCACCCGTGCCGGCATTGGCGCAGCAGACGGTGACTGAACGACCCAATCTCTCCGGGAGCGAAACGATCGACACCCCCGCCAACAACGTCCTGTTTGTTGGCACCGATAACACGAGCACCAGCTTCTCCGGCACGATCAACAATGCTGGCGTTGCGAGCGATCCAACGTCGCAACAAGGCCAGTTTGTCAAAACGGGCGGCGGAACACTGACGATCGACGGCGCAAGGATCCGGGGGGGCTCCGCATTCGTGATTGGCGGTGGACTGGCGGCGACGAGCAGCGACGCCGCCATCGACTATCTTTCGCTGGGCCTGGGCAATGCCCCAACTCTTCCCGGATCGACGTCGTCTGGCACGTTGAACGTGAGCGGCGGCACGCTCACGTTCAACTCCGCGCTCCAGGTCGGCGACTTCGGCGGCACGGGCACGGTGACGCAGACCGCGGGCAACGTCGTCTTCGGTATGCCGGGCACGCCGGTGTCGCTGAACATCGGCAACCAGGGCGGTACGGGCACCTACAACCTGGCGGGCGGAACGGTCACATTCGGCAACAGCACCACCGACTTCATGACGCTCGGCCGCAATACGCAAGGCAACCCGAGCAGCGGCACGCTCAATCTGAGCGGCGGCACCTTCAACGTGGCTAACGGGACGCTGTTCATCGGCTCGAACGTCGCGTCCTCGGGTAGCCAGGGCACCGGTACGATCAACCAGACCGGCGGTACCCTTGCGATCGGCAGCGCGTCGAGACTGTTCCTCGCGGCGGCCGGCAACGGCACGTATAACCTGTCGGGCGGCACACTGCAGATTGGCGGAAGTTCTCTGTTCGGCGACTTCAACAATCTGGGTGGCACCTATGCATTCAATCTCGGTGGAGGAACGATACAGGTGGTGGGTTCGGCGCTGAGCGCAGGCGTCAACGCAACGCTGGTCGGAGGCACGACGTCGACCATCGACACCAACGGCATGGGTGCGACTTGGTCCGGCGTGCTCTCCGGAAGCGGGGCACTGGCCAAGGCCGGCAACGGCGTGCTCACGCTGACCAATGCGAATACCTATACCGGCATGACGACCATCTCTGCCGGCACGCTGGCGCTGACGGGAAGCGGCAGCATCAATTTGACCAGCGGGATGTTAAACAACGGCACCTTCGATATTTCGGGCGTCACAAGCACTCCGATTCCGGGGGTCGCGACGGGTGTCGTGCCGCTGCCGAACCTGTCGGGCAGCGGCACCGTGATCGACGGCACGAACATACTGGTGGTTGGCACCGATAACACGAGCACCAGTTTCGCCGGCACGATCATCAATGCCGGCACGGCGAGCGACGCGCTGCACGGCATCTTCGTCAAGACTGGCGCAGGGACGTTCACGATCAACGGTGCGCGGATTCAGGGCGGCTCGGCTTTTGTAGTGGGCGGTGGACTAGCGGTCTCCAGCGGCAGCGCCGCGATCGACTATCTTTCGCTGGGCCTCGGCAATTCCCTCGCGACGCAGGTCCCCGGATCGACGTCGTCTGGCACGTTGAACGTGAGCGGCGGCACGCTCACGTTCAACTCCGCGCTCCAGGTCGGCGACTTCGGCGGCACGGGCACGGTGACGCAGACCGCGGGCAACGTCGTCTTCGGTATGCCGGGCACGCCGGTGTCGCTGAACATCGGCAACCAGGGCGGTACGGGCACCTACAACCTGGCGGGCGGAACGGTCACATTCGGCAACAGCACCACCGACTTCATGACGCTCGGCCGCAATACGCAAGGCAACCCGAGCAGCGGCACGCTCAACCTGAGCGGCGGCACCTTCAACGTGGCTAACGGGACGCTGTTCATCGGCTCGAACGTCACGTCCTCGGGTAGCCAGGGCACCGGTACGATCAACCAGACCGGCGGTACCCTTGCGATCGGCAGCGCGTCGAGACTGTTCCTCGCGGCGGCCGGCAACGGCACGTATAACCTGTCGGGCGGCACACTGCAGATTGGCGGAAGTTCGCTGTTCGGCGACTTCAACAATCTGGGTGGCACCTATGCATTCAATCTCGGTGGAGGAACGATACAGGTGGTGGGTTCGGCGCTGAGCGCAGGCGTCAACGCAACGCTGGTCGGAGGCACGACGTCGACCATCGACACCAACGGCATGGGTGCGACTTGGTCCGGCGTGCTCTCCGGAAGCGGGGCACTGGCCAAGGCCGGCAACGGCGTGCTCACGTTATCCGGCCAGAACACCTTTACTGGTCCGACGAACGTTCGCAATGGCGTGCTCAATCTGACCGGCTCGTTGCAGTCGCCGGTCAATGTGGAGGCGAACGGAACCCTGGGCGGTACAGGAACGGACTTGAACACCGTCACCAATGCCGGAACGGTTGAGCCGGGCTTCGGGCTCCCGGCAGGGCAATTCGGTGCGATGACTGTCAAAAATTTCGTGGGTGCCGGCGGCACGCTCGCGCTGCGCACGTTCCTCGGTCTGGATGGCTCGCCGTCGGACAGACTCATCATCAACGGCGGCAGCGCCGATCCTTCAGCCGTACGTATCACGAACGCAGGCGGCTCCGGTGGATTGACGACGGGGAACGGCATTCTCGTCGTCGAGACAACCAACGGCGGCACCACGGCGTCGGACGCCTTTGCGCTCGTCGGCGAGGCGCGCGGTGGCGCCGAAGACTATCGTTTGTTTCGCGGTGGCGTCAACAGCAGCAATCCCGAGGACTGGTTTCTGCGCTCGTCGTTCGTCGTGCCGCCCCCGCCGGAGGGAGGCGAAGAGGAACCGGGAACTGGACCTGGCACCGAGCCCCCACCTGATCCGCTGCCGCCAGGCGTCTACCCGATCATCGGGCCGGAACTGGCCACCTATGGCGTAGTTCAACCGGTCGCCCGGCAGATGGGTGTCGAGATGCTCGGGACGCTCCATGAGCGCATCGGCGACACGCTCACGACGGAGAGCGGCGGCGCGGGCGGCTCGGGCTGGGCAAGCTCCGCCTGGGGACGCGTGTTCGGCGGCCAGATCGACAACCGCTACGAGGCTTACGCCGATCCGCGCGTGAGCGGCGGAGTCGGAGGCGTGCAGACCGGTCTCGACGTATGGCGTGGAAGCGTCTGGCCCGGTCATCGCGACGCTGCGGGCGTCTACTTTGCATACGGCTACGGCAGTGCAGATGTCGATGGCCTGGTCACCAACGCAGCGGCAACCGGATACACGCTGGAGCACACCGGCTCAATGCATCTGAATGCATATACAGGCGGAGGCTACTGGACTCACTACGGCCCCAGTGGCTGGTATGTCGATGCGGTTGTGCAGGGTACGCACTACGACGGCTCCGCGACCACTCAGTTTGCGAATCTGCCGGTCCGCGGTACGGGCTTCGCGACATCACTCGAGGGGGGCTATCCGATCCCGCTGCCGCTCGGCCCGGGTTTCGAGCTGGAGCCGCAGGCGCAGATCATCTGGCAGCACGTGTCGTTCTCCGACGCGAACGATGGTCTGGGTGACGTCTCCCTCGGCTCCACTTCGGGCGCGAGTGGCCGCCTCGGCGTGCGCGGGAAGTGGACCATCGAAGGCAGCCAGGGAGCGGTGTGGCAGCCGTATGTGCGTGCCAACCTGTGGCGGGATTTCAATGCCCAGGCCACCACCACCTTCGCCAATGACCGGGTGCCGCTGAATGTGCAGGCCACGCGACTGGAGCTCGCCGGCGGTGTCACCGCCAGGCTCAAGGAGCGGCTGAACCTTTACGGACAGTTCGGCTACCAGTTCGCCGTGAGTGGAGACAGCAATGTCCGCCGTAGTGGCGTCGCGGGCGATCTCGGCGTGCGCTACCAATGGTAGGGCCTCTAAAGTGCAAGGTGTCCTGCATCCCGACCTTCCAGGTCGTGGATGCACAAACGCAGGCAGGCAAAGGAGACTTATAACTGCCTTGCCGGTCCTGATATCAAGAGTCGACTTCGGTCGAGAAGCCGTCAGCGATCGCCCCGGCGACTGGCCCGAGTGCATCAAAAACAGCCTCAGGATGCGGAAGCCGTCGACCGACAGCAGCAGATCGAGCCCGTATGAAAACGCGTTGATCGCCTGAACTGGATCAACTCATTCAGCATGGGTGACCGGATGAAGCTTTAGTGCAGCGTGTAGAGAGTCTGCGGCCCCTCGGCATAGAGGGTCATGGCGACCTTCAGGATCTCATTGCGATTCCGGTCGAAGGAGGCCAGCACCTCGGCTTCGTCAGTACCGAGGGCGGAGTCGAAATGCTTCAGTACGCGGTCTTCCACAAAGAAGGTAATCTCGCGTGCTTTGTCGTATCCCCAGAACCAAACGCCATGCCTGATCCCATCATAGCTGCGGCTGGGGTTGGAAAAACTGAGTGCCATGTGTCGTCCTTCGTTCTACGCCTCAGATGGACCGGGTTGCACGCTCACTACCTGCGCGACGCGCTCCTGCTAATGCGGATCGCCTTTCATGCTTTCGGCTTCCATCGCGGCATGCAATTCCTCATACGCCTCGATTGGTTCCATGTCCTGATCGACGAACGCGGCTGCGCGCTCAGCGGCGCTCGACGCGTCGCTCGGGATATCGCTCTCGCTGTCGTCTTCGGTACTTGGCGGCAGCAGCATGTCCTCAAGCATCCCGCGCAGCTCGGGAGTATTCCATGGCTTGCCCAGCTTGGCCTTCCTGTTCAGGTAATGACGAATTTCCGAGTCTTGCTCGGCCGTGAGCGGAAGCCCACGAAAAGTGGGGTCCGAGTGGTGATGGATCATGATGCGCCTCCCGAAGCGGTTTGCGCCTTCAATGTGGAGATATCAATTTACTGCGGTGAACCTTACAAGTTGCATGTGATCGCTGTGCCGCGTGTCCGCGGCCAACCGATTTATGTCTTCTTCTTGGCGACACCTTCGTTCGCAACCCGCGATCGAACCGTGCTGAACGGCTTTGCCGGCACTGACGGCTTCGCGGGTTGCTTGGGCTTTTTCGCTTCGCGAGTGCTGCGTAATTGACTCTTGGCCATGGTGTTGCTCCTGATGCGTTGCGTGACAAGGTGGTATTCCCAGCATACGCGCTTAGTTTGGTCGCGGCGTCAAAATGAACTGATGTGGAGTGTCGCTACGCGGAAAACTGACAGGGTTGGCCCATTTTAGCGAAGTGCAGCCGCCACGGCCTCGTCAATCTGCAGCGCAAAGCGCGCTTCAACATCGGGCACCGTGTAGCCAATTGACAGTTCCAGATACGCGTCGCCTAGCACCAACTGAACGAATGTCGCTGCCCGCAATACAGCAGTCGATTCGTCAAATCGCTTTCGCAGAATTTTTGCCGCGAAGGCACGCACGACCTTTGCGCCATTTTCGTAAAACACCTGGCCGAGTTCCGGAAGACGCTCGGCCTCAGCGACGATGGCCCGGTAAAGCCGCAGGTAATCCGGCACGATAAGGCTTCGTGCCAGCAACCACCCCAACTCGTGCAACTCGACTTCGGGTGATCCATCGGATTGCTCGTCCTGAGCCCCGGCAAGAAGTCCACCCACCTGAGCGCACATCGAGCTCACCAGACCAACGAAGAGCGCCTCCTTCGACTTGAAGTGGCGGTAGACCGTCTGTTTGCCGACGCCAGCGGCCGCGGCGACATCGTCCATTGTTGCCAGGCCGAAACCTTGGCTTAAAAAAACGGTTCTCGCGCCTTCGAGGATGGCGGACCGCTTACGGCGTTGCAGCGGGCTCAGGTCGGGGTGAAAGGGTGTGTTCATCCCAGATAAATAACAGATCGCCGAGTAGTTGACAAGACTGGTCAGTCTCGTTTAGATTTGTCAAAACGAGACCGGTAAGTCTCGTTCTTGTGACTTATCAACTTCGCAGGCAATCATCAAGGAGAACGCTATGGAACTGTTCATGACAGGTGGTACTGGCTACATCGGGCAAGCGGTCGCGCGCAAGGCAATCACCCGCGGCCATCAGGTGACGGCGCTGGTGCGCCAGGACAGGTCGGCTGCTGCCAGCGCGCTGGCAGATCTCGGCGTGAAACTGCATTCCGGCGACCTGCGTGAGCCACAGTCTTTCGCTGCGACCGCCGGGGCCGCTGAGGGCGTAGTGCACATGGCGTCGACCAATGATGCTTCCGCCGGTGCCGTTGATGAGGCTGCGGCTGTAGCGATGCTTTCGCATTTGCAGCCGGGCGCGGCGTTTGTCTATACGTCGGGCACCTGGGTCTACGGCAATACGGAGGGGGAGCCCGCGACTGAAGCTTCGGCGCTGAACCCGACACCACTCATCGCCTGGCGGCCCGCAGTGGAGCAACATGTGCGGGCGCTAGCGGCGAGCCGCTCGATTGCCGCAGTGATTCTCAGGCCGGCGATGGTGCACGGCTACGGCGGTGGCGTCTTCGGCATGCTTGCCGGGATGGTCCGTCAGACCGGCAGTGTGAGGGTCGTCGGCGATGGTCGCGATCACTGGCCTGCCGTTCACGTCGACGATCTCGCCACGGCTTACCTGAGCGCGGTGGAACAGGCGGCAAGCGGGGACGGTCGGGTCACTGGACAGATCTTCAACGTGGTCGCGGAAGATGCCGTTGCCGTTGCCGAAATGGGCGAAGCGATTCGAGCCTCGGTCGGCGCCGATCGCGTCGAACTCTGGTCGCTCGACGATGCTCGCAAATCGCTTGGACTGTTCGCTGACGCACTGGCGCTCGACCAGACAGTAAGCGGCCAGCATGCCCGCCGAGTTCTTGCGTGGGAGCCCCATGGCCCCGGCCTGATTGCGGACCTCTCTGCACAAGAACACTTTCAGCAAATCAACGGAGCATGACGATGGTGTGGAACAGTGCGTCTTTAGAATCGATCCTCGCGACGAGCGTAGCGGTTCTGTTCGCGGTTGCTGGGGTGGTCAATCTCGTAAGACCCGGCGCGGTGAAGCGCGACTTCGCACGCTGGGGTTATCCGGCATGGTTTCAGTGGCTCTGTGGCGCTCTCGAGTTGTTGAGTGCGGCACTTCTTGCTGGACGACAAACCAGAGTCTTAGGCCTAGCGCTGGCCGGTGCGATCATGATCGGTGCGCTCTTCACGTTGCTACGAAATCGGGAACCGTTCCGGCATCTCGCCCCGGCGCTGATCTTCTCGGCTCTCATTGTGGTTACTGCGGCGGTCCGCGGTTGAGGCTTCCTTGCCACCAGGCGAGTGAGCCCGGGACGCTAACAGGCCGTGCGGGCAATCCGTGCTGCAGGTACTTGAAATACGCACACGGATAGCTGCACTGGAGCAACTCCAGTTTGATCACGTGCGTCATGCGTCCGCTTTTTGTAGCGATGGCTCGGCGCTCCGGGTCGCCTGCCGCAGATCGCCGCTTTACCTGCCACGGGAAACGGTCCCTCATGCATGGGGCAGCGCGCGGCCACCACCGGCCATTCGTGGCGCATATCGCCGGCGTGGAAGATGGGATCGGAGACTCGCCCGACGTGCCAGAGCTGGGAGACGATCAGACCGCCGGCTGCGTGAACCGCAGAGGTCACCTCCTTCCAGCCCGCGACCTGCTTTTCCGTCCAGATGCCCGCGCGCGACGAGCGGGCGCTCCGGCGCCTTCAGTGCGGCGCCGGAGCGTCGAGATAGACGCCTGCCGACAACCCGGCCTTCACCTGCCGCGTGAACTCGTCGGTGGACACTTCCTCCGCCCCTGCCTCGATCGCGTCGTATGCCTGACGCACGACATCGGCGGGCGTCGCCTTCGGCACTTCCAGCCCGCGCGTCAGATCCGTATCGATAAAACCGGCATGCAGCCCGACCACCTGCGTGTGCTGCTCGCGCAGCGAGTGACGCAGGCCGTTGGTCATCGCCCACGCGGCCGACTTCGACACGCCATAAGCCGCGAGGATCGGCCGGTTTATCCAGCTCGCAACAGACAGTACGTTCAGGATCGCGCCGCCGCCGTTGCCGGCAAGGTTGCCCGCGAACGCCTGCGACATCGACAGCATCCCGAACACGTTGGTGTCGAAGTGATCGCGTAACGCGTCGAGCGCGCCGTCGTCCGTCAGACTGCCGAGCCGCGCGATGCCCGCGTTGTTGATCAGAAGCGTGACGTCGGCCGCCACGTCGGCGGCAGCGGCCACGGCCGCCGGATCGGTCACGTCAAGCTTCACGGGCACGACGCCCGACAGCGTTACGCTGGCCGGATCGCGCGCGCCCGCATAGACCTTGCGCGCGCCTCTTTCGAGCGCCTGCTTCGCGAACTCAAGACCAAGCCCGCGGTTCGCACCCGTCACGAAAACAACAGCACCTTCGATCTTCATATCTCATCCTTTCGCATGATGAATCGCATGTGCGCCGGTTCGCGGCGCGCGTGAAATCCGGAGAAAACAAACCTGCCCTTGCGTACCGAACCGTTGCGCCGCCGAACGGCGCCAACGTCCGCCGCCCGCCGGCATCAAAGAACCGCGATGAACCTGGACTGCCATCCGTGCCACGCCGGCGTTGCTTCGCGTTGTGCTCGAAAGTCGGCTACACTCGTGACAATGTCGATCACCATCGTCTTATGGCGAATTGTGTCGACGTAATTCGAGTATGTCAATGGTGATCGACATTGTGTTTTTCAATCGACGCGATCGCTTGTATAAGGGAGAGATCGATGGGGGTGTCACGACAGCAGGCCGCCGAGAACCGCAGCGCGATTGTCGCGGCCGCCGAGCGGCTTTTCCGGGTACGCGGAGTCGATGCCGTGGGGCTGACGGAGTTGATGAAGGAAGCCGGTTTTAGCCAGGGCGGCTTCTACAACCACTTCAAGTCGAAGGATGCGCTGGTCAGCGCGGTCATGGAAAAGGCCATGCAAGACTACGCGGATTCGCCAAGCGGCGGCAGCCTGGGGAAGCAGGCGGCACGCTACCTGTCCGCCTCGCACCGCGACAACGTCCAAGCAGGGTGCCCGCTGTCCGGCTTCGCTGGCGACGCTCCGCGGATGACCGACGCGGCGCGTGCGTCCTACGCGCGCGGCCTCGCCACGTATCTCGACCGGCTTGCAGCCATGATCGCCATGGAAGGCGCGACGACGGAACAAACCCGTCGCGATGCGATTGCAGCGTTCAGTCAGATGGTCGGGGCGCTCGTGCTGTCGCGTGCGATCGCAGGCGCCGATCCGGCCTTCGCCGACGAAATCCTCGACGCCGGGCGGCGCACGCTCGTCGACGCGCTCGACGACCCGGTCACGCCGGACAGCGGGCGCCGCAGCAGGTCGGATGGCTGATACGCCGCCTGCGGCCCCGGGGTCCCTGCGTGGGAATGCGTAGGTCGGCGGGGGGCGTCCAACGTGAAGTTGCTTTCAACATTGACAATCCGGCGGACGTATCCTGGATATGCGTGTGCAAACAGCATCGCGATCGATCCGCCTATCGAGTGACCAACGACATCAACACGTCTTGCTCCGAAGCGTGCGTCAGCGAACCCGCGAATATGCTCGACTTGCGCGGGTAAGGAAATCTGCTCGAACGGGACGGACCGATGCTTTCCATAGCCGAGCAAATCGGGGGAGGCGTGCTTGGGTTCGTATTGCCATACGTCCAAGGTTCCGATGAAGCCGTGAATGAAAATGACGGGCGGGTCGTTCTTCATATCGGTCGTCCTCTCTTTGGGCGGGTTTCGGTTTTCTTCAGTTCGTCATCAAGTTCTTCGAGTTCAAGCAAATGAGTCCGATCGTGGTCAAGTAACTCACGCACGAGTTCTTCGAGAGTCATGCGCCGCACACCATCGCGGAGCCCGCAAAGCATAAGCTGCTCCGCTCGCAACCCAGCTTGAATGGCACATGAACCGGATTCCGGACGGCGTCCACTCTTCGTCAGCCTATGACACGACGACTGTAAATTCGACCCCTGATTCAAAGTCCAGCGTCATGGTCGAAAAGCGCGGATCGTCGTCGAGGTAGTGCTTGTATGGCCGAACGGCGTCCTCGGCGGTGTACATGTTGTCGGCGAGAACGATAGATCCCGGGCGTAGCAGGCGCTCAATCTGCTTGAACAGATTCAGATAGGTGTTGGCCCAGACGTCGATAAACACCATGTCGAAAGTGCCGTCCAGTTCGGAAACGGTCTGGAATACATCGCCCTCCCGCAGGTCAACATAAGCGTCTACGCCCGCCGTTCTGACGTGGGCCCGAAGTCGTGCGCACTTAACAGCATCGAGTTCAGTCGCTACAACCGTCCCACTGCCTAACGTGCGAAGGGCCTCGGCGAAATACAGCGTGGACACGCCGCAGGAACTGCCGAGCTCGAGGATTCGAGCCGGCTTGTGCGAAAGCACCATGTTGCTTAAGAACCGTCCCGTTTCCGCTGACACGGCTAACGATAGAGCAGTGCCTTGCGAGGATTCGAAATCTTCGCTCGATAGCCCGAGCGTTTCGAGAAACCGTCCACGGAGTCGAGGTACGAGCGTTTCGTATTCCTCCGCGAGAGTCAGAAACTCCTCGCTCGATCCCTGAAATTGCGCCTGTGCGCGGGCTATCACTTCTGTCTGGCTCTGTTCGTGAAGCTGTCGCAGAAGATCCGTGGTTGATGAAGCCATGTGCGCTCCTTGAGGAGATCGATAATACTGACCACTGCGCCAGGCGGCCTGCGCTTTTCTTAAAACGCGTAACGCTATGCCGTTCTGGCGAGCTTGATCGCGCGTTCAGGGCACGCCGTCACACAAAGAGCGCACGACCGGCAGGCGTACGCGTTCGGTGTGTAGGCGACTTTCATTCCATGCACGCGTAGCTTGAGGCGGTGCATCAAATCGAGGCTGAGATAGTCGACGTCATCGATGCGCCGGATCTCAAACACATTCTCAGGGCAGACCTCCAGGCAATCGCCCTTGCCTTCGCAACGTTTCAGGTCGACGACTGGCGCAATCACGCCCGGCATCTGTTTGCAGTCGTACGTTGATTTCTCGCGCATGTTCAATCTCCCGCGCGCCGGTCGCGGCCCGATCGCCATGCCGTCTGGAAATGCTCCCGTTCTTCGGGCGTCATCGCTTCCCATTTGCGCCAGTGACGCCGTTCGCGCCAGCCGCCGTGTCCGCGGAATCCGCCAAACAGGATGCGGCTCAAAACCAGCAAGCCCAACGCATGCGCGAAGTCGATCGCACGGGCGCCAACGAATAGCGCCGGAATCACCCAATTCCATAACGTCATGACCACCCATCCGAGCACGGCTATGGCAACCACCGCGAGCAGCGCTTTACCGGCGCATCTGATTCGAAACTTCATGCCTCGACTCCTCTATATATCCAGTTCGTCATAAATGGCCTGCAGTCGGGCGCGCAGATGCAAGACCGCGTAGCGTTTGCGCGCGAGCAGCGTATTGAGCGTGACACCGCTTTCCGCCAACATGTCTTTGAAGGGCCGTCCCTCCAACTCGTGCGCGATAAATACTTCACGTTGATTCGGCGGCAACTCGTCGAGCGCATCCTGCAAGGCCTTGAGCAATACAGCGCGAGCGTAAAGCGCTTCGGGGCCTGCATCGTGCGCCGGCAGGGCGAGGTCGAGGCGATACTCACCGCTGGCGTCGTCCTCGGCCTCAGACAGATCGGTCAGCGGCTGCTCCTTCTTCTTGCGAAAACGATCGATGATGCGATTGCGCGCCGCACGAAATAGCCACGCGCTTGCCTGTTCGATCGGAGCGGGAAGCCGGTAAGCCTGCACGAATTCGTGGAACACATCCTGCAGGATGTCTTCGGCGTCGTCCGGGTCGCGTATTCGACGCCGGATAAAATTGACGAGCCTCGTGCGCTCACGCACCACGGTCGCGGTGATGTCGCTGTCTCGGTCGGTCATCGGGTGCGAGGTGGGTGGCGGTTCCATGCGCCTGAAGACGTTTCAGGAGCGCGAATATTGTGGTGAGCGCGAAAATTCTTTCCTTGCGCGACTGCCGGTTCGCTCGAAACAGTGCGGAACAGAATTGTGGCCATTAAGTAACAGCAAGAAGTGGGTGCGTTTCCGTAGCGATGCCGCGCAATCCAACCAACGTCCATAAGACCGACACCCGATCCAGGCATAACCGCGTTCGTTTCAGAGAGAGCCGCCGCAACGACAACCGCGCATGTAAGTAGAATCATCAACATTCGGCCCGGCATTTGATGACCATTCCCAATTGGCGAGACACAGCGATGAAGGTAACGATTGCGTACATCGAAGAACCCCCGTTCGGTTGGACGGAAGCAGATGGTACCCCCGCGGGCGCTGACATCGATCTGGCCGACGCGGTTCTTCGGGCGATCGGCGTAACCCGGATCGAGCATCATCTGACGTCGTTTAGTGAGCTCCTGCCCGGCGTTGAAGAAGGCAGGTGGGATATGAACGTTCCGCTGTTCGTCACACGCGAACCCGCCAATATGGTCGCGTTCAGCGTCCCGGTATGGGGAATCGCAGACGGTTTTCTGGTTCGCACTGGAAACCCGAAAGCCCTTGACAGCTACGTGTCGCTTGCCAAACGCGCTGATGCGCGCCTTGGCATCATAGCCGGACAGGTGCAGCACGACTCAGCGATAGCGTCTGGCGTAAGCAAGGACCAAATAGTCGTCTTCGAGCATCAGGCCGACGCTGTCGAAGCGGTTCTCTCTGGCGCCGTCGATGCGTATGCGAGCACGGCCTTGGGGAATCGGATAGTTGCGAACCGGATCGGAGGCTCAATGCTCGAGGCCGTTGAGCACGAACCGGGAACGAAGGGCAAGCCGCAGCAGCCTCCGCTCGGGGCATTCTCGTTCAATAGAAGTAACAGCGATCTGATCCAGGCGGTAAACAAAGCCCTTCGTTCATATCTGGGCTCGCCAGATCATCGTGCTCGCATGGCGGAATTCGGCCTGACACACAACGAGATCGGTCCCGCTCTCGCGGGTCGAGTATAAGACGGGCGTCGGCCAGGTGCTGCATCGAACCGCAAAATGCTACGATTGCCCACCGTTATATCCCTTGGGTCTCGCCCACGTTCATGATCAAGCCCGCCTCTCTGCTTCTGTCGATCGCACTCGCCACGCCGCTTTCGGCTCTGGCGCTCGGCACCGATAATCCAGACTACGATCAATGCATTCTGGGTTCGCTAGGAAATAGCCAGAGCACTTTCGCGGCACGCGTGATTAGCGATTCGTGCAACGCGCTTTACAGAAATGGCGCACTGCTTCTGCCGCGGGAAAAGTCGTATCACGTGTGTGTGCTGCAGAATGTGCAAACCGTGCGAGGGGCATTTGCGGTTCAGCAGATATTGCGGGCATGCCGGCGTCAGAATCAGATGTGAGTCAGGGCAGCCAGGACCTGACATCGCTGGTGCTCAACCGCGCGTGGATGTGATGATCATCACACGCACTGCTCAGGCGCACATCGCCCCGCATAAGCAATACCGCCGCTCTCGCATCAAGAGCGGCGCTTCTCAATTGCGCGCTTCGCGCTACATTCCAATGCTCATCCCGCCGCCCGCGCTTGTGCCGGTGTTCGTACCCGTGTTCGTACCTGAGTTCGACGTCGTATTCAGATCGATTCTTCCGTAGACGCCATCGGCTTCGTCATTCGGCCCCGCCGCGAAGAAGAGCGTGCTGGAAGGCTGATTGCTGAGATCGTTGCCGAACGCGATGCCCCACACGCCGTGCTCGACGATCGGACTGCCGTTCGGTCCATTGATCTGTCCCATCGAGTGACCGCTCGACGCGTTGAACGCATTGATCATGCCATCGCCGAAATTGCCGATCAGTATTGCGCCGCTCAACGAGCCGAAGGTCCCGGGCGCTTGCGCAATGCCCCACGGCGCGTTCAACGGACCGCCTGTCGCGAAGCGTTGCTTCAGGTTGCCCGCGGTGTCGTACACATCGACCATGCCGAGCCCCGCGCCCGGGACATCGTCGTGTTTGGCTGCGTCTTGCATCGCGTAGGTGACGAACAGATTCGAGCCGATCGCCTGAATGCCGAACGGCGCGAAGCCGGCTGGAATCGCCGGGTCCGTGAAGGCGCCGGGCATCGCGACCTTCGCGAACGAGGTATCGAATACGTCGATCTTGTTGTTATGGAAGTCCGTCGCGTAAAGGAAGTTGCCGTTGTTCATCGCGGCGAGCGCGAGACCCTTGTAGACGGCGCCGCCCGTACCGTCGTCGTACATGACGAACGCATTGGTCGGCCCCACGGCGGGCGCCCACGCGGTGATGGTGCCGCCTTCGCCCGTGAAGATGAACGCAGCGACTCCAGACTTGCCGTTTTCCGTGACGCGGAAGCTTTGTGTTCCATTGAAAACGATGCCCGTGGGCGATGCGGAGCCGTTCTTGCCGTCGGGTATCGTGACGACCAGCGATTGCGGCACGCCATTGCCGTCATAGAGCGTCGCGACGTTGGTGCCGTTGTCCGCGACCCAGACGAAACCTTTGGGATTGAAGGCCACGCCCCAAGGGTTTTTCAGATTAGCGTCGGTGTGTGCAGCGGGCACCGCACCATCGGATACGAGGGCCGTCGCTGCGAATGACGACTGGACGGGTGGGCTCGCGCTGCTCGAACTCGAGCCGCCACCGCCACCGCCACCGCATGACATCAGAGTCGCGACGGCCGCGCCGCATGCAACGACGCCGAATAGAGCGAGTAGAGACTTCATGACCGCACTCCTTGTTCTGCGCAAAGGACCTAATGGTCAATGAACGAGAACGGCGCGGGATCTATTCCGGCGGAGAGCGGCTTATTTCGCGGCAGATCTCGTGCGATCCAATGGCTGGAGTCGCCCCACGACCGCCACTTCGTGCTCCGCCGATCGCTTCGCTACCTGCAAAAGCACGCGGCACGCTGTTTGCGACATTTGCTGTAGCGCAGGCGGCAACTGTCTGCGTCTATCTTCCAGTCCAGTTAAGGAGGGCGGATCATGAGCAAGGCAACCATCACACTAGTCGCGGCCGTCGCCGCACTCTCGCTGTCGGGCGGCGCTTTTGCACAGGCGGCCGGAGGCCAGAGCGGCAGCGGTTCGACCGGTACAGGCGGCAGCACGGCTAGTCCGTCGAACCAGATGAACGGCGCAACCACGGGCGGCTACGGCATGCCAGGCACCACCAATACGGACAGCGGCATGGGCGCCAAGGCACCGAACTCGGGCCTGCCGAGCAACAACAGCAGCTCGACGTCTGACACCACCGCCGCTCCGAAGAGCAACAACACGCTGGCGACCCCGAGCGTGGTGTCGCCAGCCGCTACCGGCCATTGACAACTGGTAGAAATGACCGTCAGCCGCGAATCAGCGCAAGCACAAAGGGCTGCGTTCGCAGCGACATAGGTGCAATTGCCACCGGCGCGCAGTTTCCCGGATATCAGGCGCAAGCTAATACGACCGATCTACGCGGTTCCACGCTGTCGCTATTCGAAATTTCTCCACCGGGAATTACGCGCCGGGTTTCCAGGCAACGCATGAACTCCAGAATTTACGGCTCGCATCGGAAACCGCGGAGCCGGCAGGCCGCGCGTTGCCGGTCACTCGATGCCGTGCAGGAGCGTATGGCCGTCACACGCGAACCCATTTTTCACAATCGATGCCAGTTTGGGCAATCGAAGCAAAAGTCCAGCAAGCAGATAGCACAACGCGCAACCGACGCTACCCGTGACCGCGAACTTCAGCAGAGGAGCTGCGGGTACGTTTCTCCACGCCAACCCGACGGCAACCAGAACGGGCGGAGGGATAACGTAGATCGTGCAGGCACGTCGCGGCAGCGGCTGCCACGCGCCAACGAGTCTGTCGAAGCGTCGCTGGAAATTGCTTGCGAGAAATAATATCGTTCCCCACGCGACAAATGGCTCCCAGAACGCGTAGACGATTGCCAGCGGACGACCGCGCAATTCAGGAAGGTATGCGCCAAGAAAGTGGACGAGCGGCAATATAGGTAACGTGATCAGGGTGACGCGCCACTCGGTCAATGGGTTGCATGTGACGCGTAGTGGCTGGAGAGAGGCGCCTGGCATGAGCATGCGGCCCACCGCCTCCCTATTGAAGCCTCATGGAGAGGCTCAAAGCCACGTGCCGCCTTGTCGCGCGCTCGGCTCTTGCGCGAGCGCATCGAAATCGTGAATCCAGTCGAGGTGATGCAGCATGCTGTCGCGCGCCCCTAGCCGCGCGTTGCGTTCCTGCGCGGCGGGGCCGTCCGGCAGATGCAGCACGTCCGCGGTGCTGATCGACGCGTACTGCACCTTGCGCGTGCGGCCCTGGCGCAGACGCTCGTAGGCTTCCTGCGCTTCCCGCCACTTACCCGGGCCCGCCTTGGCGAGTTGCGCGGCCAGCACCACAGCATCCTCGATCGACTGGTTGGCGCCCTGGCCGTGATGCGGCACGAGCGCATGCGCGGCATCGCCGATCAGCGTCACGCGGCCCTTGCTCCAGCGGCCGAGCGGCGGACGGTGAAACAGGCCCCAGCGCTGACTGATCGGCACGGCCGTGATCATCTGCACGACGGCCGGATGCCAGTCCTTGAACAGGCGCAGCTGCTCGCCTTCGGTCGACGGCATGACCCAGTCGCGCGACGGCCACGGCGACGGATGACGCTCGACCAGCAGGAAGTTCTGATCGCCCTTGTCGCCGATCGGATAATGCAGCAGATGGCCGCCGGGCCCGACCCAGAACTGGATCGTCTCCGGATCGGGCAACAGGTCCATGCGCTCGGCCGGCACGATGCCACGAAAGCCCGAGCAACCGGAATACAGCACGTCGTCGTAGCCGAGCATCCAGCGTCGCGTAATCGAGCGTGCGCCGTCGGCGCCGATCACGAGATCGGCATCGATGCGCCGACCGTTGTCGAACGCGAGACTCACGCGATCGGGATGCTGCACGAGATCGACCAAGCGATGGCTGAGCTCGATGTGCTCGAGACCAACTGCCTTCGACAGCACCGCCTGCAGATCGGCGCGATGAACGCCCCAGTACGAGCCACCGAACTGCTCGCGATAGCTGGGCATGCCGCGATGATGTCCAATGACGCTGCCGCTGCGGCCATCACGATAAATGAGCCCGGGTACTTCGGCGCACACGT
This sequence comes from Paraburkholderia sp. MM5384-R2, assembly GCF_014201025.1. Classification (NCBI taxonomy): domain Bacteria; kingdom Pseudomonadati; phylum Pseudomonadota; class Betaproteobacteria; order Burkholderiales; family Burkholderiaceae; genus Paraburkholderia; species Paraburkholderia sp. MM5384-R2. Next base: position 56,774 of record NZ_JACHDI010000032.1, read on the forward strand.
TTTCGAACGCGGAGCGTAGCCCCATGCGCTCGTAAAAGCGCGTCGCGTTGGCCGACAGTGCGACGGCCGCGCCCACTTCGCGCAACTCATCGGTCTGCTCGTAAAGTTGCGCATCGATGCCATGTTCGCGTAGTGCGAGCGCCAGCGTAAGGCCGCCGATGCCGGCGCCGACGATCGCGATGCTCAGATCCATCCGGTTCATGATTGCGTCTCCGATATGCGGGTTTATCGATTCGGGCCACTCTGGAACGCGCGCCCGGCGCGTCGCATGCGGATACCGTGTTGGTATTTTCAGCACTAGACGATCATTGCTCAATAAGATGAAATGAATCTACTTCATCACTGAAATGAATGACCTTAGGTCATGCCGAAGCCATGGAACTGAGCGATCTCGATCTCAACCTGCTGCTGCTGTTCCAGCGGCTGATGCAGGAGCGGCGCGTGGCGAGCGTCGCCGAGCAAATGAACATGAGCCAACCGGGCGTCAGCAATGCGCTCGCGAAGCTGCGCCGCCTGCTCGGTGATCCGCTGTTCGTGCGGGCGCCGGGCGGCGTGGTGCCTACCCCGTTCGCGCTGCGTCTCGCGGAACCGGTCTCTCAGGCGCTCGCCACCTTGCACGCCGCGCTCAATCCGGTGACGGGCTTCGATCCGCTGCGCGAGATCCGTACGATGACGATCGGCATGACCGACATCGGCGAAGTCGTGTTTTTGCCCGCATTGCTGGAACGATTGTCGCGCGTCGCGCCAGGCATCGCGATGAATACGGTGCGCAATACGAGCGTCAATCTGAGCAACGAAATGGCCGACGGCCGGGTCGACCTGGCGATCGGTCTGTTGCCGCAGTTGAAGGGGGGTTTCTATCAGCGGCGTCTGTTCGATCAGCGCTACGTCTGTCTGTTCAGACGCGCTCACCCACTCGAGGACGCGCCGCTCACGCTTTCCGCGTGGCGCGAAGCCGAGCATCTGGTGGTGGTGTCGGCCGGCACCGGCCACGGTCAAGTGGACGAGTGGCTGAAACGGCGCGGCGTGCGGCGTCAGGTGCGACTGACGGTGCCGCACTTCATGAGCGTCGGCTATATCCTGCAACGTACCGACCTGATCGCCACGGTGCCCGAGCGCCTCGCTCTGGAGTTGGCCACGCCGTTCTCGCTCAGCCTGCGCGCGCTGCCGATGACGCTACCCGCCGCGCCGATCCATTTGTTGTGGCACGAGCGCGTCCATCAGGATGAAGGCAATCGCTGGCTGCGCGAGGTCGTGATCGACCTGTTCGCCGATACCGTGGCGCGTGGCAGGCGAGCGCGGGACATGAGGAAGAAATAGGCCTCCGTTTGTAAGCGTCGATCGGAAGCTTCGCGCTTACTCGAACGTTCCGGTTCGGACTTCGCCGTTGCGGGTGTAGCGCGTGATCAGCACGCCGCCGGGGGTGCTCGTCGCGTGTGCCAGCGTGAAGGCGGACGCTTGTGCGTCGTTGCCGAACAGGCGTTTGCCGTGCCCGAGCATGACGGGATAAATCAGGAGTTGGAGTTCATCCACGAGGCCCGCCGCCAGCAGTTGGCGCACCATGTCGCCGCTGCCGAACGTCAATAGATCGGCACCGTCCTGAAGTTTCAGCGCGCGTATCGCGTCGGCAAGGTCTCCGTTCAGCGCATGACTGTTGGCACACTTGCGCCGACCGCTTCGTCGGCGTAAGGGACGATCCACCCACCCAAACGAAAATCACCACTGGCATCCTCCTCAGGCGCGTCGGGGGATTGAGCGACGCCATCCAGACTGAGGAACATGGAAACGATGTGCCTGCGCATGATGTGCTCCTGGGCGATGAACCTGATCGGTTCCATCTATACGACGAACGAGTCGCGTGCGGACCGACAATCGACGTCCGCACCGGGTGAAGCCGCGTGAGCGAGCATCGCGCGGTCGGCGCACAATGACTGGACCCACGGGTGCCTGCGCCGCAGGTGTGAAGGTGCGCACCACTCGCCAGCGCATGGTCGGAAGATCGCCCGACACAGTGATGCGGACATAGCAGCCGGCGTAACGTCCGGTCGCCCGTGGCATTTCGTTCTATTTTGTTGTTGATTCTCGCTACCCTCTCGAAGAAGCCTGTTTTCGATTTGAATCGGCGCCATAGGGGACAACTGATGCTATTGGGTTTCACGCAAACGCATGGAATTGAAGAATCTCGTCGCGCTGGTGCTCGTATGCGGGGGGATCAGGCTGGTCACGCGGACGGCGCAACGGAGCGCTGGCTATTCGAAGGCTGGCGCGGCTTTGGGGCAAGGTCGAGGCTGTCGCCAAGGCCAAGGCTGAGCTTGTGAGGGTCCCGAAGCGCCGACTCCCCCCTCAAACACTATCCGACGCAACCGGCAACCCCTCCGTCCTCCACCGCAGCATCCCACCGGCAAGATTCGCCACCTTGCCGAACCCCGCCTTCGTCAGCAACACGCTTGCCTGCGCCGAGCGCACGCCGGACCGGCACACCGCGACCACCGGCCGCTCGCGCTCCAGTTCATCGAGCCGCCCTGTCAATTGCGACAGCGGCACCAGCTTCGCGCCCGGCAGATGACCCAAACGATCGATGAACTCGGGCGCCTCGCGCACATCGACGATCTGAAACGCGGCGCCATGCTCGAGCAGCGCCATCGGCTCGATTTCCCACACGCCGCTAAAGCGCAGCGTCAACGGTGCCCAATCCGGCGTTTCGGTCGCAACTTCGGCGCCGCCTTCCGGCTGCCCGCAACGCATGTTTGCGGGCACCGCGACCGCCATCTGCTTCGGATGCGGCAAATTCAGGTTGTTCATGTAACCGGCGAAATCGCCGACGTCGACGTCGCCGCCCAGACGCGGATTGAAGCGCCGCTCCTCGGTCACGCTCGTCACCGTGATGCCGCGATAATCGTGCGCGGGATAGAGGAGGCAGTCGTCCGGCAGTGACAGGATCTGCTCGCGCACGGACGCGAACAACTGCTGCGGACTGCCCTGCTGGAAATCTGTGCGGCCACAGCCGCGAATCAGCAGGCTGTCGCCGGTAAAGGCCATGCTCAGATCGTCGAGCACGTAGGTCAGGCAGCCGTTCGTATGGCCAGGCGTCGCGCGCACGGTCAGATGACGCGTGCCGAAGTGGATCCGATCGCCATGCGCGAGCGCTCGCGTGACGCCTTTCGCCTCGACGACCCCGGCAAGCCCGATCTCGCTGCCGCAACGCAAACGCATGCGCCATGCGCCGGTTACGTGATCAGCGTGCACGTGGGTATCGAGCGTCGTGAGCAGCCATAGGCCCAGCTCGCGCAGCAGCGCCTGATCGCGCGGCACCTGCTCGTAGACCGGGTCGATGAGCACCGCCTCGCCGCTGTCGCCGAGTAAGTACGTGTAGGTCGACGAAGCAGGATCGAACAGCTGACGAAAAATCATCTGTATCCCTTAGGAAGGTCCGCGAGGCGGCCGCAAGCGGCCGCCGTGCCACATCTGTCAGCCCGGTTGCTTCGTGGTGCGCAGATACGGTTTGATGGTCTTGAAACCAGGGAAAATCTGCTGCGCCTCGTCGTTGCTGACCGCGGACGTGATGATCACGTCTTCGCCCTGCTTCCAGTTGACCGGCGTCGCGACCTTGTGTTTGGCGGTCAGTTGGATCGAATCGAGCACCCGCAGGATTTCGTCGAAGTTGCGGCCGGTGCTCATCGGGTAGGTCAGCGTCAGCTTGATCTTCTTGTCGGGACCGATGATGAAGACCGAGCGCACGGTCGCGTTGGTCGCGGCGGTGCGGCCCTCGCTGGTATCGCCCGCGTCGGCCGGCAGCATGTTGTACAGCTTGGCGATCGCGAGGTCGGTGTCGCCGATCATCGGGTATTTGACGGCGGCGCCCTGCGTTTCCTCGATGTCCGCGGCCCATTTTTCGTGGTCTTCGACCGGATCGACCGACAACCCGATCAGCTTCGCGTTGCGTTTGGTGAACTCCGGCTCGATCTTCGCCATGTAGCCCAGTTCAGTCGTGCAAACCGGCGTGAAGTCTTTCGGATGAGAGAACAGGACCGCCCATTGGTCGCCGATCCAGTCGTGGAAATCGATGGTGCCCTGCGTGGTCCGCGCGGTGAAGTTGGGCGCGGTGTCATTGATACGAAGTGACATATTGCCGTCCTGTGAAGTCGTGGTTAAGCGGAAGACCCGAGCCAGGCCTGTCTGCAACGGTCCAACACGAGCCCGGTTAATCCCGGGGACTGAAAATCACTAACGCTCACAACGATAGATGAAGCTTTCGCGGCGCATACACGCGCGGCAAGTAAAGCATTGCTGTGCAGAAGAAGCTCGAGATCCGCCTGTCGGGCGAATACGAGCGTTGCCGCATCGCGCAGTGAGACTTCAAATATAGCGCGTTACGCACAAGCCATGCTGACACCATCGAAGTCAGTCCGGCTGGCCACTTCGAAATGGCTTAGGGGAGTGACGTTTACCGGTAAATCATGGACATTCGACTCGCCGGCATGTGTTCGAAAGCGCACAGATTTACCGACCCTGATTTGATCAGACCGTTCGGTCGTCCAATGCCGGGCGCTAATGCGTGGTGCCCGGCGTGGCCGTCTCGTCGTCCACGCCATGCGAGCAAGCGCGAGGCGCGTCGGAGCGTGCGGTACTGAAGCGCTTGCAACAAATGCAGCCTCCGTCCGCTCGAAAAACATCTGCTGAATGCTCGCCATGATGGCCCGGTTTGGCGGCGCAGTGCGGATATCCGCGATCGCGGCAGGTCAGTCCGCAATGCCTGGCGAGTCAGGCGAACCCGGTTCGTCAAAGAACTGCCAGATCGCCTTTATCGATAAACGGTCGGAACATGGCTCGCGGACGCCGCGCATTTTTCGGAGACGGGATAAGCGGCTTTTAAGGTTGCAGGGCGTACCGTCATATCCACGCACTGAATACCGGGCACCCGTCGATCGCTATCTGTTCGCGGTCCACCTCAGCGTGAAGATCGACTCGCTTTCAATGCAGTTAGCGTGGTCCATTCGATTCATCGAAATTTGCCTATTCACCAAGGAGCCAACTTATGAAAGTACTTATCGCTCATGCGATCCTTGCAGCCACAATCGCCATTCCAGCGCTCTCGTCGGCGCAGCCCCTCACTCGCTCCGAGGTGGAAGCGAACGTCATACAGGCCGAACAGATCGGCACGCTCCATCAGTCGGAAGTGCACTATCCGGACGAGAGCAGCCCGCGGCAGGCACACGCGAATAACGACTACGGTTCAGGGCCGGTAGTGAATTCGCAATCCGGACATCGCCTTTCCTTCGCAACGCCCTCAGATAACGCGCTTTTCTCGCATCACTGAAGTGCTGGTGAGCGTTCGACATTCCATACGAGCGCGTTTCGATACTTCCACACGCCTCACTTCCGGTTCTCATGCGGACGTCGCGCGTCCGATCCAACGTCGATATGAAAAAGCTAGTGCGCTCGATTGACTTCATTCTGTTGACCGCCGCGTCGGTGGGCCTCGTCATGTTTGTCGTCTGGCGAGTGGCGACGGTAAAGGGGTGGTTTTAGGCTCACGCGAAACGGTTGTCCGTTAATGGATCGCCCTGTGGTTGGCGTTCCGAATCGACATTGCACCAAAACCTCGCGGAATGAAACCTTTCGCATGCTTCGCGAATGTGGATGAGCCGCAATCAAATACTAAGGAGTTCTGCGTTCACGCGTCTGCGACGCATGTGCAGCTTCCACCACCAGGTCTTCCGGGATACCTGCGAATCGCGCCACAATATCCGATACCGCGTAATCAGTCGCAACAATGCCGTCATAATTCACCCGCACAATCCGATGCCACCAACAACCACAAAAAAGTCTCGTGATGGCTCATTTTCGCGTCCCTCTCCCGCTGCGCCTCACGGTGCTCGCAAGCGTGGCGGTACTAGCCGCGTGCGGTGGTAGCAATGATTCTTCTACGCCGAGCGCCTCGAACACTTCGACGACGACGGCGACGGCCTCGATCCCGGCGCCCCCTGCCGACCCCGGTTTTGTCGACAACGCCGCAATCCCCGACGTGCCCGCGTTCGTCGACACGATTGCGACTAACCAGCGCGGCGATGCGCGATATGCGACGCTCGCCACGAATGCGGGCGTGCGGGTCGTCTCGCGATTCCTCGACATCTGGCAACCGTTGACCGAGATCGTCGATGCGGGCGTCTCTGCGCCCGCCAATGGTTCCTTTCCGGCTGTCGTGCAGTCCACGTGGACAGGACTACCCAATGACGGTACGCCGGGTGGGGCTGTCGTGAACAGTGCCGTCCATGCCGCAAACATTCAATTCGTGGTCGCCGAGACGACCAACCGAACTCAGGCACAGGCCGACGCAGCCTACTACGACGACCGGCGCGGCAAAGGTTATAGCGTTACCGATGGCATGGGACCGCTCACCAATGCGTGGCGCGCGGCGGCGCAGCAGGTAACGACCATCACCTCGATTCCGGCGGATGCGACGACCGTTCTGTACAACGACAACGGCAACAACATCGGCGTCGGCAGCAGTGGCGGCAACACCAGTTTCGGCCAGGTTGTCGACCTGCTCAACATCATGGGCAACAACGCGTCCACCGAGCCGGCCAAGCGCTTCTACAAATACGCGCGGCCATACCGCTGGAGCACGAGTGTCGTGGTAGATCCGACTCTGGTGCCTGCCGAGAGCACCACGCCTCCGACCGATGGCGGATTTATCAGCGGTCACGAGGCGGAGGCCATGCGCGACGCGATGACGATGGCCTACGTGCTGCCGGAGCGGTTCCAGGAGATGGCGAGCCGCGGCCTCGAACTTGGCGAAAACCGCATTTTCGCCGGTATGCACTCGCCGCTCGACGTCATTGCTGGTCGAATGTTTGCACTTGCGGCGACTGCTGCGAATCTTTCCGATCCGAGCAACGCCACCTTGAAGAGCGCCGCATTTAGCCAGGCGCACGCGGCCCTGATGCAGTCGACGAATACCAGTTCGACGAGCTTCGCTGCTTTCGCCCACTCCGGCACGGCAGCGACGGACCGCTTCGCCGACTACGCGACGAACAAAGCGGACTTCACTCGCCGTATGACGTTCGGCTTTGCTCCGATCGAATCGACCAATACGCCTCCCGTTGTGCCGAAGGGTGCGGAGGTGTTACTGGAGACGCGCTTTCCGTATCTGAGCGTTGAGCAGCGCCGCGTGGTGCTCAAAACGACCGAGCTTCCATCCGGCTATCCGGTCATGGACGATGCGGAAGGGTGGGGCCGCCTCAACATGTTTGCAGCCGGGGACGGATATGGTGCGTTCCATGGCAGCGTCATCGTTTCGATGGATGCGTCCCAGGGCGGATTCAACGCGTCGGATTTGTGGCGCAACGACATTGCCGGCGCAGGGAAGTTGACGCTGCAGGGTAGCGGAACATTGAAGCTCGGCGGCAACAACACCTGGTCGGGCGGCTCCCAGGTAAGCGGCGGCGTGCTCGAGGCCGATTCTCCGAATGCGTTCGGCACGGGCGACGTGTATGTGGGTGCGGGTGGCATCACCATCGCGGCGGCGTCGCCCGTGTCCATCGTCGGCAAGTACACGCAGCTCGCCGGCACGACACTCGAACTGGACATTGACGGTAAAGGCGCCGGCCAACTGCACGTTGGTAATCAGCTGACCATCGCCGGCGGCACGCTACACGTGAAGTTCGTGAGCGGCTATGCGCCCAAGGTCGGCGACACCATCGATCTGATCGATGGCAACGGGGCGACGAAGCAGTTCACGACGATCACGGTCGACGGCCACAAGGCGACGCCCGTCTACTCGTCGACCGGCGTGTCGGTGCGCATCGATTCGTAATCGGGCCATATTTGGCTATGCGTCGCCCGGATAACCCGCTGTCTGTAATGCGGAGCGTCTGGCTGTGCCCGTCTGTCGTTGATCGTCTAAAGCGGCGATTCCTTCGTCAAAAACCGTCTGATGGCAATGGAGACGATTTCTGGAAACTCTTCGTGAATCGCGAGCTTGCCCTTCATGACCGAATCAACCTGAACATTTTGCAATTGTCCTAACGCCTCCATTTCGACACGCGATTTCGGCGGCGTCTGATCGCCGTAGATCACGAGGATCGGAATGTTGGCTCGGCGCGCAAGATCAAGGAACGCCGCACGGTTGGCGACCCGGTCTAGCGCACCGGTCACAAAGCGTACCGAACTGTGCCGGGCTCCGGGTGCACGGGTGACGGCGAGTTTGGCCGCGAGACGATCGCCGCCAAGCCAGTCAGGATCGCTGTAAACGTGTTCTCTCGCCATCATGGTGATGACATGGCGGCTGACGTTGAGCCGGTAGAGAAGCGGGCCAGCGAGGGGGTGATCAATGGCAGAGCGCACACGGGAGAACCAGGCCCGCTGGCCACCCATCATCGTCGGCAACGGGCCGCGCCACGTCGGTGCGATGAGGACCAGGCGATCAACCGTATCTGAGCGCAAGACGGCCTGGTAAAGCGCATAGGTGGCTGCATGTCCGGCCGCCACAATGGCGTGCGGTGGTGCCACGATGTCGCTTAGAAACCAGTTAAGAAACTCCGAGAGAAGCTCCGGCGACCATTCTTCCTTTGGCCGCGCCTGATCGCCGAACCCCGGCCAATCAACCGTCGTCACGTGAAACTGAGGCGCGAGCAAGTCGAGCAGCGGGCGCATCTCCAGGCGCGTGGAAATCGTACTCAGGGCCGGCAGGAGGACGACCGAAGCGCCGCTACCGGCCTCATCCACGTCCAGCGCGATCTCTCCACTGTCCCACTGGCAGCGTATCGTCTTCGTCATCGCCTTTCCAATCTGACCTTCATACGAATCACGCGGTAGATATTGATGACCAGTGTAATTAGAGGTCGGTCTCCGGCCATGTATGGATGCGTTTTTCGTGCCCGTCGTTGACGTTTAGCCATCGGAGACGCGTCGTAGCAGATACACGACAATCACTGCGGAACCGCTGACAAAGATTGCCAGCCCGATCGCCTTACGCACGAGCGTGCGAACGCGCGCGCGGGGCGTGTAACGCACAAACCAGGAACTGGTTCTGCGCAACATCATTCACTCCATGGGCGCCTTGACGGGCGCGTCGCGTCGGGGAGAGACAGCCCACTACAGGTTCTTTGCACCAGCCGGTCCGGACCAAATCCAGGCGCACATGAACCGGCCCGTTTGGGCATTGGCGCAATGCAGGGATGTTCTCAGGAGGAACTGCGGCGAGCCTTTGCCGGTTGCCGCCACTGTTCAAGGAAAAACTGCAAGCCGCCCAGTTGCTGTGCGATGTAGCCGCCCGTGGCCATCGATTCCGGTGCGCGCCGGTCGCCTGTAGGCGGGTACTCGGCGGAGAAGTCCGCTGTACCAAACACGATGTCCCAGATCGGGAAGACGGCGCCGTAGTTACAGGAATTGCGGCCGGCCGCGCGCAGGCCATGATGCAACCGGTGAAAGCGTGGCGAGACGATCAACCGGTCCCCGAGCCAGCCGAACGAAAGCTTGATATTGGCGTGGCTCAGGCTTTCGATGAAGCGCATGAACAGGAACAGCAGCGGAAACTGCAGCGGCGGAATACCGATCGCGAGGCCGACGATGCCGAACCAGATTGCGGCGACCAGGTCGTCAAGCAGATGGTTGCGGTCGTCCGACCAGAAACTCATCTGCCGCTGCGCATGATGCAACGCATGCAGTGCGTACCAGCTACGGTATGAGTGCGACAGGCGGTGACGCCAGTAATCGGCACAGTCCAGAATCAGCGCGTACGCGATGAAGGTAACGACCGGATGTCCGAGAAGCGGCGGTATCAACGTCTCAAGCGTCGGCGGTATGTAGCCGTGATCGACCACGAAGCCGTTCACCCACACCTGCACCTGGTAGAACAGCAGGAAACTGACGACAGGCAACACCCCGACGCGGTTGAGGATCGTATAGAACGCGTCGGTTACGACGGCTTTGCGGTCATCCCAGCGTTCGATCGGAAAGAGTGCTTCGAGCGGCCAGCAAACCGCATACGTGACGATAACCGCGAAGAGGCCATAGACGCAGATCAGCGCCCAGTCGAAGGAAAGCTCTTCCCATTGCATCCAGCCGAAGTGATACAGCAACGGCAGAACGAGATACTGGTCGATTTCACCGGCCAGCATATTGAAGAATCTGTCGAGAAATATCAGCATGATGGACGTTAGAGCGTTTCGGCGGTAACGAGACCTGGGCGGCTCATTTGGGTGGTGAGGAAGATGCCGTGCGGCGAGCGTCCGACATCGATGGTCTCGTAGTTGCCGCTGGCTGGATCGAGTACGGCGACCTGCTCCCGGAAACGCAGCGTCACCCATAGCTTGCCGTCGGGGCCAACAGCAATGTCATCTGGCCCCGCAGCGTGGAACGGATAGGTACGACGAAGCTCGAGGGTGGTTGGATCGAGCGCCACCAGCGAGCCGCCGATCCGGTTGCTCACGTAGAGCGTCGCGCCGTCGGGCGTAAGAAAGACATTGTGCGGGCCGACGCCGGTTTTCACCCGCCGCAGCACGTTACCCGTCACTGGATCGACTTCCGCCACATGGTCGCTGCCCATCACGCAGACCAGTACCTTGCCGTTGTGCCAGAGCACGCCGGCGGGGGTCGATCCGACGTTCGACTTCCAGCGGATCGTCAGGTTCGTCAGGTCGAATGAAACGAGCGTGCCGGACTCCTGCATCGAATTGAAGCTCCAGCGCGAGTCCGGCGAGAAGTCGAGGTGGCTCGGCATGCCCCCGGGCGAGAAGCGCTTGACGAGCGTCAGGTCGTCGGGGCGGTAGATGTCGACATAGTTGAGCCGCAGTGCATTGACGACGAGGTAGCGGAAATCCGGCGTGAAGCCAAGCTGGTACGGATCGGCGATCACCTTATGGCCAAGCGCCAAACCGGTGTGCGGGTCGACAATGAACAGTGCATTGCCGCTGGCGTCGGCAATATAGAGCTTGCTTCTGTCGCGCGAAAGCGCCCAGTGACTGGGTTCGCGCAACGTCGGCAAGGTCCGGACGATCTTGTGCGACGCCATGTCGATGACCGAAACGCTGGCTTCGCCGGAATTCATTACGATTGCGAGATTGGGGGGCGCCGCGCTGGCGATACCTGAACGAAGGGCGAGGAAAGGCGACAGGCCGAGACTCAGGGGAATGGCCAGACTACGGCCAAGTACTTCGCGACGTGAAAGCTTCATGGAGGGCATGCATGCGAGAATTAACCACTCATTCTGCTGGATGGATTCACCGTCACGCAAGGACGAACTGCGAATGGCGCTGATATGGAGCGATGCTCAACCGCTTCCTGTCAGCAGCCTGACAAATTTCGGGCGAAGCTGACGATGCGCATGCGATTTCGCCGTATTTGACCGAGCTTCCCGCGGCCCCGGGCGCGCTTTGCGCAGCACCCGCCCCGATCATCCGCGGAGTTTGGCCGTTGTATATTGCCATCACGCGCTAAAGAACCTGGAGTAATAGCAGTGCCACGTTCGTCCAGAGAAGTCGGGAAGTGTCCATGAACAGCACTGCCGGCAAAAATACGCTCACAGATCGCACGACTGTTGCGATTCGCGATGTGCTGGCCGGCAAACGACGCGGCTTGCGCTCCGCGCTGCTGTTCGCCGGACCCGCAGTGATTGCCTCGATCGCCTACATGGACCCAGGCAATTTCGCGACCAACATCCAGGCCGGTTCGCAGTTTGGGTACACGCTGCTGTGGGTGGTACTGATGGCCAACCTGATCGCCATGCTGTTCCAGGCGCTCTCTGCCAAACTCGGCATCGTGACGGGCCGTAATCTGGCGGAAATGTGTCGCGAGCAACTGCCGCGCAAGGCCGTCTTCGTCATGTGGTGTGTCAGCGAAGTGGCTGCGATGGCAACCGACCTGGCCGAATTCCTCGGTGGCGCAATCGGCCTCGCGTTGCTGCTCAAAATGCCGTTGATGGCCGGCATGGCGGTGACCGCGATGGTGACATACGGCATCCTCGTGTTTGAAAAAGGCGGCTACCGGCCAATGGAGATCATCATCGGCGCGCTCGTTGCCGTGATCGGTCTGTGTTACCTGGTCGAATTGTTCATTGCGCCCGTCGCATGGGGACAGGCCGGATTGCACTCGATCTTGCCCTCAATGCCGAACCGGGAAGCGCTGACCGTTTCGGTCGGTATCGTGGGCGCCACCGTGATGCCACATGCGATCTATCTCCATTCCGGGCTGACTCAGGGCCGGACTCCGGCGAGCAACGCGAGCGAGCACCGCGCACTGCTGCGTTTTTCGAACCGGGAAGTCATCGTTGCGCTTTTCTTTGCAGGTCTCGTCAACATGGCCATGGTAATCATGGCCAGCGCGGCATTCCATGCCGGCCACCGCGACGTCGCGGAAATCGAAACCGCTTACCATACGCTCACGCCGTTGCTCGGTGCGGGCGCGGCGGCGGTTTTCCTGATTTCGCTCATCAGCTCGGGGATCTCCAGCTCCGTTGTCGGCACCATGGCTGGCCAGATGATCATGCAGGGCTTCGTCGGTTTCCGGATTCCCGTCTGGGTGCGACGTCTGGTGACCATGGTGCCGGCGTTCGTGGTGGTCGGCCTCGGCGTGAATGCCACCCAGGCGCTGGTGATCAGTCAGGTCGTTCTTTCGTTTGCGTTGCCGATCCCGATGGTGGCGCTGGTGCTCTTCACCCGCCGCAAAGACATCATGGGCGAGTTCGTCAATAGACGGCTAACGGACATTGCAGCGATTGCCGCGACGGTCGTCATCCTCGCGCTGAATGCGGTGCTATTGCTTCAGTCGTTCGGCGTCAGCATTCCGGGCATGTCTGCAAGCTGATGCAGCCCACCCGGACTCTTTCGGGATGGGCCGCGCTCCCGGTGCGATGGACGGCGAAGTTTGTTCGCTAGCCATCGACTGACCGCTGGGGGACCAGAGCTCCTGCTCCAAAAACGGCTTGTCGATTCGTTCGCTTTCGTCTGCGATGCCGGTGCATGCCTATGGGCGATCGCTGCTTCCATGTTCGCCTTGAGTTGTGAAACATACGGTAAGAACGGCGTTGACCCATGGGCACCTGGCCGGCTATGCGGATGAGGTCCGAGGCGGCATCTCCTGGTGCAAGCGTACGTCGACCTGGCGGGCTTCTCCGTTGTCTGGGCTGATCGTCCCAAAGAAAGCCTCACCGGTGCGAGGCCCGGGGGTGGCTATTTGTACGGTCAGGCAAGCGCCGGGTAATCCGTGTACCCTTCTGCCCCTGGGTGATAGAACATCTCGGGCCGCGGCTCATTGAGCGATGCGTCCAATCTAAGTCGGCGCGGCAGGTCCGGGTTGGCGATGAACATCTGCCCGAAAGCAATCGCGTCGGCGTCGCCGACCGCAAGCAAACGTTCGGCGGTGTGCTTGGTCATCTTTTCGTTGGCGATATAGATGCCACCGAATGCTGCCTTCAGTGCGGGTCCGAGCAGGTCGTCTCCCAGCGCTTCACGCGCGCAGATGAAGGCAATGCGGCGTTTGCCGAGCTCGCCTGCGACATAGCCCAAGGTGCCCGCAGGGTCCGAATCGCCCATCGACTTCACGTCACCGCGCGCAGACAGATGCACGCCGACCCGGTTGGCGCCCCATATGGCGACGCACGCGTGCGTGACTTCGAGCAGCAGTCTCGCACGGTTCTCGATCGACCCACCATATGCGTCAGTGCGCTGATTGGTGGAGTCCTGCAGGAACTGGTCAAGCAGATAACCGTTGGCGCAGTGGACTTCCACGCCGTCGAACCCTGCCTTTCTGGCGTTTTCAGCGCCGTGCCGGTAGGCCGCAACCACGCCGGCGATCTCGTCGGTTTCCAGCGCGCTGCGGGACCTCCCTATGTGTCCGGGCGATCTTTCACGATAACCGGGACCGCGCATGACCAAACCCACCAGGAAGCAGCAATCTCCGTCCCGTCCCCCTGTAGACGCTCTCCAGTATGAACGGCTCGCTCCGGCCGCCTTCCATCTTTGCGACCGGCAGGGGCAGCAACTCCGACATCTGATTACACTTGCGACCTCGATGTGCAGGAGTCCTGCTGTGACTGCTGAGGAAAGGCACGAACACCGGAACCTGCTGGAGGTGATGATCCAGCTCGGCGAGGACTACCACGCCGCCAATCGCTGCGATCAGGAACTGTTCACGGTGCTTGCGCTCGACGCCAAGGGGCTTCCTGACCGCCAGCTGACACCGCAGGACGCCGCAGCGATTCTCGCTGACGCTGCGCAGGGCGCGAACGGGAAACTGGCGGCTATGGACGCTTCGTGGACAAAGCACTAACCGGCGTCGATCACTTACGGAAAAAGCGGCTCAATGCCGCTTTTTTTGTTGGACAGTGACACTGGAAAAATGCACGTGAAAATTAGATAGGCAGAGCAATTGTGAATAGCTGTCAAAACAGTTTTATCTCAATTTAAAGTCGTTGACCGTGTCGCGTTTTAGATGGTTAATTCGTCGGATGTGTTCTGAAAAATCAGCAGAGGTCAGATGGAACAACAGAAACAGGATGAAACCGGGGGCAAGGAAGAATGCCAGCTTTGCCGTATCACCTATTCAATCTACTCAAACTTCCCGCCAATGCCGTCGGCAATGGCGCTGAACGCAGAAACCGGCGAATGGTTTCCGTTCGATAGGCTGAAGTCGTATGCAACTGGTTACGAGATGGCCGAA
>NZ_JACHDI010000033.1:0-69350 GCF_014201025.1 Paraburkholderia sp. MM5384-R2
ACGACGACGCCCTTGCGTTTCGCTAGTCCTTCACCACCATCAGGTTGGACAGGGGACTCACACCCCCAAGCTGTTGCGCATGCTCGGCGCACAATAAAAAAAAGCCGGTTCTGTCGAACCGGCCTTTTGCGTTTACGTACGCCGTCGTTACCGCCTCGTTCCTAGCGGAACCCCAGCTTGCGCCGTGCGCCGATCAGCGCCGCGATGCTCAGCAACGCGGCAAACATCACGTAGTAGCTCGGCGCTGCCTTCGAACCGGTCGCGCTGATCAGCCACGCGATGATGAACGGCCCGAAGCCGCCGAAGATCGTCACCGCGATGTTATACGCGAGCGACATGCCGGTCGTGCGCGTCTGCACCGGGAATATCTCCGACAGCAGTCCCGGCGTCGCGCCGAAGTAGCCGCTGACGAGAAAACCGAACACGATCTGCCACACGATCAGCGTGCCGAAGCTCGGATGCGCGATCAGGAACGCGAACGCCGGATAGACGAGCACGAACAGCAGCACGGCCGCGCCCAGCATGATGCGTGTGCGTCCATGCAGGTCCGACCAATGCCCGGCCACCGGCGAGAACACCATCTGGATCAGACCCGTCACCGCGATCGCCGAGAACGCGACCGACGGCGCGAGCCCCAGTTGCCGCACGCCATAGGTCGGCATGAACAGCATCAGATACGCGGACACGGTCCCGAGGATCACCACGCCCATCGCGATCACGAGCCGCAGCTTCTGCGTCGCGAACGTATCGCGCAGCGGCGTCTGCGTCGTTTCGGCGGCGAGGAATTCGGGCGTCTCGTCGAGCCTGGTGCGGATGTAGAACGCAACGGGCCCGATCAGCAGACCGAAAAAGAACGGCACGCGCCAGCCCCACGATGCCATCTGTTGCGGCGACAGCTGGCCGGTCAGCAGCGCGCCGAAACCGGCCGCGAGCAGCGTCGTCAGACCCTGGCTCGCCATCTGCCAGCTCGCGTAGAAGCCGCGCCGGCCCGGCACGTGCTCGGCGAGAAACGCAGTCGCGCTGCCGAATTCGCCGCCGGCCGAGAAGCCTTGCATCAGCCGCGCGAGCACGAGGATCAGCGGCGCGGCGAGACCGATGCTCTGGTAGGTCGGCAAAATCGCGATGATCAGCGTGCCGCTCATCATCAGCAGGATGGAAAGCGTGAGCGCCCCCTTGCGCCCGGCGCGGTCCGAGTACGCGCCGATCACGATCGCGCCGAGCGGCCGCATGAAGAATGACACGCCGAACGTGCCGAGCGTGAGCAGCAGCGATACGGTCTCGTTGCCGGCCGGAAAAAACAGCTTCGAGATGGTCACGGCGAAAAAGCCGTACACCACGAGATCGAACCATTCGAGCGCGTTGCCGATCGAGGCGGCCACCACCGCGCGCCACGAATTCTGCCGGCTTCCCGCGACGCTTGCTGCTGTCGTTGCATTCATCCAGATCTCCTGTACTGCGCGAAATATTTATCGACACGAACGCATAACGTCCGCCCAGGCCATCCCGGCAACGCGCAGCACCGGCATGACTGCTTGCGCTCTATTTAACTGAAAAAATAAAAGCGATGCGAGCGACAAATGGCCGAGGCGCGCCACCATGGCCGAGGCGTTCGCAACGGGCGACAAAAAACCGCTTCGTCGGTGAACGACCGAAGCGGTTTTCGTATTGCGGCGCAGCGCGGATCGAATCGCAACAGCGGCCCGCGCGCGGCGCCGGCCGCGAAGCTGCCGGCGCGCTTACTGCTGCTTGATACCTTCCGACTGGATATGCAGGCGCGTCTGCATGCTGAAGCCGTACTTCGCGCCGAACTCCATGCCGTAATCGGCGCGATTGAATTCGGTGCTCGCCTCGACGCCGCAGATTTCGCGCTTGAGGACCGGGTGCTGCATGCACTTGAACGAATCGATCTTCAGATTCACCGGCTTCGTGATGCCGCGAATCGTCAGCGTGCCGATCACCTCGACGGGCTTGTCGCCGTCGAACTTGATCTCGGTGCCCTTGTAGGTGACGGTCGGATACTTCTCGACGTCGAAGAACTCGGCGGCCTTCAGGTGATCGTCGAGCTTCGGGTTGCCGGTCTGCACCGAAGCGGGATCGACGGTGACGTCGATGGTGCCGGTTTTGGCCGCGCGATCGAGCGTCACCGTTCCCGTGGTCTTCGTGAATTTGCCGCGCCAGATCGACAGACCGCCAAAGTGGTCGGCCTCGAAGCTCGGAAACGTATGCATCGGATCAAGCAGATAGGTATCGGCGGCGAAGGCGCCGAGCGACAGCGACGAAGCCAGCGCGCCAACAGCGATCAACATGGACGTTTTCAATTCGTGCTCCTGTTTTGCGTTGAAAATCGCGGTGCAACCTGCGGTGGGAAAGCGGCCGCGCCCCACGTGGCGCGGCGGACCTCGCGCACGCCGTGCGCGTTACTTGCGCGCGGCGACGATATGAAACTTGATCACGACCTCGTCGGCGATGACCGATGTGTCCTTCCATTCGCCGGTGCCGATGTCGAACTGCGAGCGCTTGATCGGCAGCGCGCCGTCGAAGGTCTGCATCGCGCCCTGCTGGCCGACCGTGACCGGCACCACGACCGTCTCCGACTTGCCCTTGATGGTCAGCTTACCGGTCACCTTGAACTGATTGCCGCCGGCCGGCGCGATCGCGCTCGACACGAACGTCGCGCTCGGAAAGGTCTTCGCGTCGAACCATTCCTTGCCGCGCACCTGCTCGTTGTAGCTCTCGTCGCCGAGATCGTAGCTGGCGACGTCGATGTTGAACTGCGCGCTGCCGGCCGTCGGTTTGGCCGGATCGAAGCTGACCTGCGCCGTGAACTTGTTGAACTTGCCTTCGACCGGCACGTTCATCTGCTTCGAGGTAGCCGTCACCGAACTCTTCGCGACGTCGACCTGCGCGAGCGCCGCGCCTGCGGCGCTCAGCGACGCCGCTGCGAACGCGGCCAGCATGTAGCGATAAAACGAACCCTTCATGGTTGTCCTTATTTGAGGAAAGGGAGCATGCGCGACAGCAGGCCGTCGCGATCGAGCCATTGATGCTTGAGCGCCGCCGCGGTGTGTAGCGCGACCAGCACGAGCAACGTGTAATTCAACGCGATGTGCAGGTTCTTCAGCACTTCCTTCAGGTGCGGATCGGGCGCGATGATTCGCGGCAGCGGAATCAGCCCGAGGTAGACGACCGGCACGTTCGCCGCCGAGCTATACAGATAGCCGGACACGGGAATCACGATCATCAGCACGTACAGCAACAGATGTGTGAGATGCGCGGCGCCACGCTGCCAGGTGGGCATGCGGCGCGGCATCGGCGGCGAGGCGTGGGTCGCGCGCCACAGGATGCGCACGATCGCGAGCGCGAACACGGTCACGCCGATCCATTTGTGCCACGAGAAATAGCGCAGCTTGGTGGGCGTGAAGCCCGGGATGTCGGTCATCACCCAGCCGAGCGCAAAGCCGCAGACGATCAGCAGTGCGATCAGCCAGTGAAACGCGATGGCGGTCCGCGTGTACGACTCCCGGGTACCGAACGATGGATTGAGTGTCATGACAGATCAACGCAGGCTGTTAGAAGTTAACGGCGCGCCGCGGCCAGCTATTCCGCGATCGCCGCCGCGCATCGGCGCGGCGTGCGCGGCCGATGCGGCGGACATCATCGCCACAAAAGGCCGCCGGGCATGCCACGGGCGCCATCCTACCCCAAGCGCGAAAAGCTGGCTGGAGCGCGTCGGCGGAACAGGCCCGAATTTTGCGGTGCAATGGCCCCAAGGCGTCGCGCCACCGCCCTTGCGTTGAACGATTCGGGGACCGAAAGCCCCGAAGCGACGCCATCTCAGGCCCGGACCAGCGCGCGGCGGGGACGGCGCCACGCCCCGCGCGCGGCTCGCCTCGGCCGCGAGGCCGCGTTTGGTACTATTGCTGCTCACCGCCGCCCGACCCCTCGTAACGAGCAGGCCTTACACGCCGCCACTACGTCGTTAGCCCATCTGCCGCATGGAACATGACAACCTGATCGCGTGCCATGAATGCGATACGCTGTTCCGCAAGCCACGGCTTGTCGGGCGCGTCGCCGCGCGTTGTCCGCGCTGCGGCGCGACGCTCTATCGCGGCGTCTCGCGCAAGCTGGACGCGATCTGCGCACTGACGCTCGCCGCGCTGATCACGTTCGTGATCGCGCAGGGCTTTCCGATCGTCGAACTCGAAACCAACGGCATCACGTCACAGACTACGCTGTTCGGCGCGCTCGTCGCGCTGTGGGGCGAGGACATGGAGATCGTCGCCGTGATGGTGTTCTGCTCGACGATCCTCTTTCCGTTCACCGAACTCGTCGCGCTGCTGTACGTGCTGGTGCCGCTACGCGCCGGCTACGTGCCCGCGCACTTCAATCGCGTGCTGCGCGCGATCCAGTTCGTGCGGCCGTGGGGCATGATCGAAGTGTTCATGCTCGGCGTGCTGATCACGATCGTGAAGATGGTGAGCCTCGCGCGCGTGATTCCCGAGGCGGCGCTGTTCGCGTTCGGCGCGCTGACGCTGATGTTCGCGGTCGTCGTCACATTCGATCCGCGCGTGCTGTGGGATGTCGCCGACGAGATCGACGCGAGCGGCGATCGGCCGTTGCCACGCACGTCGGCCGACAGCGCGGCGGTCGCGGTCGGCTCGCTCGCCGGTCCGCCGGCGCCGTCCGCGCTCGCGGGCTCGACCAGCGGCAGCGCGGGTGGCACAACCAACAGCACGGCGGACGGCACCCCGCCCGGCTTGCCGCCCACGCCGCGCGAAGGATGAGCCCGCGATGAAATACGTCACCGCGAAACGCGCGGGCCTGCTGTCCTGCCATTCGTGCGGGCGCGTCGAACCGCGCATCCGCTCGGTCACGCCGCAGCACTGCGGCCGCTGCGGCGCGCATCTGCACTCGCGCAACCCCGACAGCCTGATGCGCACATGGGCACTGCTGATCGCCGCGGCGCTGCTGTATATCCCGGCGAATCTGCTGCCGGTGATGCATACGTCGTCGCTGCTCGGCTCCGAGGACGACACCATCATGAGCGGCGTCGTCTATTTCTGGACCTCCGGCGACTGGCCGCTCGCGATGATCGTGTTCATCGCCAGCATCCTGGTGCCGATGCTGAAGCTCTCGGTGCTCGTGCTGCTCACCGTCACCGCGCAGCGCCGCTCGCGCTGGCGTCCGCAACAGCGCACGACGCTGTACCGGATGGTCGAGCGAATCGGCCGCTGGTCGATGCTCGACGTGTTCGTCGTCACGCTCACCGTGGCGCTCGTGCGTTTCAAATCGCTGGCCGTGATCACGGCCGGGCCGGGCGCGATCGCGTTCGGCTCGGTGGTGATCCTGACGATGCTGGCCTCCATGCAATTCGATCCACGCCTCATCTGGGACCCCGTGGAAAGCCGTACCCCAACACCTCAGGATCTCGACCATGACTAGCCCGCAAGGACCGACGCCCGCCTCCGATGATGCGCCGCGCAACGATTCGAACGGACCCAGACTGCCGCTTCAACTGCCCGACCCCGAGATCGAGCCACGCAGCCGCTGGCTGCCGTCGCTCGTCTGGGTGATTCCGCTGATTGCCGCGCTGATCGGCATCGCGCTCGTGATCAGGTCGGTGACCGAGCGCGGGCCCGTGATCACGATCAGCTTCGTCAGCGCGGAAGGGCTCGAGCCGGGCAAGACCAAGGTCAAGTACAAGGACGTCGACGTGGGTGCGGTGAAGACGATCACGCTGTCGCCGGATCTGTCGCACGTGCTCGTGCAGGTGCAGTTGACCAAGGAAGGCGGAAAGTTCGCGGTCAAGGACTCGCGCTTCTGGGTGGTGCGTCCGCGCGTCGGCGCGAGCGGCGTGTCGGGTCTGACGACGCTGCTGTCGGGCTCGTACATCGGCGCCGACGCGGGCCGCTCGACCGAAAGCGAGAGCAACTTCGTCGGCCTCGAAACGCCGCCGCCCATCACCGGCGACCAGAAAGGCCACCAATACACGCTGCACGGCGATTCGCTCGGCTCGATCGACATCGGCTCGCCGATCTTCTACCGGCGCGTGCAGGTCGGTCAGGTGGTCGGCTTCTCGCTCGACAGGGACGGCACCGGCGTGACGATGCGGGTGTTCGTGTCGGCGCCGTTCGACCAGTACGTCGGCACCAACACGCGCTGGTGGCATGCGAGCGGCGTCGATCTGCGGCTCGATTCGAGCGGCTTCAAGCTGAATACGCAGTCGCTCGCGACGGTGATCGTCGGCGGTCTGTCGTTCCAGTCGCCGCCCGGCCAGAACATGGGCCCGCAGGCGCCGAACAACCAGACCTTCCGCCTCGGCTCGGACGAAGCGGACGCGATGCGCGAACCAGACGGCGTGCCCTTGCGCGTCGTGATGAACTTCAACCAGTCGCTGCGCGGGCTGTCGATCGGCGCACCGGTCGATTTCCGCGGCATCGTGCTCGGCCAGGTGACCAATATCGGCATCGACTACGATCCGAAGACGCAGAGCTTCACGATGCCGGTCACGATGAACCTGTACCCGGACCGCCTCGGCAAGCGCTTTCGCGAGAGCTCGCCGCAGCCGGGCACGCTCGCCGGCGAGAACCTGATGCAGGAACTCGTCAGGCACGGCCTGCGCGGCCAGTTGCGCACCGGCAACCTGATCACGAGCCAGCTGTACGTGGCGCTCGATATCTTCCCGAAAGCGCCGCCGGCCAAGGTCGACGTGACGACCGATCCGCTCGAGCTGCCGACCATTCCGAACACGCTCGACGAATTGCAGCTGCAGGTCGCCGACATCGCGAAGAAGCTCGACAAGGTGCCGTTCGACCAGATCGGCGCGAATCTGAACACCGCGCTGAAGAACGCCGACCAACTGTTCTCGCGTCTCGACAAGGAAGTCGTGCCGCAGGCGCGCGACACGCTGACGGCCGCGAAGCAGACCTTCAGTTCGGCCCAGGCAACCTTGCAGCAGGATTCGCCGATGCAGTCCGACGTTCATCAGGCGTTGCAGGAACTGACGCGCACGTTGCAGTCGCTGAACGCGCTGTCGGACTACCTCGAGCGTCATCCCGAATCGCTGTTGCGCGGTAAATCAGGAGATAAACCATGATGTTTGCCCGGCTCCCCCGTCCGCCGCGCGCGCTCGTGCGCGGTGCCGTACGCGGCGTCGCGTACGGCACCGCACTGGCTGCGGCTCTCGCCATCGCCGCGTGCTCGTCGCCGTCGAGCCGTTTCTATACGCTGGGCGGCGCGGATAGCGCAAGCACCGCCGCGAATGGCGCCGCGCCGGCCGTCGCGCGCACGAGCGCCGCGCCTGCCTGGCTGATCGAAGTCGCGCCGGTCAACGTGCCGCCGCAGGTGGCGAGAAATCAGCTGGTCGTGCAGACCGGGCCGACTCAGGTGCAGTTGCTCGAACAGGAGCGTTGGGCGTCGCTGCCCGGCGATGAAATCCGCCGCGCGCTGTCGACGAATCTGACGCAGCAGCTCGGCACCATCGATACGTTCGGCACCGCGCACCCCGACGACGCGGCCGTGTACCGGATCGCCATGAACGTGCAGCGTTTCGAGTCGTGGCCCGGCTCGCATGCGTTGATCGATGCGGTGTGGAGCGTGCGGGCCGTGCGCAGCAATGCGGTGATGACCTGTCGCAGCGTGGTCAGCGAGACGGTTGGCGGCGGGTACGACGCGCTCGTCGATGGACATCGGCGCGCGCTCGCGGAAGTGTCGACGCAGATCGCGATGGGCGTGCGCGCGATGGCGGCAACGGCCGTCGCTTCCACGAACACGACGGGCCGGCCTTCGTCTTCGGCCAGACCGGCCGCGGCGCCGGCCGTGCCGCCCTGTCCTTCGGCGGGAACGGCCGCGGGAGCCGGCGCCTGACAGGCCCGGCGCGCCAATCGCGCCGGCCCGCCGATCTCGACCGCGTACAATAGCGCCTTATCCAACGCCTTGCGGCAACCTCAATGTCCTTCGATTTCTTCCTTCCTTGCCCGCGCGGGCTCGAAGCTCCGCTCGCGGCCGAACTCGCCGAAATTGCCGCCAAACATCTGAATGGCGCCGCCTTCACGGCCGGCGCCCAGGTACCGGGCGGCGTGCATTTTCGCGGCGGCTGGGCCGCCGGCATGGCTGCCAATCTGCACTCGCGTCTCGCGAGCCGCGTGCTGCTGAAAATCGCGGAGCGGCCCTACCGCGGCGAGCAGGACATCTACGCGCTCGCGCTCGAGCAGCGCTGGGAGCAGTGGTTCTCCGCGCACGAGACGCTGCGCGTCGACGTCACCGCGATCAAGTCGCCGCTGCGCAGTCTCGAGTTCACGACGCTGCGCGTGAAGGACGCGATCTGCGATCGTCTGCGCGAAAAAAGCGGCGCGCGGCCGAGCGTCGACACCGCGATGCCCGACGTGCGCGTGTTCGCGTTCCTGAGCGCGACCGACTGCACGCTGTACCTCGACACTTCCGGCGATCCGCTATTCAAGCGCGGCTGGCGTCTCGACAAGGGCGCGGCGCCGCTGCGCGAAAACCTCGCGGCTGGCATTTTGCGTCTGACTGGCTGGCAGGCCGGCACGCCGCTCTACGATCCGATGTGCGGCAGCGGCACGTTCCTCGCGGAAGCGGCGCAGGTCGCGTTGAACATCGCGCCGGGCGTCGAGCGGCGCTTCGGCTTCGAGAAGCTCAAACAGTTCGACGCGCGGAGCTGGCAAGCGCTGAAGGGCGCCGCGCTCGAGGCGAAAAACGCGGCGCGCGGCTCGCGCGGCGCGGATCTGGAGATTTTCGGAAGCGACATCTCCGGCGACATGCTCGAAAAAGCGCGCGCGAACTTCGAGCGCGCCGGCTTGCCGCCCATTTCGCTCAAGCAGCTCGATGCGCGCGACATGACGCCGCCTGGCTCGGCGCCGGGCATCCTCGTCGCGAATCCGCCGTATGGCGAGCGGATCGAAGTGCGCGGCCGCAATGCGCGCGGCGAGCTTCGCGAAGGCCGCGGCAATCGCGACGACGACGGCTTCCGCCGCATTCAGGAAGAAGCGCCGGACAGCGAGTTTTTCCAGTTGCTCGGCAATGCGTTGAAGCAGCGCTTTGCCGGATGGCATGCGTTCATCCTGACGTCGGATCGCAAGCTTCCGGGGCAACTGCGGCTGCGCGAATCGACGAAGACGCCGCTGTTCAACGGTGCGCTCGAATGCCGGCTGTTCCGCTTCGATCTGATCGCGGGCAGCGTGCGGCAGCGTCCGCAGGGCGATACGCCGGCGGCTTGAGGCTGTTTCTAGCGGGGCGGCGCGCTGTCGTCGCCCTGCCGTCATCGCGTCGCTCGAAAAGCAGGCCACGCGCATGAGCGACGTGGTCGGCGTGTTTCAGTTGCTGGTGGGGTGAAGCGGTCGCGTCTTCGCACCCTACTGCCACCACGCTGTCAGCAGCACCCCCGCACACTCCTTCTCACGCCATCCGGCGCTTGAACGGCCTACTGCCAACCGAAGGAGAGTGTCATGTCCGCATTGCCCAAACTCGTTGCCTGGTTCGAAATCCCGTCGGTCGATTTCGATCGCGCGGTGCGCTTTTACGAAGCCGCGCTCGACGCCCCGTTGAATCGACAGGAGATCGGCGGCCAGCCGATCGCCGTGTTCAGCTACGAGGAGCCCGCGACTGGCGGCGCGATCGTCCACAATCCGTCGATGACACCCGGCGTCGACGGCGTCACCGTCTACCTGAACGCGCTGCCCACCGTCGACGCGGCGCTTGCGCGCATCGAACGGGCAGGCGGCAAGACCGACGGCCCGGTGATCAAGCTGCCGCAGGACATCGGCTATATCGCGTTCTTCACCGATACCGAAGGCAACCGCCTCGGCCTGCATTCGCGCACCAACGGCTAGGCGCGCACCGGAAGCCGCCGCGCCCCGACCGAAGGCCGCCATGCGGCGCTATCATCGCGGGACCGCCCCCTTCCTCCTCTACCCGACGCCCACGATGACGCGCCGCGCCGACCGCCTGTTCCAGATCGCCGAGCTGCTGCGCGGCCGGCGCCTGACCACCGCGCAGCAACTGGCCGACTGGCTGAATATCTCGCCGCGCACGGTCTATCGCGACGTGCGCGATCTGCAATTGTCAGGGGTGCCGATCGAAGGCGAAGCGGGCATCGGTTATCGGCTGTCGCGCTCGGCAAGTCTGCCGCCGCTGACCTTCACCGCCGACGAACTCGCCGCGCTCGCCGCCGGCGCGCGCATGCTCGAATCATGGGGTGGCGCGGGCTTCGCGAGCGGCGCGCGGGGCGCGCTGGCCAAAATCGCATCGGCGATGCCCGCCGACAAGCGCGCGACGCTCGAACGGCTCGCGATCTTCGCGCCGTCGTTTCACATCAAGGGGGATTTTTCGACGCAGCTCGACTCGCTGCATCGCGCGATCGATGCGCGCCAGGTGGTGCGCTTCGCGTACACCGACGCGAACGGCGCCGACACCGAGCGCCGCGTCTGGCCGCTCGCGCTCGCGTACTGGGGCGCGCGCTGGACGCTCGGCGCATGGTGCGAACTGCGTGCTGATTTCCGCAACTTCGGACTGGAGAAGATGCGCGATCTCGAAGTGCTCGAGACGTATCCGGATCAGGAAGGCAGGCGGCTCGCGGATCTGCTGCGGCACGTAAACGCGAGGCCGAAAATATGAAAAGGATCGCGGCGCGACGCACCGCGATCTCAGGGTCTGTTTACCGCTAACGAGCTACTCGACCGGCTTCACCATATCCTCGATCACGTTCTTCGCGTCGCCGAACACCATCATCGTCTTGTCCATGTAGATGCGTTGATGGTCATTGGGTCAAGCTCCCTATGAAAGCCCGCCGCATCAGGCTTACGGCCGGGGTGCCTGGCGATCCAGGCGGTTATCGCAGGTAAAACGCATTCCGGTAAGTCCAGTTACTGGCATTGACCCGACGCGAAATTTTTCGCGTCCGCGAAAAATCACGCGGCCTGCCAAGGGTTCACAAGGGAGACGCCCGTTGCTACGAAATCAGCGACATTTCGCGTCACCACGGTCATACCATGAACGATCGCCGTAGCGGCGATAAGCGCATCACGCTCCGAGCGCCGATCCGGTACATGCAAGCGCGCGCAGCGTAAGGCAACGCCCGTATCGACAGGCAGCACGCGATCCGCAAATTCAGTTAAGACGTGCTCATCGAGCCATGCGCGCAGCAACGCGCCTTGGCTCGGGTCGCTGCGCTCCTTCAGCAAAACGCCCCTTGCCAGCTCCATGATCGTGATTGCAGAAACAAAGAGCGCCGAAGCATCGACGCTCTTTGCCCAGGCGACGAGGTTGGCATCCGCCCTGCGCCCCTTACGGAGTTCGGAAACGACATTCGTATCGATAACAAACATCAGAGTTCAGCCGGCCGGATAGATATATCCACGCGCGGCGGATCGAATTCAATGTCAGCAACCTCGGACATGGCCAAGGCGTCCACGATGTTGCGACGCTGTCCGGCGAGAAGCCAGTATTCCTCGATGCTCAGCAAAACATGGGCGGGCCTGCCGCGATCGGTGATGAATACAGGGCCGTCCTTGGTCGCCTTTTTCGCCCGGGTCACGTCCTGATTGAGTTCCCTGCTGGATAAGGTCGTAATCGTCATATTCCCTCCCGCCACCTAACGTAGTAACGTTACTACATGTCAGGAATGAAGACAAGTCACTACGTTGTGAGTTCCGAAAGAGAAATTTTCGCGTCCGCGAAAAATCCGCCGACGGCGGCTCGCGGATCTGCTGCGGCATCTGAACGCGAAGCCGAACAGATGAAAAGGATCGCGGCAAAGGATCGCGGTGACCCACCGCGATCCTGAGGCCGATTCACCGCTAGCGATCTAGTCGACCGCCTTCACCATATCCTCGATCACCTTCTTCGCGTCGCCGAACACCATCATCGTCTTGTCCATGTAGAACAGGTCGTTGTCGAGCCCGGCGTAGCCCGCCGCCATCGAGCGCTTGTTGACGATCACGGTGCGCGCCTTGTACGCCTCGATGATCGGCATGCCCGCGATCGGCGACTTCGGATCGTTCTTCGCGGCCGGATTCACCACGTCGTTCGCGCCGAGCACGAGCACCACGTCGACCTGGCCGAACTCGCCGTTGATGTCCTCCATCTCGTACACCATGTCGTACGGCACTTCGGCCTCGGCGAGCAGCACGTTCATGTGACCCGGCATGCGGCCGGCCACCGGGTGAATCGCGTACTTCACCTCGATGCCCTTCTCGACCAGCTTGTCGGTCAGCTCCTTCAGCGCATGCTGCGCGCGCGCGACGGCCAGCCCGTAGCCCGGCACGATCACGACGGTCTCGGCGTTGCCCATCATGAACGACGCGTCATCGGCCGAACCCGATTTCACCGGACGCTGCTCCGCTGAGCCGCCCGCGGCCGCGCCCGGCTCGTTGCCGAAACCGCCGAGGATCACGTTGAAGAACGAGCGGTTCATCGCGCGGCACATGATGTACGACAGGATCGCACCCGACGACCCCACCAGCGAGCCGGCGATGATCAGCATCGGATTGTTCAGCGAAAAGCCGATGCCCGCCGCCGCCCAGCCCGAGTACGAGTTCAGCATCGACACGACCACCGGCATGTCCGCGCCGCCGATCGGAATGATGATCAGCACGCCGAGCACGAACGCGATGATCGTCATGATGATGAACGGCAGCCACGACTGAGTGAGGAAGAAGAGGACGCCGAAGCCGAGCATCGCGAGCGCGAGCATCAGGTTGATCAGATGCTGGCCGCCGTAGACGACCGGCGCACCCTGAAACAAGCGGAACTTGTACTTGCCCGACAGCTTGCCGAACGCGATCACCGAGCCGCTAAAAGTAATCGCGCCGACGAACGTGCCGATGAACAGTTCGATGCGGTTACCGTACGGCAGGAAGCCCTCGATCGGCACGTCGGGATCGACGAGGCCGAACGCGGCCGGCTCCGACACCACCCCATACGCGATGCACACGGCCGCGAGACCGATCAGCGAGTGCATCGCCGCGACCAGTTCAGGCATCTTGGTCATCTCGACGCGCGCGGCGACGAACGCGCCGATCGCGCCACCGATCACGAGCCCGAACAGCAGCAGGCCGAGCCCGAGACCGAGATTGGAGCCGAGTACTTCGGCCTGCCTCGAGATCAGCGCGATGGTCGTCAGAATCGCGATCGCCATGCCGACCATGCCGAAGGTATTGCCGGCGCGCGCGCTCTTCGGATTCGACAGCCCCTTGAGCGCCTGGATGAAGCAGACCGACGCGACCAGATACAGCAGCGTGACGACGTTCAGGCTCATTTACGTACCCTCCTTGCCGCCAGCCGGTAGTTTCCTGGGTTCCTTCTTCTTGAACATCTCGAGCATTCGCCGTGTGACGAGGAATCCGCCGAACACGTTGACGGCGGCGAGCGCCACCGCGATCGTGCCGAAGAACTTCCCGGCGCTGCCGACGGTGAGACCCGCCGCGAGCATCGCGCCGACGATCACGATCGCCGAGATCGCATTGGTCACCGCCATCAGCGGCGTATGCAGCGCGGGCGTGACGTTCCAGACCACGTGATAGCCGACGTAGATCGCCAGCACGAAGGTGATCAGGTTGATCACCGTGTGATTGATGACTTCCATCTTCGGCCTCCTATGCGTTGCGCGTGACCTGGCCGTCGCGAGCCAGCAGCGTGGCCGCGACGATGTCGTCCGCGAGATCGATGTTCAGCGTGCCTTCCTTGGCGATAATCAGCTTCAGGAAGTCGAGCACGTTGCGCGCGTACAGCGACGACGCGTCGGCGGGCACCATCGCGGCGAGATTCGTATAGCCGACGATCTGCACGCCATAGCGCACCACCACCTGGTCCGCCTCGGTCAGCGGACAATTGCCGCCGCGCCGGCCGTCGACTTCGGGGCCGCGGCCGGCCGCGAGGTCGACGAGCACCGAGCCCGGTTTCATCGCCTGCACGGTTTCGACCGACAGCAGCGTCGGCGCGGGGCGGCCCGGAATCAGCGCGGTCGAAATGACGATGTCGGCCTGCTTTGCGCGCTCGTGCACCAGCGCCGACTGGCGCGCGAGCCACGACGGCGGCATCGGCCGTGCATAGCCGCCCACACCTTGCGCGGCCTCGCGCTCCTCGTCGGTCTCGTAAGGCACGTCGAGGAACTTCGCGCCGAGCGACTCGATCTGCTCCTTGACGGCCGGGCGCACGTCGGACGCCTCCAGCACGGCGCCGAGGCGCTTCGCGGTGGCGATCGCCTGCAGGCCAGCCACGCCCGCGCCGAGAATCAGCACGCGCGCGGCCTTCACGGTGCCGGCCGCGGTCATCAGCATCGGCATGAAGCGCGGATAGAGCGTCGCCGCGAGCAGCACCGCCTTGTAGCCGGCGATGTTCGCCTGCGACGACAGCACGTCGAGGCTTTGCGCGCGCGTGGTGCGAGGCGCGGCTTCGAGCGCGAACGCGGTGACGCCGGCCGCGGCGAGCTTGCCCGCGTTGTCGGCGTTGAACGGATCGAGCATGCCGACCAGCGTCGCGCCGCGTTTGAGCAGCGGCAGTTCGGAATCGGTGGGGGATTGGACTTTGAGGACGAGATCTGCGCCGAATGCAGTGGCGGCATCGACGATTTCCGCGCCCACGGCCGTATAGGCATCATCGGGAAAGCTCGCGCCGGCGCCGGCGCCGCTCTGGAGCGTGACCCGGTGGCCTTGCGCCACGTACTTCTTGACCGTCTCGGGCGTCGCGGCAACGCGGGTTTCATGCGCGCGCGTCTCGGCTGGCACTCCGATGTGCATCGTTGTTTCTCCTCGACTTCCTGTTTGACGACAGATCCGCCGACGAGGCTCGCCGGCTTGCACATGCAACGGCTAACGCAGGCCCCACTTTAACCGGAAACCGCCACATCACAAATATCGGGGTCGATGCCAATGCGCGGCAGACCGCCAAACTGCTACGGATCGGTCGCGATTCCACCTCGAACACGCTGCGAACCGGCTGCCAGCGGTCACCGGCCGTAGCCCGGCCCAGCGCCCGCCCGCCGCCCGGCAGCCGGCGCGCATAACCGGTAAAATGCGCACCCATGAAACCGGAAACCTGGCTGCCGCACGTGACCGTCGCGGCGATCGTCGAGCGTGACGGGCGCTTCCTGCTAGTCGAGGAACACACTGCCGCCGGCCTGCGCCTGAACCAGCCCGCCGGCCACCTGGAGGCGGGCGAAACGCTGCTGGAAGCGGTGGTCCGCGAAACGTTCGAGGAAACCGCGCATCCGTTCGCTCCCGAGGCGCTCGTCGGCATGTACATGACCCACTTCGAGCGGCCGGACCGCGCGGGCACCACGTACCTGCGCTTCACCTATTGCGGCGCGGGCGGCGAACCGGACCCGGCGAGTTCGCTCGATCCCGACATCGTCCGCACGCTGTGGATGAGCGCCGATGAGTTGCGCGCGTGCCCCGAGCGGCATCGCACGCCGCTCGTGATGCAGTGCATCGACGATTACCTGGCCGGCCGGCGTTTCCCGCTCGACGTCGTCCATACGCATTCGGTTGCGCCGAAGCAATGAGGCCGTCACGAGCGGCCCCATAGATCCATGCAGTCATGCAGCACCCAGTGAGTACCTTATGAGCAAGCGCAAAGTCGTAGTGGGCATGTCGGGCGGCGTCGATTCGTCGGTCACCGCGTGGCTGCTAAAGGAACAGGGCTACGACGTGGTCGGCCTGTTCATGAAGAACTGGGAAGACGACGACGACAGCGAATACTGCTCGACGCGCCAGGACTGGATCGACGTGGTGTCGGTGGCGGACCTGATCGGCATCGACGTCGAGGCGGTCAACTTCGCCGCCGAGTACAAGGACCGCGTGTTCGCCGAATTCCTGCGCGAATATTCGGCTGGCCGCACGCCGAACCCGGACGTGCTGTGCAACGCCGAGATCAAGTTCAAGGCCTTCCTCGATCACGCGATGTCGCTCGGCGCGGAAACGATCGCGACCGGCCACTACGCGCGCGTGCGCGAGAACGATGGCCGCTTCGAGCTGCTGAAGGCGCTCGACCATACGAAGGATCAGTCGTACTTCCTGCATCGGCTGAACCAGGCGCAGCTGTCGAAAACACTGTTCCCGCTCGGCGAAATTCCCAAGACGAAGGTCCGCGAGATCGCCGCGCAGATCGGCCTGCCGAACGCGAAGAAGAAGGATTCGACCGGCATCTGTTTCATCGGCGAGCGGCCGTTCCGCGACTTCCTGAACCGCTATCTGCCGACCAAACCAGGGCCGATGAAGACCACCGACGGCAAGATCGTCGGCGAGCACATCGGCCTCGCGTTCTACACGTTCGGCCAGCGCAAGGGCATCGGTCTCGGCGGCAGCAAGGACGGCAGCGGCGAGCCCTGGTTCGCCGCCGGCAAGGATATTCCGACGAATACGCTGTACGTCGCGCAGGGACACGACCATCCGTGGCTGCTGTGCCATACGCTGTGGGCGGGCAACACGAGCTGGGTCGCGGGCGAGCCGCCGGCCGACGGCTTCGCGTGCGGCGCGAAGACGCGCTACCGCCAGGCCGACGCGGCGTGCAGGTTCAACGCCTCGGCGGGAGGCGGTTCGGGCGAAGGCCTCTTCGAACTGAGCTTCGACGCCGCGCAATGGGCCGTCACGCCGGGCCAATCGGCGGTGCTCTATGACGGCGACGTGTGCCTCGGCGGCGGCATCATCGAACGCGCGATGACCGGGCAACCGGCCGAGCTGCCGCAGGATCAGGCGCCGAAGCAAACCCGCGCGCAGCGCCGCAAGCAGGCGCACAAGCCAAAGCAGCCGCAAGGCCAGGCGCAGGACGAGCCGCAAACCCCGCGGCAAAAAGCGGCTCTGCTCGGCGCGCGTTGAGCGATGCATAACGGCGGGCGCGGCGGGTCGTACCATTCCGACAGGTTCGCGCCGTTCACCATGTTTCCCCCGCCTGGCGCGCATTCACACACACTTCACCTTCGCGTGCGACGCCTGGCTTCCATTCGCAGGCCTTATCTTCGGGCTTCGCCGGTCCGCGTCGCAGCGTGACCCGCAACCGCCGGTTTTCCTTCGCGACCGATACCGCCCGCGCTCCCGCGCGGACGATGCGGCCGCAATGATCTTCACTGCACTGGAGTCCCCATGTTTTCTCGACGCTATCTGGCCATGTGGTGCGCAATCGCCCTCACCGCGGTATGTGCCGCGCTCGCCGCGACGCATCGCCTGTCGTGGTTCTGGATCATCGTGCCGGCCGCGCTCGTCGCGCTCGGCGTGTTCGACCTGAGCCAACAGCGCCATGCAATCCTGCGCAATTACCCGCTGTGGGGCCACCTGCGTTTCATTTTCGAATCCATCCGCCCGGAGATCCGTCAGTATTTCGTCGAAGACGATACCGACGAGAAGCCGTTCTCGCGCGCGCAGCGCAGCATCGTCTATCAGCGCTCGAAGAACGATGTCGACAGCCGCCCATACGGCACGCGGATCGACGTGAAGGCGGTCGCGCACGAATGGATCAGCCACTCGCTCGCGCCGACCACGCTCGATGGTCACGACTTTCGCATCGTCGTCGGCCCCGATCGCGCGCAGCCGTATTCGATGTCGATCTTCAACGTATCGGCGATGAGCTTCGGCTCGCTATCGGCCAATGCGATCATGGCGCTGAACCTCGGCGCGAAGAAAGGCAACTTCGCGCACGACACCGGCGAAGGTTCGATGTCGAAATATCATCGCGAACATGGCGGCGACATCATCTGGGAAATCGCGTCTGGCTATTTTGGATGCCGTAACGACGACGGCACCTTCAACGCCGGGAAGTTCGCGAAGCAGGCCGCCGAACCGCAGGTGAAGATGATCGAGGTGAAGCTGTCGCAAGGCGCGAAGCCCGGTCACGGCGGCGTGCTGCCGGGCGCGAAGATCACGCCCGAAATCGCCGAGACGCGCGGCGTGCCGATGGGCCGCGACTGCATCTCGCCGGCGACGCACTCCGAGTTCTCGACGCCGCGCGAGCTGCTCGAATTCGTCGAGCGGCTGCGCACGCTGTCGGGCGGCAAGCCGACCGGCTTCAAGCTGTGCATCGGGCATCCGTGGGAATTCTTCGGCATCGCGAAGGCGATGCTGGAAACGGGCATTCTGCCGGACTTCATCGTCGTGGACGGCGCGGAAGGCGGCACCGGCGCGGCACCGCTCGAATTCACCGATCACGTCGGCGTGCCGTTGCAGGAGGGGCTGCTGCTCGTGCACAACACGCTGGTCGGCATCGGTCTGCGGCAACGCATCCGCATCGGCGCGAGCGGCAAGATGATCACCGCGTTCGATATCGCGAAGACGCTCGCGATCGGCGCGGACTGGGTCAACGCGGCGCGCGGCTTCATGTTCGCGGTCGGCTGCATCCAGGCGCAGACCTGCCATACCGGCCGCTGCCCGACCGGCGTCGCGACCCAGGACCCGGTGCGCCAGCGCGCGCTGGTGGTGCCGGACAAGGCCGATCGCGTGTTCAACTTCCACCACAACACGCTGCACGCGTTGCAGGAAATCATCCAGGCCGCCGGGCTCCGGCATCCGGCTGAGTTGCGCGCGCATCACATCGTGCGGCGCGTGTCCTCGCATGAGGTGCGGCTGATGTCGGATCTGCTCAAATATCTCGAACCGAACGACCTGCTCAACGGCAACTATCGCTATACCCTGTTCGAGACGTACTGGCCGATCGCGCAAAGCGATTCGTTTTCGCCGAAGGCGGAGCTGGCGGCGAGCTGAACGTGCGCGCGGCCCTTGCCGCGTCGCCTGTCGCCCAAAAACCGCATCGCGGCCCGTCCGACCCCGCAAAACGGGCCGCCCCCCTTCCTTTCCGTTAAAATCTCGGGTTTAGCACTTCGCTCCACGGCCCCCTCGCGCGCTTAGGCGCACGCGGCATGGCCCCATGCCCGAAAGGCACTTCATGCTCACGTTTCAGCAAATCATCCTGACCTTGCAGTCCTACTGGGACAAGCAGGGCTGCGCGTTGCTCCAGCCGATCGACATGGAAGTCGGCGCGGGCACGTCCCACGTCCATACGTTCCTGCGCGCGATCGGCCCCGAGCCGTGGCGCGCCGCCTACGTGCAGCCGTCGCGCCGCCCGAAAGATGGCCGCTACGGCGAGAATCCGAACCGTCTGCAGCACTATTACCAGTATCAGGTGGTGCTCAAGCCCGCGCCGGAAAACATTCTCGACCTGTACCTCGGCTCGCTCGAAGCGCTCGGCTTCGACCTGAAGCAGAACGACGTGCGTTTCGTCGAGGACGACTGGGAAAACCCGACGCTCGGCGCATGGGGGCTGGGCTGGGAAGTGTGGCTGAACGGCATGGAAGTGACGCAGTTCACGTACTTCCAGCAGGTCGGCGGTCTCGACTGCAAGCCGGTGCTCGGCGAAATCACCTACGGACTCGAGCGCCTCGCGATGTATCTGCAGAAGGTCGAGAACGTCTACGACCTCGTCTGGACCGAGTGGGAAGAACAAGGCCCGAACGGCCCCGAACTGCGCCGCCTGACCTACGGCGACGTGTATCACCAGAACGAGGTCGAGCAGTCCACCTACAACTTCGAGCACGCGAACGTCGATCTGCTGTTCACGTTCTTCAACAGCTACGAAGCGGAAGCGAAGCGCATGATCGATGCGCAGATCGCGCTGCCCGCCTATGAGTTCGTGCTGAAGGCCGGCCACACGTTCAACCTGCTCGACGCGCGCGGCGCGATTTCGGTCACGGAACGCGCGGCGTACATCGGCCGGATTCGCGCGCTGTCGCGTGTGGTCGCGCAGGCCTACTACGACTCGCGCGAAAAGCTCGGCTTCCCGATGCTCGGCAATCCGGTGCACGGCGTGCCCGGCCTCACCACCGACGAGCAGGAAGCCGCGATGCCCGCGTGGGCGCCGCCGCTGAAAGTCGAACGCAAGATCGACCAGGACTGACGAGAACTTCAACCAATGACTCAATCTCAACACGCTACCCTGCTCGTCGAGCTGCTGACCGAAGAGCTGCCGCCGAAGGCGCTCGCCCGTCTCGGCGACGCCTTCGCCGAAGGTATTGCGCAGCGCCTCGCGGCGCGCGACCTGATCGAAGGCGAGCCGTCGTTCGAACGCTTTGCTACGCCGCGTCGTCTCGCGGTGACGATTCACAACGTGCGCGCGGTCGCGCCGGAAAGACACGTGCGCGAAAAAGTGCTGCCCGTTTCCGTCGCGCTCGATAAAGACGGCCAGCCCACCGCGCCGCTCGCGAAGAAACTCGCCGCGCTCGGCTTCCCCGACTTCACGGTGAACGACCTCGAACGCGCCCAGGACGGTAAAGCCGAAGCGTTCTTCCTGCGCTACGCGGCGCCGGGCGCGACGCTCGCCGACGGCCTGCAGGGCGCGCTCGACGAAACGCTCGCGAAGCTGCCGATCGCAAAGCCGATGACGTATCAGCGCCCGGACGGTTCGAGCGTGCAGTTCGTGCGCCCGGTGCATCGACTGACCACGCTGCACGGCGAAGAGGTCGTGCCGGTCAGCGTGCTCGGCATCGACGCCGACGACACCACGCTCGGCCACCGCTTCCTGTCCGAAGGCTTCGTGCAGATCCAGCACGCGCAGTCGTATGCCGAAACGCTCGAACACAGGGGCCGCGTGATCGCGAGCTTCGCGAAGCGCAAGGAAGCGATCCGCTCGCAACTGCTCGCGCAAGCCGGTGACGACAAGGTCGTGATGCCCGAAGCGCTGCTCGACGAAGTGACGTCGCTGGTCGAATGGCCGGTCGTCTATGAGTGCCGCTTCGAGGACGAATTCCTGCAAGTGCCGCAGGAATGCCTGATCCTGACGATGCAGACGAACCAGAAGTACTTCGCGCTGACCGATGCGAACGGCAAGCTGCGCTCGCGCTTCCTGATCGTGTCGAACATCGAGACGGCGACGCCGGTCGAGATCGTCGAAGGCAATGAGCGCGTGGTGCGTCCGCGTCTCGCCGATGCGAAGTTCTTCTTCACGCAAGACAAGAAGAAGCCGCTCGCGGATCGCGTGCCACTGCTCGCGAACGTCGTTTATCACAACAAGCTCGGCTCGGCGCTGCAACGCGTAGAGCGGCTCGAAGGGCTGGCCGGCGCGATCGCCGCACTGACCGGCGCCAACGTCGCGCTCGCGACGCGCGCCGCGCGCCTCGCGAAAGCCGACCTGATCACCGACATGGTCGGCGAATTCCCCGAGCTGCAAGGCACGATGGGCACGTACTACGCGCGCCACGACGGCGAGCCGGAAGAAGTCGCGCTCGCATGCTCGGAACACTACCAGCCGCGCTTCTCGGGCGACGCCTTGCCCACCACCGCGACCGGCACCGTCGTCGCGCTCGCCGACAAGCTCGAAACGCTGGTCGGCATCTGGGGCATCGGCCTGCAGCCCACCGGCGAGAAAGACCCGTTCGCGCTGCGCCGTCATGCGCTCGGCGTGCTGCGCATTCTGGTCGAGAAACAGTTGAACGTCGACTTCGTCGAGCTGCTGCGCATCGCTTATGCGCAATTCGCCGGCGTGCCGAACGTCGCCGATTCGACCGACGCGATCTACGAGTTCAGCATGGACCGCCTGCGCGGCCTGCTGCGCGAACGCGGCTACGCGGCCAGCGAAATCGACGCGGTGCTCGCGCTGAGCCCGACGCGGCTCGACGACCTCGTCGCGCGCCTCGACGCGGTGCGCGAGTTCGCGTCACTCGCCGAAGCGGCGTCGCTCGCGGCGGCCAACAAGCGTATCTCGAACATCCTGAAGAAGTCGGAAGGCGTAACGAATGGCGGCGTGCAGCCCGGCTTGCTCACCGAGGCAGCGGAGAAGGCGCTCAACGCGCAGCTCGAACAGGTCACGCCGCGCGTGCAATCGCAACTGGCCGTGCGCGACTACACCGGCGCGCTGACGGCGCTGGCCGCGCTGCGCGAACCGGTGGACACGTTCTTCAACGACGTGATGGTCAACGCCGACGACCCCGCGTTGCGCGCGAACCGTCTGGCTCTGCTCGGCGCGCTGCATCAGCAGATGAACTGCGTCGCCGATATTTCCCGACTCGCCGCCTGAGCACCGCGCCATGCCGATCAAGAAAGTGGTGATCCTCGACCGCGACGGTGTGATCAACGTCGACTCCGACGCGTTCATCAAGTCGCCGGACGAATGGGTCGCGCTGCCCGGCTCGCTGGAAGCGATCGCACGCCTGAACCACGCCGGCTATCGCGTCGCAGTCGCGACGAACCAGTCGGGCATCGGCCGCGGCCTGTTCGACATGGATGCGTTGAACGCGATGCATCTGAAGATGCACCGGATGGCGGCAGCGGTCGGCGCGCGCATCGAAGCGGTGTTCTTCTGCCCGCACACGGCGGAAGATCACTGCGAATGCCGCAAGCCGAAGCCCGGCATGCTGAAGATGATCACCGAGCGATTCGAGGTCGATCCGGCGCATACGCCGACGGTCGGCGATTCTCTGCGCGATCTGCAGGCGGGCGCTGCGCTCGGTCACCCGGTGCATCTGGTGCTGACCGGCAAGGGCCGCAAGACCCTCGCCGCGGGCGGCTTGCCCGAAGGCACGATCGTGCACGACGACCTGCGCGCGTTCGCGCTCGACTTTCTCGCCGACGCTCAGGAATAAACGCGCGCACCGCGCTCCCACCCCCCACCGACCACGCCGATGCGCTTTATCCGTTCCCTGCTGCTGCTGATTTATTTCGTTGTGTTCACGGTGCCGTACGCGACCGCGTGCTTCATCGCGTTTCCGTTCCTGCGCGCGGAAAACCGCTACTGGATGGCGGCCGGCTGGTGTCGTCTGACGCTGTGGACGGTGCGCTACCTGAACGGCATCCGCTACCGCATCGAAGGTTTCGAGAATCTGCCCAACGGCCCGGCCGTGCTGCTGTCGAAGCATCAGTCGGCGTGGGAAACGCTCGCGTTTCCGGCGATCATGCCGCGCCCGCTGTGCTACGTGTTCAAGCGCGAGCTCTTGTATGTGCCATTCTTCGGCTGGGCGCTCGGCATGCTGAAGATGGTTCACATCAACCGCAAGGAAGGCAAATACGCGTTCGTATCGGTCACGAACCAGGGCAAGGCCCGCATGGCCGAAGGCGCATGGGTCATCATGTTTCCGGAAGGCACCCGCACGCCGACCGGCAAGCAGGGCAAGTACAAGACCGGCGGCGCGCGCTTCGCGATCGCGAGCGGTGCCCCCGTCGTGCCGATCGCGCACAACGCGGGCCGCGTGTGGCCGCGCAACTCGTTTCTTAAATATCCGGGTATAGTCACGGTGTCGATTGGCAAGCCGATCGACACGACGGGGCTCACGCCCGACGAAGTGAACACGCGCGTCGAGCAGTGGATCGAAGCCGAGATGCGCCGCATCGATCCGACTGCCTACAGCGCGGCGGCTAACGATTCCGCCGCCGCGCCCATCTGACGCGCCACGCCCTCGAACTCCGAAGGCGTATTGCGCGAAGCGAAGCCGATGCAGAAGTCTCCCACGCCGCAGCCCGCCGCGGCGCTCGAAAACCGGCAGCTCGATCTCCCGCTCTTCGCCGAGCCGGGGTCGACGTCGTCGTCTCCTTCACCTTCCGCGCCGGGTTCATCTGGCTCAGCGCCGGCCCGGCCGCCCGTCGCGCCGCTCG
Organism: Paraburkholderia sp. MM5384-R2; assembly: GCF_014201025.1. Classification (NCBI taxonomy): domain Bacteria; kingdom Pseudomonadati; phylum Pseudomonadota; class Betaproteobacteria; order Burkholderiales; family Burkholderiaceae; genus Paraburkholderia; species Paraburkholderia sp. MM5384-R2. Next base: position 23,580 of record NZ_JACHDI010000033.1, read on the forward strand.
CGCCGGACGGCAGCAAGCTGCGCAGTCTCGCCATCGGTTCACGCACGCTGCATTACGCGCTCAAGCGTTCCGCGCGCCGCTCGATCGGCTTTGCGATCGACAGCACCGGCCTCATGATCACCGCGCCGCGCTGGGTCACGCTCGCCGATATCGAAACCGCGATCACCGAAAAACAGCGTTGGATTTTTACGAAGCTGATCGAATGGCAAACGCGCGTCGAGCAGCGTGCATTGCCGAAGATCGACTGGCAAGACGGCGCCGAAGTGCCCTACCTCGGTCAGCCGGTGCGCGTGACGCTCGGCGCGCCGCAAGGCATGCTCGCGTTCAGCGCCGAGCGCGGCGCGCTGCAATTGCCGCTGCCGTTGCAAGCCGACCCGCAGCAGATCAAGGATCGCGTGCAGGGCTGGCTGCAAGGAGAAGCGAAGCGGCTGTTCGGCGAGCGTCTGGCGATCTACGCGCAGAAGCTGGGCGTCAACTATCGCGCGTATGCCTTGTCTTCGGCGGCAACACGCTGGGGCAGTTGTTCGAGCGACGGCAAAATCCGCCTGAACTGGCGGCTCATCCACTTTCCGCTGTCGATCATCGACTACGTCGTCGCGCACGAACTGTCGCATCTGCGCGAGATGAATCACAGTCCGCGCTTCTGGCAGACGGTCGAATCGATTTTTCCGGAATTTCGCGAGGCGCGACAGACACTGAAGTCGCATCCGCCGGAGCTGTTGCCGACGCTTTGAGGCCGGGCGCTATCTAGGCGAGAGCGCTTTCGCGGACTGCAACAGATCGTCGAGCATCACGCCGCGCCTGTCCGGGCTCGTGTCGCGGCCGGTCATGAAACACAGCGCCGCAATCGGCAGTCCCGCACGGTCGCGAATCGGCGCTGCCATACAAAGCCTGAACGCGTTCGAGAGTCCTTCGGTGCAGCAGTAGCCTCGTTCTTTTGCGGCCTGCACGTCGTTCAGGAATTCGCCGAATTCGATATTCACCCCGTTGTCGAGGATGAAATCTTCGGCCGGAATGAGCGCGCGAATCTCGTCGGCATTCAGGTGACCTAGCAGCAGACGTCCCGTGGCGGTCCACGGAATCGGCACTCTCACGCCGATGTCCGAACTGATGTTGAATGGCCGGGCACTGTTCTCGGATAACACGACCGTGTACTTGTTGCCTTCCAGCATGCACAGCTGCGTGGTCTCGTCGTACTTCCGTACCAATGCCAGAATGGATTGATGCGCGCGGCTAATCAGATCGTTGTGCGTTGCATAGTCGGACCCGTAGTAGTGCATCTCGCGCCCGAAGAACACGCTCCCATCCGCGGCCGTCTCGAGCCAGCCCACTTCCGCGAGAATCGCGACCAGCTCGTAAATGCTCGAACGCGGCGCGCCGGTCGCCTCGATTAATTCGCGCATGGTCAGCGGGCGTTGGGCGACGTGCAATTGCCGGAACATCGCGATGACGCGATCCACGCCTCTCGCCCGAGACGATTCTGTTACAGCCATGCGTTCACTCCGTAAAGCGTTCATCCGACCGGTTGTCTTTCAAGCGACGTGAGTTTATCGCGCGGCAGACCCGCGAAAGCGACTTTCAGGCCGCGACAGGTCAATGGTCGAGAACTCTGTGCAGAAACTGCCGCGTGCGTTCGTTCGCGGGATTGACGAAGATCTGTTCCGGATCGCCCTGCTCGGCGATGACGCCCTTGTCCATGAAGACCACGCGATCGGCGGTCTTGCGGGCAAAGCCCATTTCATGCGTGACGACGACCATCGTCATGCCGTCGCGCGCGAGCCCACGCATCACCTCGGTGACCTCGCCGACCAGTTCCGGATCCAGCGCGGACGTCGCCTCGTCGAAGAACATGATGCCGGGCTCGACCGCGAGCGCTCGCGCAATCGCCACGCGTTGCTGCTGACCGCCCGACAACTGGCTTGGATAGTGTGCCGCGCGGTCCGCGAGCCCGACACGGTCGAGTGTGTCCATGGCGCGCTTGCGCGCGTCGTCCGGACTCATGCGGCGTGCCTTGATAAGCGCGAGCGTGACATTGCCGAGCGCGGTCTTGTGAGGAAACAGATTGAACTGCTGGAAGACCATGCCGACATGGCCACGAATCTCTCGCGCTCGGCGCGGATCGTGCATGGGCACATCGTTGACCCAGACCTCGCCGGAATCGGTGGTCTCCAATCCCGCCATGATTCGCAAGACCGTGCTCTTACCCGAGCCGGACGCGCCAATGAGCACCAGCACTTCGCCCGAGCGAACCTCGAGATTGATTTCGTTCAACACCCGAGTCGAACCGAATGCTTTGCTGACGCCCGTCAGTGAAATGATGGGTCTGATCTGGCTTTGGTTACTCACGACAATCTCCTGCGGTCATGGTGGCGCACCCATTGCGAGAGCGGGAAGCACACGGCGAAGTAAATGAGGGCGACGAGTCCGTAGATTTCCACGGGCTTTCCGACCCGGTCGACGATGGCCTGGCCACCATGCATCAACTCGGACATTCCGATCATGCTGACGATCGACGTGTCCTTGATGAGCGACAGATACTGACCGACGAGAGGCGGCAACACGATCTTTCCCGTCTGAGGCAGCACCACGAACGAGAACGACTGAGCCCGCGTGAGGCCGAGGATCTGAGATACCTCCCATTGACCTTTGGGTACCGCCTCGATCCCTGAGCGGAAGATTTCGGCGATATAGGCGCCCTGATAGACGCTCAAGCCGATGACGCCGGCTGCGAAGACGTCGATCGCGTAACCGAAGTACGACACGCCGAAATAGATGAACATCAGCGTGATGAGTACCGGCGTGCCGCGAAACAGCTCCGTATAGAGTCTGGCAATGCGGACTGTGCCCCACGGTCCGAACGACCGCAAGACGGCGGCGAACAGGCCGATCAGCGTGCTGCCCACGATGGACGCAATGGAAAGCAACAGCGTCGTCACCAGACCCTGCAGCAGGATGGAGAAACTGGTTTTCAGCAATTCGACTGACATGATCCAACTCCAATCCGGGAATCAGGCCCGTTTCGTCCGGCGCATAAAGCCGGTCCCGAAACCGGTGCGCGCCGGCATGACGAGGGGAGGATGAAAGATCCGCGCTCCGAGCTGGCCCGCAAGCCAGGACAGTACGTTACTGAGCACGAGATACGCGACGAGCGTCACGCTGAACGTCTGAAGGTAGAGAAGCGTCCGCGAGTTGATCACGGTCGCAGTGCCGGTCAACTCCGGCAACGCAATGGCGGACAGCAGCGACGTACCGAGCAGCAACTGGATCAGGTAGTTGACGATGGCCGGATAGACCGCGCGCGTCGCCTGCGGTAGCACGACCTCGACGAAGATCTGTGCGCGTTCGAGACCGAGAATGCCGGCGGCCTCGAGTTGGCCGCGCGGCACCGACTGTATGCCGGCGCGGAACACTTCCGATAGATAAGCACCGACGTTGACGCCGAGCGCAATGACGCCCGCCCAGTATGCGTCGAGCGAAATACCCGCCGACGGCAGACCGAAGAAAACGATGAAAATCTGCAGGAGAACAGGCGTGTTGCGGATGATTTCAACGTAGCCGCGAGCAATCAACCGAAATGGCGCGAGCGGAGAAACGCTGGCAAGCGCGGTCAACAAGCCGAGGACTAGCGCCAGTACGAATGCCAGCACGGTCACTTGCAACGTCAGCCAGCTCGCGCTCAAAAATTCGGGCACGTAGCCCCACAGAGTGAGCCACTCGTAACTCATCTCACCCTCCGCATCGTTCGGGTTTCAATAGATATCGGCATCTCCCGCTCCTCAAAACTGCGGATTGAGCGGGTAGCGCGGATCGGTGCCGAACCACTTGTTGTAGAGCTGCGCGTTGAGCTTCGACGCATTGACGTTGAAGAGGAACAGATTCAGGTAGTTGAGCCATTCCTGATCGCCGGCCTTGACACCGAACGCGTTGTATTCGAGCGGGACCAGCGCTTCGTTCGTGACGGCAAGTTCAGGATCGAGCTTGGCCTGATACGCGAGAAAGTTGTTGTCCTCGATCATCGCGTCGGCCTGCCCCTGCTTGACGGCAAGAATCGCGGCCTGCGAGCTGTCGTATTCCTGGATCTTGATCGGGATATTCAGCGAGCGCACTTCATCGCCATTGGTCGAGCCCTTGACCGTCGCAATCGTGCGACCGCCCATGTCCTTGATCGACTGAACGCCACTATTTTTTCTGACCAGCAGTGCTTCGCTGGCAACCACGTAGGGGGTCGTGAATTCGATTACCTTCGCGCGCTCCAGATTGCGCGTGAAGTTGCAGAACACGACATCCACTTTGCTGGTCTGCAGATTCGGAATCCGGTTCGCGCTCGTGGTATTCACGACCTCGAGCTTCACGCCCATCTGCTTCGCGAGTTCCTTCGCGAGGTCCACGTCATAGCCGTCTGGTTGGCCGTCCTTGTTATAGAACCCGAACGGCGCGAACGTCAGGCAATCGCCGACGCGCAGCGTGCCTCGCTGCAGCACGGCCTGAAGCGTCGAGGGGGATGCCGCTGCGCTCTGCCCTGGCGTGGCAACCTTGGTGCAGCCGGTGATTGCGAGCAATCCAGCAACAGCGAACAGAAAGGCGGCTTGGGCGCCTCGTTTGGCAAGCTTCATGGCAGGGTCCTAAGCGGAGAAGAGTGGTCCGGAGCGGACGAATCGGCTTCAGCGCCTGTCTGCACGCTCAACGAATCGCCGGGTCACGCATCGATCGTCCGATATATCAGACTGCTATCTGACAAACCGGATTGATGCTGAGTGTTGGACACTAATATCAAACCGGCAACCGCACACAAACCCTTATTGCCCATACTTTTTTGTTCAAATAGATCCGATCTAATTCCACGATGCGCATCGAGTCCGCAGTGGGCCGGGCGGGCGGCGCGGCTTCGGGCTCAAGCTATACGGCAATCATTTACAATTGCCGCAGGTCGACGCATTTATCCACAAACTATCAAAGGAGTCCTCATGCGGATCTTGCATACCATGCTTCGAGTCGGTGATCTGGACGCATCGATCCGGTTCTACACCGAAGTTCTAGGAATGCGCCTGCTTCGAAAGAACGACTACCCGGACGGGAAGTTCACCCTCGCATTCGTCGGTTACGAGGACGAATCCGAAGGCGCGGCGATCGAACTGACGTACAACTGGGACACGAGCAAGTACGATCTCGGAACCGGCTACGGTCACATCGCCCTCGAAGTCGCCGACGCCTATGCGGCATGCGAAGAAGTGAAGAAACGCGGCGGTGTCGTTACACGCGAAGCTGGGCCCATGAAACACGGCACGACTGTCATCGCCTTCGTCGCCGATCCGGACGGGTACAAGGTCGAGCTGATACAGAAGAAGGGGCGAGTCGACTGAACGTCCGGTGGCGAGCACGAGTCGCGCTGTCAGCCAGAACGATGAAAACACAGCCCGGCTTCACGTTGCACCCGGCGAATTGACGCCGGGCGAATTCGCCCGGCAATCTTGTCTCGTGCCGACGCCATCAAAAAACGCCGACTACTGACGCTCGGCGTTTTCGCCGCGCACCGGACCGACCGGCTCGCCGCGCACTCTCCACCTCTTCACCACACCGCCATGAGCACGACCACCACCTTGCCCGCGCGCCGCGCCCCGGATAGCTTCGCGATCCTGTTGATGATCGGCCTGTGCGCAATCTGGGGGCTGCAGCAAGTCGCGATCAAGACCACCAATGCGGCGGTGCCGCCGGTCTTTCAGGCGGGACTGCGCTCGACGATCGCGGCGCTGCTCGTGTGGGCATGGGCACGCTCGCGCGGCACGCCGCTCTTTCGCGATGACGGCACGCTCGGCGCGGGCCTGCTCGCGGGCGTGCTGTTCGCGGCCGAGTTCGTCTGCATCTTTCTCGGCCTGACGCTGACGAGCGCGTCGCGCATGGCGGTCTTTCTGTACACGGCGCCGTGTTTCACGGCACTCGGCCTGCACTGGTTCGTCGATGGCGAACGCATGCGGCGCATCCAGTGGCTTGGCATCGGCGTCGCGTTCGCGGGGATGGCGCTCGCGTTCGCGGACGGCTTCCTGCACCCGGACGCGGGCACGGCTGCAAGCGCGGCCCACGGCTCGACGCTCGCGGGCGCGGCCGGCGATGCGCTCGGCGTGCTCGGCGGCATCGCGTGGGCCGCGACCACGGTGATCGTGCGCGGCTCGCGGCTCGCGCGGACGAGCGCGAGCAAGACGCTGTTCTATCAGCTGACTGTGTCGGCGGTGGTGCTGCTCGCGCTGGCGCTGGGGCTCGGCGAGGTGCGCGTGGAAAGCGTGACGCCGCTCGCGCTCGCGAGCCTCGCGTATCAAGCCGTGATCGTCGCGTTCGTCAGCTATCTGTTGTGGTTCTGGCTGTTGACGCGTTACATCGCGTCGAGGCTGTCGGTGTTTTCGTTTCTGACGCCGCTGTTCGGCGTCACCTTCGGCGTGCTGCTGCTCGGCGAGTCGTTCAGCGCGCGCTTTCTGATCGCCGCGCTGCTGGTGCTGAGCGGCATCGCGCTCGTCAACGCGCCGGCGAAACGGTAAGCGGGCTCGACGGCGGCGCCCTCCGCCGTCGAGCGTCGAGTCTATTCCGGCGCAGCGGCCGAGCGCGCCGCCACCGCCTGCGCCACACTCACGTATTCGGCGACCGGCACGTCCTCCGCGCGGCGTTGCAGATCGAAGCCAAGCGCGTCGAAATCGACGGTGTCGCGCAGCGCGGCAAGCGTGTTGCGCAACATCTTGCGACGCTGCGAGAACGCCGCCGTCACCACCCCGCCGAGCACGCTTTCGTCGACCACCGGCAGTTCGTGCCGCTCGTACGGAATCATCCGTACGATCGCCGAATCGACCTTCGGCGGCGGCTGGAACGACTCGGGCGGCACGTCGAGTTGCTTGTCGATCACGTAGCGGTACTGCAGCATCACCGACAGGCGACTGAACGCCTTCGTGCCCGGCTCCGCCACCATCCGCTCGACCACCTCGTTCTGCAGCATGAAGTGCTGATCGATCACGCGCTCCGCGAACGTCGCAAGATGAAACAGCAGCGGGCTCGAAATGTTGTACGGCAGATTGCCGACGATGCGCAGCGACGCCTTGTCGCCCGGTGCCGCGAGCGAGCCGAAGTCGAATTCGAGCGCGTCGCCCGCGTGCAGTTCGAGCAGGTTGCCGAACTTCGTCTTCAGACGGCCGATCAGATCGCGGTCGAGTTCGACCGCGTGCAGCGGCGTCTCAGGCGTCGCGAGCCGCTCGATCAGCGGCTCGGTCAGGGCGCCGAGGCCCGGCCCGATCTCGACCATGCGCTCGCCGCGCTGCGGCCGGATCACGTCGACGATCGAATCGATCACGCCCATGTCGACCAGGAAGTTCTGACCGAAACGCTTGCGCGCGAGATGGCCCTGGTGCCGGCCTTGCTGTCTGCTGGTGGACATCGGAGAAACGCTAGAAAGAAAACTGCTTGAGAATGAAAGACGTCACGGTGGAAACACGACGCCACGCGGCGCGTCACGAGCACCGCGACCGCCCACGCTACCCGCGCCTCAGCCCGCGCGACGATGCTGCGCCATCGACACCGCCGTGTCGATCGCGGCCATCAGGCTACCCGCGTCGGCGCGGCCGGTGCCGGCCAGATCGAGCGCGGTGCCGTGATCGACCGACGTGCGGATGATCGGCAGGCCGAGCGTCACGTTGATCCCTTCGCCGAACGTCGCGAATTTCAGCACCGGCAGGCCCTGGTCGTGGAACATCGCGAGCACGCAGTCGGCTTCGTCGAGATAACGCGGCTGGAACAGCGTGTCGGCCGGATACGGACCACGCGCGTCGACGCCCTCGCCGTTCACCTGCCGCAACGCCGGCGTGATCACGTCGATTTCCTCGCGACCCAGATAGCCGTTTTCGCCAGCGTGCGGATTGAGCCCCGTCACGAGGATGCGCGGCGCGGGCAAACCAAAGTGGTGACGCAGGTCGTGATCGATGATGCGCAGCGTCGCGACGAGGCTTTCGATCGTCAAAGCCGCCGACACGTCCTTCAACGGCAGATGCGTGGTCGCAAGCGCGACGCGCAGCGGCCGCTTGCCGGTGCCCGCGAGCATCATCACGACGCGCGGAGTATGGGTGCGCTCGGCCAGATATTCGGTGTGGCCGGTAAACGGCACACCGGCGTCGTTGATCGTGCTTTTTTGCAGCGGCGCGGTGACGATCGCGTCGAACCTGCCGGCCACCGCGCCGTCGATCGCCGCATCGAGCAGATCGAGCACATAACGGCCGTTCGCGGCGTCGAGCTTGCCTGCCTGCGCTGGTGCGCCGAGCGAGTGATGTTCGAGCCGCACGCGCGGGCCTGGCGCGAGCAGCGCCGCCCAATCGACGCCGACCGCGCGCGCGCGCTCAGCGAGCAGTTGCGCATCACCGAGCACGGTGAACTGCGCCTGAGGCCAGTGCGCCGCCGCGCCGGCCAGCGCCTGCGCGGTCAGCTCGGGACCGACGCCGGCGGGTTCGCCGGTCGTGATCGCGATCTGCAGCGGACGGTGGGTGGGCTGGGCAGCGCTCGTCATCGCATTGGCTCTGTTATTGCACGTTCGCCGTGGCCGGCTTCACTTCGACGTACGCGGTATCGCGCAGCTCGCGCAGCCAGTCGGCATACGCCTGTTCCGCCTTGCGCTGGCCGATGGCCTGACGCGCGAGATCCATCTGCTGCGCAATCGAGCCTTGCGCATCGCGGCGGCCGAGCACCTGAATCAGGTGGTAGCCGTATTCGCTGCGCACCGGTTCGCTGATCTGACCGTCCTGCAGCGAGTTCATTGCGCGCTCGAACTCGGGCACCGTCTCGCCCGGGCTGACCCAGCCGAGGTCACCGCCTTGCGAGGCCGAGCCGTCCTGCGAGTAGGTGCGCGCGAACTTCGCGAAGTCGCCGCCGGCGGCGATCTGGTTGCGGATGTCGAGCAGCTTCTGGCGTGCCTGCGGTTCGGACTGACCGTCGCCGACGCGCAGCAGAATATGGCGCACGTGCGTCTGCACGAGCTTCGGCGCGTCCGCGCTGGTGCCCTGGCCGGCACGGCGCTCGACCAGACGCACGATCTCGAAGCCGTCGTTGGTGCGGATCAGATCCGGATCGATCTCACCCGGACGCAGTGCCGACGCGGCCTTCACGAACTCGGGCGGCAGCTTCGACGGCTCGAGGAAGCCGAGATCGCCGCCGTTCTTCGACGCGTCCGGCGCCTGCGAATTGGCTTTCGCGAGCTTTTCGAAATTCGCGCCGCCCTTCGCTTCGGCGAGCAGCGCCGCGGCCTTCTTCTGCGCCGCCTCGATGTCGGTCTCCGAGGCGTTGAGCGGCGCCTTCACGAAAATGTGCTGCATGTGCAGGTCGTTCGTCTGGCCGGCGCCCGGACCGCGCTGGCTGGCGATGTAGTTCGCGACCTCGGCGTCCGTCACCGTGATCTTGCTGTCCACTTCCTTCTCGCGCAGACGCGACAGCGTCAGCTCCGTGCGCGCGTCGCTCGTGAAAGTGGTCCAGGGCACGCCTTGCGCTTCGATGCGCGCGCGGTACATGGCCAGCGACATGTTGTTCGCCTGCGCGAGACGCTCGAGCGTGCGTTGCACGGCCGCGTCGTCGATGGTGATGCCGTCTTCCTTGGCCTTCTGCAGCTGGATGCGCTCGAGCACCATCTGCGTGAGCACCTGCTGGCGCAACTGGTCCGTCGGCGGCACCGGAGCGTTCTGCTGGTTCAGCCGGTGCGCGATCAGACCGACCCGCTCGTCGAGCTCGCGCTGCGTGATGACACCGTTGTTGACCACTGCGGCGATGGTGTCCACCGTCTGGCCGCTATTGCCGGCCAATGCCTGCGCCTGTACCGACGCGACTGGAACGAAGGACGCCGCGGCGACGAGACCCGCCGCGAGTATTGCCAAGCGAAGCTGTTTCATGATTGCCACAGATACTCCAATGATGTCGGGCGCTTCGCCCGTCTTTTCGCAAGCCGTGAATGACCGGGCGACCGTCATTCGTAGTTGGTGAACCGCGACTCCGGCGGTGGCGGTGGCGGCAACGGCATGTAGCCGGCCACACTGCTGCGGAACGCGGTCATCAGCCCGTTGTCGACGCTCGACAAGCCCTTGAACGTCAACTGCGCCAGAAACCGTGTGCTCGACTGATTCTGTCCCGACGAGTTCAGGCCGTTCGCGTAGCGCTGGATGCCGGCGCCGAGCGTCCAGCAGTCCGCGTCGTATTGCAGGCCGACCAGGCCGTCGACGATACGGTGGCCACCGAGGTCGTAGTTGAACCGGCCGACACCGTACATCCGGTGCGTCAGCGGCCATTGGCCCGAAATCAGCACCTGATTGATCGGCTGGTTGTCGAGCGTGGTGTTGGCGCGCGTGTAGCGGTACGCGACGTTGATGACCTTGCCGCTCGCCGGACTGAACCCGAAGCCGACACTCGTCTTCGTGAGCTGGTTATTGTCCGCATTATATTGGAACGCCGTTTCCGAAGCGAAACCGGCGCCCAGCTTGATCGACGCGCCCGCGATCAGGTCCGAGTGCGTGGCCTGGGTACTGGTCTGGGTCGGCGTCAGCGTGACGCGCTGATCCCGGAAGTAATACTGCTGCGCGATCACGAAGCGCGCGCGCTCGTCGCCAGTGGACGGATTGATGAAGCGCGTGGTGAGACCGGCGGTCAGGCGGTTCGCGTCGGCGATCCGGTCGTTACCGACGAACGTATTCGGCGTGAAGATTTCCGCGAGACCGAAGTCGGATTCGGCGGTATCGAACAGCGGCGCGTTGTTCTGATTGCGGTACGGCGTGTACACGTAGTACAGGCGCGGCTCCAGCGTCTGGATATAGTCCGCGCCGAAAATGCGCACCGAGCGCTCGAACGTCAGTCCCGTGTCGAACGTGAAGGTCGGAATCGACTCGGTGAAATTCTTCTGCGCCCCCGGCACGTTCGCCAGATCGGTGCCGATGTTGTTCAGGTTGTACGACGCAAAGTGCCACTGCACCTTCGGCGTGACGAAGTAGCCCGGCCCCACCACCGAATACGACAGGTACGGGTTGAACAGCACCCGCTGGCCTTCGCTCAGATCCGCGGTGGTGATGCGGAAGTTCGTGTAGTCGGCTTCGGCGCCGAAATCGAAGCCGCCGATGTTGTACTTCGCGTACTTGACGTTCAACTGCGGCTGGCGGCCGTACGGCGCGACCGACGGCTCCAGCGTCTGCCAGTGCTGCTCGCGCGCGAGCACGGACCACGGTCCGTTGTTGTAGGTCAACCCGGCTTCCTGCTGATACAGGAGCTGGGTGCCGTTCATGAACTGGTTGACCGACGACGACAGGTCTTCCGGATAGGTGTTGTCCGAAACCTTGTTGTAATAGATGTAGCCGCCGAAGCCGTTACCGAAATTCTGGTTGTGCTGGATGTACAGCGCGTAGCGGTTGGTCTTCGTCAGGCGATCGTCGGGCAGAAATTCACCGGTGATCGACCCGGAATACGTCGGCGACAGATAGCGGAACGTGCTCTGCAACTGCACACCGCGCTTCGAGATCAGACGCGGCGTGACCGTCAGATCTCGATTCGGCGCGATGTTGAAGTAATACGGCACCGACAGCTCGAAACCGTTCGTCGAGCTCAGCGAGAACGTGGGCGGCAACAGGCCGCTGCGCCGATCGCCCGACAGCGGGAACGACAGCCACGGCGACGCGAACACCGGCACGCCCTGGAAGAACAGCACGCTGTTGTAGGCGACGCCTTCGTCCGCGCCGGTGTCGAAATCGAACTCGCTGCCCTTGATGTACCAGGCCGGATTGTCCGTGCACGCGCACGCCGTGTAGGTGCCCTTCGTGAACACGGAGCGCTCCGCGTCGAGCAGGTCGACGCGCTGCGCGCTGCCCGAGCCGCCCGTCAGCGTGAAGTGGTACTTCGGCGCGGTCATGAAGCCTTCGGTCGAATCGACGCGCAGATGCGCCTCGGGTCCGATGAAGGTATTGCCGGTATTGATCACGTGGACATTGCCGTACGCATCGGCCATGTCCGTGTCCTGATCGTAGTGCAGGGCGTCGGCCTTGATCACGGACGTGTTGTGCCGCACTTCCGCCGAGCCCTTGGCGGCCAGATCCTGGTCGATCGTGCCGCTCGCGTGGTCGCCGAGCACGAAGGTGGCCGGCCGCTGGCCCGTTTGCAACGGATGATCCTCGAGCTGCGGCGCAAGCTGCATGCCCCACGGCGGGTAGACCGCCTGCGGTTGCGCAGCTTCCCCCACCAGCTGGGCGTGCGCAAGCGCGGGCATCAGGCCCGGAACGGCGATCAGCGCCGCGACGAGCCGCCTTTTGCGCGGCACTACTGCACAGGAAGGAGTGGTATCGGAAAGCTGTCTGGGCGGCATGTATCGTTTGGCGAGTCGACCCGTGCGCAAGCTTTCGTCGTCACGATCCACCGCCTGCACACCGCGACCGTTAGAGTCGGCTGCACGTCTGGATTCCCAATTTGCCGAGTGATAAGGCGGGCGGTGAAACGGAGCACGCGAAAGCTGGCGTGTGAGTCGCGTCAAAAAAGTCGTGGGGTATTATATGGCAAGACGTTGTCCCCAAGAATTTGCCGCCGCTTTTCATGACGCTGCCTTCCACCCAAGATTTCACCGACACCCGTCTCTCCCTGCTCAAGGCCTGGCTGCAAGGCCACGCGGCGCGCCATGCGCTCGAGCCCGACACCCTCGTTCCGGCCTCGTCCGACGCCAGTTTCCGCCGTTATTTCCGGCTCGCCGGTAAGGCGCCGCAAGACAACGGCGCGGCCACGCTGATCGCCGTCGACGCGCCGCCGCCCGAAAAATGCCGCGAATTCGCACAGATCGCGCAATTGCTCGCCGCCGCCGGCGTGCACGTGCCGCGCGTGCTCGAGGTCGACTTCGACGCTGGCTTCATGCTCGTCACCGATCTCGGCACCGCGTCGTATCTGGGCGCGCTGACCGACGCGCAGGCCGCGGGCGACACGCGCGCGGCTCGCGCGCTGATGCGCGACGCGCTCGACGCGCTGATCCGCTGGCAGCTCAGTTCGCGCGAAGACGTGCTGCCGCCGTTCGACGAAGCGTTCCTGCACCGCGAGATGGAGCTGATGCCCGAGTGGTTCATCGGCCGGCACCTTGGCCGCGAGGTCGATGCCGCCACGCGCGCGCTGCTCGATCGCACGTTCGCGCTGCTGATCGCGAGCGCGCGCGCGCAGCCGCAAAGCTTCATGCTGCGCGATTTCATGCCGCGCAATCTGATGATCGCCGAGCCGAACCCAGGCGTGCTCGACTTCCAGGACGCGGTGTACGGGCCGATCACGTACGACGTCGTGTCGCTGCTGCGCGACGCGTTCCTCAGCTGGGACGAGGAGTTCGAGCTCGACTGCTTCGCGTACTACTGGGAGCGCGCCAAAAAAGCCGGCCTGCCGGTCGATGCCGATTTCGGCGAGTTCTACCGCCAGCTCGAATGGATGGGGCTGCAGCGGCACATCAAGGTGCTCGGCCTGTTCTGCCGCATCAACTACCGCGACGGCAAGGCGCATTACATGAACGACCTGCCGCGCTTCATCGGCTATGCACGCAAGGTGGCGCAGCGTTACGCGCCGCTGCGCGGGTTCGCGAAACTGCTCGACGACCTCGACGGCCGCGCGCAGGAAATCGGCTACACCTTCTGACCGATGACGATGTCCGTAAAGAAAGCGATGATTTTCGCCGCGGGCCGCGGCGAGCGCATGCGTCCGTTGACCGACGCGTGCCCGAAGCCCTTGCTCGAAGTGGGCGGCAAGCCGCTGATCGTATGGCAGATCGAACGGCTCGCGCGGGCCGGCATCCGTAGCATCGTGATCAATCATGCGTGGCTCGGCGCGCAGCTCGAAGCCGCGCTCGGCGACGGTTCGCGCTGGCAGGTCGAGCTGCGCTACTCGCCCGAGCACGAGGCGCTGGAGACCGCGGGCGGCATCGCGCAGGCGCTGCCGCTGCTGACCGACGAGGGCGCGGATCAGTTGTTCGTCGCGGTGGCCGGCGACGTGTACACCGATTACGACTTCGCCGCGCTGCACGCGCACGCCGGCCGGCTGAAGGCGCTGCCCGAGCCCGGCATGCATCTGGTGATGGTGCCGAATCCGGCGTTTCACCCGAACGGCGACTTTGGTCTCGTCGACGGCGTGCTGTCGCTCGACGCGCAGCCGCGCCTCACGTTCGGCAGTTTCGGTCTGTACGACACGCGCATGTTCCGCGATCTGCCGCGCGGCACGCGGCGCGCGCTGAGCCCGTATTACCGCGCGACCATCGCGCGTGGGCTCGCGAGCGGCGAGCTGTACGAAGGCTTGTGGGAGAACATCGGCACCCAGGCGCAGCTGGAAGCGCTCGATCGGCTGCTGCGCGCGCGCTGAGCTTTACTTCGCCGGGCTCTCACCTGCCCCGACTGCTTCCGCTCTTTCCACCGCATCCGTGGTGTGCGCGGCGCGCTGCTGCAGCGCCCACATCTGCGCGAACAAACCGTTCGCGCGCAACAGCTCCGCGTGCGTGCCGCGCTCGACGATGCGCCCTTTGTCCATCACGATGATCTGCTGCGCGTGCACGACCGTCGACAGCCGGTGCGCGATGATCAGCGTCGTGCGTTCGCGCGCGATCAGGTCGAGCTCATGCTGGATCGCGCGCTCGGAGCGTGAATCGAGCGCGGACGTCGCTTCGTCGAACAACAGGATCGGCGGATTCTTGAGTATGGTCCGCGCGATCGCGACGCGCTGCTTTTCGCCGCCGGACAGCTTGAGCCCGCGCTCGCCGACCGGCGTGTCGTAGCCCTTCGGCAGACTCTCGATGAACTCGTGGATATGCGCGGCGCGCGCCGCCGCGATCACTTCGTCGCGCGTCGCCGACGGCCGACCGTACGCGATGTTGTAGTAGATCGAGTCGTTGAACAGCACCGTGTCCTGCGGCACGATGCCGATCGACGCGCGCAGCGAATCCTGCGTGACGTCGCGAATATCCTGCCCGTCGATGCGAATCGCGCCGCCCGTCGCGCGGTCGAGATCGTAGAAGCGGAACAGCAGCCGCGCGAGCGTCGACTTGCCCGAACCGCTGTGGCCGACCACCGCCGTCGTCGTGCCGGCCGCGATCGTGAAGCTCACGCCGTGCAGAATCTGCCGCGCGGGCTCGTACGCGAAGCTCACGTCGTCAAAGCGCACCTGCGCGCCGCTCACTTGCAAAGCCACCGCATTGGGCGCGTCGGGCACTTCCCGCGGTGCGCCGAGCAGCGAGAACATGCGGTCCATGTCGGTCAGGCTCTGCTTCAGCTCGCGATAGACCACGCCGAGAAAATTCAACGGAATATACAGCTGCAGCATGAACGTGTTGATCAGCACCAGGTCGCCGAGCGTCAGACGCCCGGCCATCACGCCCTGGGTCGCGCGCCACAGGATGAACACGAGCCCCGTGCCGATGATCGCCTGCTGCCCGAAGTTCAGCGCCGACAGCGAGCGCTGCGACTTGATCGCCGCCGCGCGATAGCGCTTCAGGTTCTCGTCGTAACGGCTCGCTTCCCATTCCTCGTTGCCGAAGTACTTGACGGTCTCGTAGTTGAGCAGCGAGTCGATCGCGCGCGAATTCGCCTTCGAATCGAGCTCGTTCATCGTGCGGCGAAAGTGCGTGCGCCACTCGGTGACCTTCACCGTGAACGCGATGTACACCGCGAGCGCGACGAACGTGACGATCGCGTAATAGGCCTCGTATTTGACGACGAAAAAGCCGAGCACGAGACCGACTTCGACGAGCGTCGGCAGGATGCTGTACAGCGAATAGGAAATCAGCTGCGTGATGCCGCGCGTGCCGCGTTCGATATCGCGCGACATGCCGCCCGTCTGCCGCTCCAGATGAAAGCGCAGCGACAGTCCGTGCAGATGGCGGAATACTTTCAGCGCGAGTTGGCGCACCGCGCTTTCCGTCACTTTCGAAAACAGGATTTCGCGCAGCTCGGTGAAAAACGAAGTGGACAGCCGCGCCACCGCATACGCGACCACCAGCAAGCCGACGCCGCCGAGCAGCACGATGCCGGGCGCGTCCTGCGCGCGGCCGAGCGCGGTCAGATGCCGGACCGACGCGAGACTGTCGACGATGCGCTTCATCACGATCGGCACGCCGAGGTTCGCGAACTTCGCGCCGATCAGGCAGCTGAGCGCGAAGCCGACTCGCCATTTGTAGGTGGCAAGGTATGGCAGCAGCGACAGGATCGTTTGCCAGTCGTTGCGGGGTGCGGTGGAAATCGGCGAGGGTTCGGACGAAGGAGCGCGGCGCATAAATCGTGGGGAGAGTGTGGAGCTGCCGGAGTTCGCAGCGGCGCGCGGCTCGCGCGCTTCGCTGGGTGCTTTCCCGTACAATTCCTGATCTTTCTATTGTCGCAGAAGCCGACTGGCGGCGCTTTGCATGGCCTACTGTCGAACTGGCCCAGCCATTGCGTCAATGCGCGTCAATACACTCGAATACGTTTCCCAAGGATGTCCCGATGACCGATCTTCTTCAACTTCCGTCCAAGCCGTGCGCGCTGCGCGTAATGCCGCAGCCATCGGACGCGAACATTCATGGCGACGTGTTCGGCGGCTGGATCATGGCGCAGGTCGACATCGCCGGGTCGATTCCGGCAAGCCGGCGCGCGAATGGGCGGGTCGCGACGATCGCGGTTAATTCTTTCCTGTTCAAGCAACCGGTGTTCGTCGGCGATCTGCTGAGCTTTTACGCGGATATCGTGAAGACCGGCAATACGTCGGTGACGGTGTCGGTCGAGGTCTACGCGCACCGGATGAGCCTCTCGCAGGACGTCGTCAAGGTCACTGAAGCGATCCTCACCTACGTCGCCACCGACAGCGACCGCCGTCCGCGCGCGCTGCCCGCGCTGGACTGAGCCGGCGAGGATGCTTAAGCTAGCGATTCCACGCGTCACGCGCCGCGCCACCCGCTAGCCGTTCCAGCCGATCGGCGCACGAGGCCCGGGACGCCCCATAGTCGCTCTTCTCATGGAAACGAGATGAAACTGATCGGTATGCTCGACTCGCCCTACGTGCGGCGCGTCGCCATCTGCATGAAGCTGCTCGCGCTCGACTTCGAACACGAGTCGATTTCGGTTTTCCGCACCTACGACCAGTTCGCGAAGATCAACCCGGTCGTCAAGGCGCCGACGCTCGTCGCCGACAACGGCGCGATCCTGATGGACTCGACGGTGATCCTGCAGTATCTGGCAACGCTCGCCGGCCCCACCCCGCTGTTCCCGACGCAGGCCGACGCGGCGTTGCGCGCCGCGCGTCTGACGGGTCTCGCGCTCGCCGCCTGCGAAAAGAGCGTGCAGATCGTTTACGAGCGCAATCTGCGGCCTCAGGAGAAGCAGCATGAACCGTGGGTCGAGCGCGTGCACGCGCAACTGTTCGCCGCCTATGCCGAACTCGAACGCGAGTTGGGCGAAGGGCCGCTGCCCGACACGCAGCGGCAGTTCAGCGCGGCGGAGGTGGCCGTCGCCGTAGCCTGGCAGTTCACGCACATGATGCTGCCGGAGGCGGTCAGCAAGGCCGATCATCCGCGGCTCGAGAAGTTTTCCGCGTTCGCGGAAAGCCTGCCGGTGTTTATGGACACGCCGGCTCAGTGACCAGCGTTGGACGCGACACGCGGCGGCACCCGTCGCCGCGTCACGCTCCCCTCACGCCGGCTCCAGCTCCGGCGCCAACCCGCCGTGCAGCAGTTCGGAAATCGCTTCCGTCGATAGCGGCTTCGCGAAATAGAAGCCCTGCATTTCGTCGCACGCGCGTTCCTTCAGGAAGTCGAGTTGCGCCGACGTTTCCACGCCCTCGGCGATCACCTGCAACTTCAGCGAATGGGCGAGCGCGATGATCGCCGACGTGATCGTCTCATCGTCGCCCGATACGCCGATATCCGACACGAACGAGCGGTCGATCTTCAAGCGGTCCACCGGGAAGCGCTTCAGATAGCTGAGGCTCGAATAGCCGGTGCCGAAGTCGTCGATCGCGAGACCGATACCGAGCCCGTGCAGTTCGTTGAGCATCGACACTGCTTCTTCCGCGTTGCGCATGATCGTGCTTTCGGTCAACTCGAGTTCGAGGTACTTCGGTTCGAGTCCGGTCTCGTCGAGCACCTGCATCACGAGCTTCGCGATGTCACGCTGCTGGAACACCCGCGCCGACAGATTCACCGACACGCGCGCCGGCGGCAAGCCCTGATCCTGCCACGCCTTGTTCTGCCGGCACGCCTCGCGCAGCACCCAGTCCGACAGCGGCCCGATCAGCCCGCTTTCCTCGGCGAGCGGAATGAACGACGACGGCAGCACGAGCCCGACCTCGGGATCGTGCCAGCGCACAAGCGCCTCGATGCCGACGATCTGTCCGCTGCCGATATCGACCTGCGGCTGATAGTGCAGCAGGAACTCGTTGTCGCGCAGCGCGCGGCGCAGGCGTCGTTCGAGATTCAGGCGCGCGCCCGCGCTCGCGTTCATCTCCGGCTGATAGAACTGGAACGTGTTGCGCCCCATGTCCTTCGCGCGATACATCGCGACGTCGGCCTTCTTCATCAGCGTTTCGGCATCCTCGCCGTCCTGCGGGAACAGGCTCGCGCCCATGCTGCAGCCGACGTACAGCTCGGTGCCGTCGAGCCACACCGGCTCGGCGATCGACGCGCGCACGCGCTCCATCCACGTGATCAGCGATTGCTCGTCGACGGTGTCGGTCATCACGATCACGAACTCGTCGCCGCCGTGGCGCGCAACCGTGTCGCTGGTGCGCGAGCAGCGCGCGAGCCGTTCGGCGACCACCCCGAGCAGCCGGTCGCCGACGCTATGGCCGAGGCTGTCGTTGACGTTCTTGAAGCCGTCGAGATCGAGGAACACGACCGCGACGCCCGAATGATGCCGCTGCGCGACGACGAGCGCATGTTCGAGCCGGTCGCGCAGCAGGTTGCGGTTCGGCAGCCGCGTAAGGCCGTCGTAGTTGGCCTGGTATTCGAGCTGCTCCTGATAGCGGATCAGCTCGGTCACGTCGTTGATGACGCCGATATGATGGGTGATCACGCCTTCCGCGTTCGGCACCGGCGCGATGAACAGCTGATTCCAGAACAGCGCGCCGTCCTTGCGATAGTTGCGCACCACCGCGCTGACCTCGCGATTCGCCGCGAGCGCCTCGCGGATCAACGCGACGCCTTCCTGGTCACGGTCGTCGCGTTGCAGCACGCGGCAGTCGTGGCCGATCACCTCGGCGGGATCGTAGCCGGTGATGCGCATGAACGCCGGATTCACGTATTCGATCAGATTGCCCGACGGCGACGGCGCGGTGATCAGGATCGCGTTGACGCTCGCGTCGAGCGCCCGGCTTTGCAGACGCAGCGCGAGATCGGCGCGCTTGCGCTCGGTGATGTCGGTGTACGAGCCGAGCACGCCGATCACCTGACCGCCGCCGTCGGTGAAGGGCAGCTTGCTCGTGACTGTCGTGCGGTGCAAGCCGTCGATCACGAAGTCGACCTCGAAGTTCATCTTGGGCACGCCGGTGCTCACGACTTCGCGATCGTGCTCGGTCAACAGGTCGGCGAACGCGCGCCACGCCAGGTCGGCGTCGCTCTTGCCGACCACCTGCTCGGGATACGCGAGCCCCGCGTCGCGCGCGAATGCCATGTTGCAGCCGAGATAGCGCGAGTTCAGGTCCTTCCAGAAGATGCGCTGCGGAATGTTGTCGATCACCGCTTCGAGCATCTGATTCGAGCGCTGCGCTTCGGCTTCGGCGTTGATCTGGTCGGTCACGTCGTCCGCCAGCACGAACGAGGCGTCGCGGCCCATGAAGTTCAGTGCGTGATAGGACACGTTGACGCTGAGGATCGAGCCGTCCTTGCGCCGATGCCGCCAGATGCCCGCCATCGTGTGGCTCTGGCGGAGGTCGGCGCTACGCTGCAGGTGCGTCTCCAGGCGGCCGATTTCCGAGTTCGGGCGGATCGCGCGGATCGTCATGCCGAGAAACTCGTCTTCCGTGTAGCCGTATTGCTGGATCGCGGCCTTGTTGACGGCGAGAAAGCACAGCGTGTCGCGATCGAAGATGTACATCGGCACGGTGTGATCGTCGAACAGGCTGCGAAAACGCTCGTCGTTGCGCACCAGCGCGCGGGCGCTGCGCAGTTTTTCGCGCGCGCTGTTCTCGCGCACGCCGAACGTGAGGAACAGCAGCACGCTGCCGGTGAGCATCGTCACGAGCAGCACGAACATCGCGCGCTCGCTGTCGCTCGCCGATGCCGCGAGCGAGATCTGCAACGAGCGGTTTTCCTCGCTGCGCAACGTGGCGAGCGCGGCTTCGACACGCTCTAGCGCGGCGGCAAGATGCGAGTTCGACGGCGCAGGGTCGAGGGATGCCTCGAATGGCGCGTCGAGGGGGGCCGCCCCTGGTGCTTCGGTCGATGCCGCGTGCGCCACGCCCGACGCCGCCCCCGACGGCGCGCTTGCCGCTCCGGGCAGGTCACTCGCATGGTTGCGCAGCGTGTCCTCCAGATCGTGCTGCAACGCGTGCCGCGCCGCGCTCAGGCTGGCGAGCGCCCCCGACATGTACGGCTCGCTCGCGAGCTCGTCGCGCAGTGACTGCTCGCGGCTCGCGAGTGTGTTCGTCATCGAAGCGGCCGCGTCGGGCGGCACCGGCTTGCCCGATTCTTTCAGGCGGTGCAGAGCGGCGAGCGCGTTATCGAGCGCGGCGTGATACGCATCGAGGTTCTGGCGCACGCTGGTCGAGCGCGCGAGGCGCGCATCGGCGTCGCGCTGCCCGCGAATCTGCGTGTACGCGACGAACGCGTTTGCACCGACCGCGACGACCACGACGACCACGACCACAATATTGATCAGCAGTCGCTTCGATAGAAAAGGATTCATGGATTCCGAACGTCAATCGTTCCGAGGGCAGGAGAGCGCGCTCGCTGCCGGTGCGTCGGGCCGCATCGATGCAAGTCTTTTACGCGCCATCCTTTTGGATATCGGCAGCGATCGGAAGCGGGTTGAGGGTCGGCGCGAAAAAAATCTGAGGATTGGGGGGAAGGCTGCGAGTTGGTGGGGGCGCCTGGCCGGGAGCGGCTGGCCGGCCGCACCTAGCCGGCCGCGCCTAGCCGGCCGCTCCAAATTCCTTCATCGCCGGGACGAAATCGTGGCTCGCCTCGGGCTTGCGCGACAGCTTCGCGAGCACATAGCGCTTGAAAGGATCGAGCTCGGCCCAGCGCGCGACGCTCGGCGCGGCGAGACCGGCCAGCCCCGCCTGATGCGCGACACCGTCGGGCACGCTGTCGGTTTGACGCCAGGCCGGCGACTCCTCAGGCGTAAACCACTCCGGTTCGACGTTCGCGTGCGTGCGCAGCATCTCGAACAGCGCGTGATCGAAATTCGGTTCGATCTGCGTGTCTTCTTCGACCGGGAAACGCGCGAGCAGCTTGCGATCTTCGAGCGGCAGTTGCTGCCACTGCGCGAGCGTGATGCGCAGCCCGAAACGGTCGAGATTGAAGCGCACCGACATCGGGATATAAGTGAAATTCTCCGAAGACGCGACCTCGAAGTCGAACAGAAGCGGTGCTTCGTTGAGTCCCATGTCAGTGCTCCTTGTCGGTGGCGGACAGCGTGCGGGCGCCGCTTGAGGTATTTTAGAACCTTATTCGCGCGACGGCGCCCCGCGCGGCGGCCGCCGCGAAGCATACGGCGAGGCCGGCGCACCCTTTGACGCGCGGCATGGTACAGGAGTGAAGCAGCTTGAACGGACAGGAAAACGGGCGCGCAACCGGGCGGGCGGACGGCCAGCCCCACGCCCTCGACAGCGACGAACAACCCGGCGCGGTGCAACTCGAAGTGCGCCGCCATCGCGGCGCGGCGGTTGAAACCGCCACCGATCACGTCGGCCAGGAGTGGCCGGTCGCGCTCGTGTTCAACGGCATCTCGCACGCGGTGATGATGTGCACGCCGCGCGATCTCGAAGCGTTCGCGGTCGGCTTCGCGATTTCGGAGGGGATCGTCGAGCGCGGCAGCGACATTCAGGACATCGAGGTCGAATTGCACGGGCACGGCGAGCTGCCGCATGCCGAGGTGCAATTGCAGGTCGTGCAGCAGGCGTTCGCCGGTTTGAAGGAAAAGCGCCGCGCGCTCGCCGGGCGCACCGGCTGCGGCGTGTGCGGCATCGAAAGCATCGATCTGCTGGATCTGAAACCGCAGCGTGTACCCGACACTGGCTTCTTGCAGCGGCTCGCGCCCGATGCGATCGCACGCGCCGCGCGCGCGCTGCCCGAGCACCAGGCGCTCACTCGTTTGACGGGCGGCCTCCACGCGGCCGCGTGGTGTGATGCGCAAGGCGCGATCCACTCTGCGTTCGAGGACGTCGGCCGCCACAACGCGCTCGACAAGCTGATCGGCCAGCTCGTGCTCGACCGCGCCGATACGCGCGACGGTTTCGTGTTTCTGTCGAGCCGCGCGAGCTACGAGCTGGTGCGCAAGGCCGCGCGCGTCGACGTGCCGATGCTCGCGACGATCTCGGCGCCGTCGTCGCTCGCGATTGCGATCGCGCGTGAGGCGGGCGTGCGGCTCGTGAGCTTCTGCCGCGAAGGCAGCTACGTCGATTACGACACCTGGCAGCAGCAAGCTTGAGCGATTGAAGCGGCGCAGCAACGATTCACGGCTAACCCACCCGAAGCCCGCCTGCGTCGCCCCCCTCAGTCGAACCGCCGGAAATCCGGCTTGCGCTTCTCGAAGAACGCCTTGAATGCCTCGCGCGCTTCGGGCGCAAGCAGCATCTTGCCGAAATGCACGGCTTCCTCGGTCATCTGCGTCTGCAGTTCCTGCTGGCTCGCGCGCTTCATCAGGCTCTTCGTCACGCGCAACGACGACGCCGGCAGCGCCGCCAGCTTCGCGGCCTGCGACGCCGCGAACGCGTCGACTTCGCCCGCCGGCAGCACGCGATTCACGAAGCCCATGCGGTGCGCTTCGGCCGCGTCGAACGCCTCGCCGAGCAGCAGTTTTTCCGCCGCCGCCTGGTAGCCGGCCACGCGCTGCAGCAACAGGCTCGACGCTGCTTCCGGGCACAGCCCGAGCTGCGTGAACGGCAGCGAAAAGCTCGCGGTGTCGGCCGCGTAGACCAGATCGCAATGCAGCAGCAGCGTCGTGCCGATGCCGACCGCCGGCCCCGCGACCGCCGCCACCACCGGTTTTTCCGCCGAACATAGCGCGCGCAGGAACTGGAACACCGGCGGGGTTTCGCCAACCGGCGGCGACTTCATGAAGTCCTCGAGATCGTTGCCCGCGCTGAACATGCCCGCGCTGCCGCGAATCAGGATCGCGCGCACCGACGCGTCGGCCTGCGCGTCTACGAGCGCGTCGGCCATCGTCTGATACATCGCGGCCGTGAACGCGTTTTTCCTGCCGGGCCGGTTGAAGCTGATGGTCAGCACCGCGTCGGCGCGCTCGACCAGAATATCCGTCGTCATCCCGTTCATCTCCTTGTGCTCCTGCTGAATGTAGAAACGGTTCGCAAGCCGCGCGGCCTGCGAACCGTTGCGCGGTCCCTGGTGGATCACAGAAGGATCCCCCGTTCGATCAGCGGCTCACAGACGCTCGATGATGCCCGCCGCGCCCATGCCGGTACCGACGCACATCGTCACCATGCCGTACTTGTAGTTGCGGCGGCGCAGGCCGTGCACCACGGTCGCCGCACGAATCGCGCCGGTCGCGCCGAGCGGATGGCCCAGTGCGATCGCGCCGCCGAGCGGGTTGATCTTCGACGTATCGAGGCCGAGGTCCTGGATCACCGCGAGCGACTGCGCGGCGAACGCCTCGTTCAGCTCGATCCAGTCGAGGTCGTCCTGCTTCAGGCCCGCGGCTTTCAGCGCGGCCGGAATCGCTTCCTTCGGGCCGATGCCCATGATTTCCGGCGGCACGCCGCGCACTGCGAAGCTGACGAAGCGCGCGAGCGGCGTCAGGTTGAACTGCTTGAGGATTTTTTCCGACACGACGATCAACGCGCCCGCGCCGTCCGACGTCTGCGAGCTGTTGCCGGCCGTGACCGAGCCTTTGTTCGCGAACACCGCGCGCAGCTTCGCGAGGCCCTCCATCGACGTGTCCGCGCGCGGACCTTCGTCGAGCGACACGTCGCGCGTTTTCACGTTGATCTCGCCGGTCGCGAGATCGGGCACGCGATCGACGATCGTGTACGCGGCGATTTCGTCGTTGAATTCGCCGGCTTGCTGCGCGGCCATCGCGCGGCGGTGCGATTCGACCGAGAACGCGTCCTGCGCTTCGCGGCTGATCTTCCAGCGCTCGGCGACTTTCTCCGCGGTCAGGCCCATGCCGTACGCGATGCCGACGTCTTCGTTGCGATCGAAGATATGCGGCGACAGCGACGGCTTATTGCCCATCATCGGCACCATGCTCATCGATTCGCAGCCGCCCGCGATCATCGCATCCGCCTCGCCGACGCGGATGCGGTCCGCGGCCATCGCGAGCGCGGTCAAACCCGACGCGCAGAAGCGGTTCACCGTCACGCCGCCGACCGTGTTCGGCAGACCTGCCAGCAGCGCGCCGATCCGTGCGACGTTCAGGCCCTGCTCCGCTTCCGGAATCGCGCAACCGACGATCGCGTCTTCGATCACGCCGGTGTCGAGGCCGGGCACCTGAGCGACGGCCGACCTGATCGCGTGAACCAGCAGCTCATCCGGACGTGTGTTCCTGAACATGCCGCGCGGCGCCTTGCCGATCGGCGTACGGCTCGCGGCGACGATATATGCGTCTTGCAATTGCTTTGCCATTTGGGAATCTCCTTTGTCGACCAGAGTTGGCCAAAGCTCTTACTCTGGTCCCATGCACATTGGGCGGTCGCCGCTTAATTGCGCACCGGCTTGCCGGTCTGCAGCATGCCCATGATCCGTTCCTGCGTCTTCTGCGTGCCGAGCAGTTCGACGAACGCGCGACGCTCGAGTTGCAGCAGCCATTCTTCGTCGACGAGGCTGCCCGCTTCGACGTCGCCGCCGCACACCGCTTCCGCGATGCGGCTCGCGATCAGGAAATCGTGCTCGCTGATGAAGCGGCCGTCGCGCATGTTGACGAGCGACGCCTTGATCGTCGAGATCGCCGAGCGGCCCGCGACCGGGACCTGGGTCGCGCGCAGCGGCGCACGGTAGCCCGCCGCGGCGAGCGCGCGCGCTTCCTTCTTCGCGACGTCGAGCAGTTCGAACACGTTGAAGACGATCGTGTCGGAAGGCTTCAGGTAGCCCATCGCGCGGGCGTCGAGCGCGGAGGCCGACACCTTCGCCATCGCCGCGTTCTCGAACGACTTCTGCAGGAACCTCAGCAGATCGTTCGTCGCGCCGACCTGGCTTGCCGCTTCGGCCGCGCGCAGCGCCGCTTCCTTCAGGCCGCCGCCCGCCGGCACGAGACCCACGCCGACTTCGACGAGACCCAGATAGCTCTCGATGTGCGCGACGCGCTTCGCGCTGTGCAGTGCGAGCTCGCAGCCGCCGCCGAGCGCGATGCCAGAGATTGCCGAGATCACCGGCACGTTCGCGTACTTGACGCGCAGCATGCCCTGCTGGAAATTCCTCACGAACGGCTCGATGCCCTTCGCGCCGCCCATCATGAACGCGGGCATCGCTTCTTCGAGGTTCGCGCCCGCCGAGAACGGACCGCCCGGCGTGCCGAGCTTCAGCGATGTGGGCTGCCACACGACGAGGCCCTTGTAGTCCTTCTCGGCCAGTTCGATCGCCTGCGTGAGCCCTTCGATCACCGCCGGTCCGATCGTGTTCATCTTGCTCTTGAACGACACGATCAGCACGTCGTCCTCGCCCGCGCGATCGTCGACCCATGCGCGCACCGCATCGGTCTCGAACAGCGTCTTGCCGTAGGTCTTCGGATCGGCGCCGGTTTCGCCGACGAGCGGCGCGCGAAACACCTGCTTGCGGTACACGTCGAGCGACGAGCGCGGCACGAAGGTCTGCGTGGCCGGTGACCACGAGCCTTCAGCCGTGTGCACGCCGCCCTTCTCGTCAACCGCGCCTTTGAGCACCCACGACGGCAGCGGCACGTTGGCGAGCGCCTTGCCCGCCGCGATGTCTTCCTGCACCCATTCGGCGACCTGCTTCCAGCCGGCCGTCTGCCAGCCTTCGAACGGACCTTCGTTCCAGCCGAAGCCCCAGCGGATCGCGAGATCGACGTCGCGCGCGTTGTCGGCGATCGATTCCAGATGGACGGCGATGTAGTGATAGACGTCGCGGAAGATCGACCACAGGAACTGGGCCTGCGGGTGCTGCGTTTCACGCAGCAGCTTCAGACGCTCGGCGGCCGGACGCTTCAGAATGCGGCCGACGAGTTCGTCGGCCTTCCCGCCGCCGTCGATATATGCACCCGTGTTCGGATCGAGCACCTTGATCGCCTTGCCTTCCTTCCTGTAGAAGCCGGCGCCGGTCTTCTGGCCGAGCGCGCCCTTCTTCACCAGTTCGGCGAGCACGGCCGGCGTTTCGTAGACCGGCAGAAACGGATCGTCCGGCAGCGTGTCCTGCATCGTCTTGATCACGTGCGCCATCGTGTCGAGACCGACCACGTCGGCGGTGCGGAACGTCGCCGACTTCGCGCGGCCGAGGCGCGCGCCGGTCAGGTCGTCCACTTCGTCGAAACGCAGGCCGAACTTCGCGGCTTCGGCAATGACCGCAAGGATCGAGAACACGCCGACGCGGTTCGCGATGAAGTTCGGCGTATCTTTCGCGCGCACGACGCCCTTGCCGACCACGCTGGTCAGGAAGGTTTCGAGCTGATCGAGAATTTCCGGACGCGTCGTCGCGGTCGGGATCAGTTCGACCAGATGCATGTAGCGCGGCGGATTGAAGAAGTGCACGCCGCAAAAGCGCGCCTTCAGTTCGTCCGCGAAACCTTCTGACAGTGCGGTGATCGACAGCCCCGACGTGTTGGTCGCGAAAATCGCGTTCGGGCCGATGTGCGGCGCGACCTTCTTGTACAGGTCGTGCTTCCAGTCCATGCGTTCGGCGATCGCTTCGATCACGACGTCGCACTCGGCGAGCTTGTCGATGTCGTCGTCGTAGTTCGCGGGCTGGATGTATTGCGCGTCGTCCTTCACGCCGAACGGCGCCGGCGACAGCTTCTTCAGATTTTCGATCGCCTTCAGCGCGATCCCGTTCTTCGGGCCTTCCCTGGCGGGCAGGTCGAACAGCAGCACGGGCACCTTGGCGTTGATCAGGTGCGCGGCGATCTGCGCGCCCATCACGCCGGCGCCGAGCACGGCTACCTTGCGAATGATCAGATTGCTCACGTCGTTTCTCCGGAGAGTTGTGCGATGGCGCGAAGCGTCAGCCATGCTTCGCGCGATTTGTGTGGCCTCGCTCGATGTGCGAGCGTCAGAACAACGCTTCTTCGACGTCCATCATCGGCTTCGAACCGGCGCGCGCCTGGCGGATCGTCATCGCCGTTTCGGGCAGCAGCTTCGCGAAGTAGAAGCGCGCGGTCGCAAGCTTCGCCTTGTAGAACGGATCGCCCGATGCCTCCTTGTCCAGCGCGATGCGCGCCATGCGCGCCCAGAAGTACGAGAACACCAGATGGCCGACCGTGCGCAGATACGGCACGGCCGCAGCGCCGACTTCGTCGGGGTTCTGCATCGCCTTCATGCCGATTTCCATCGTCAGTTTCTGCACCTTTTCGCCGATCTCGGCGAGCGGGTTCACGAACTCCTGCATCTCCGGCTTGATGCCTTCCGCTTCGACGAACCCGGCGACGAGCTTGCCGAACTTCTTCATCTTCGCGCCCATGTCGCCGAGCACCTTGCGGCCGAGCAGGTCGAGCGACTGGATGCCGTTGGTGCCTTCATAGATCATGTTGATGCGCGCGTCGCGCACGTACTGCTCCATGCCCCATCCGGCGATGAAGCCGTGGCCGCCGTAGATCTGCATCGCGTGATTGGTGCCTTCGAACGCGTTGTCCGACAGGAACGCCTTCAGGATCGGCGTGAGCAGCGCGACGAGGTCGGCGGCTTCCTTGCGCTCGGCTTCGTCGGCGTGCGACAGCTCCTTGTCGATCTGCAGCGCCGACCAGTACGAGAACGCGCGGCCGGCTTCGGCGTAGGCCTTCTGCGTGAGCAGCATGCGGCGCACGTCCGGATGCACGATGATCGGATCGGCGGCCTTTTCCGGCGCCTTCGGGCCGGTCAGCGAACGCATCTGCAGCCGCTCTTTCGCGTACGCGAGCGAGTTCTGATATGCGACTTCGGTGAGACCGAGGCTCTGCATGCCGACGCCGAGACGCGCTGCGTTCATCATGACGAACATCGCGTTCAGGCCCTTGTTCGGCTCGCCGACCATCCAGCCCTTCGCGTTGTCGAGATTGATCACACAGGTCGCGTTGCCGTGGATGCCCATCTTGTGCTCGATCGAACCGCACTTCACGCCGTTGCGCTCACCGGGCTCACCCGCTTCGTTCGGCACGAACTTCGGCACGATGAACAGCGAAATCCCCTTGGTGCCCTTCGGCGCATCCGGCAGACGCGCGAGCACGAGGTGAACGATGTTCTCCGCCATGTCATGCTCGCCGCTCGAAATGAAAATCTTCGTGCCGCTGATCGAGTACGAGCCGTCGCCGTTCGGTTCGGCCTTCGTGCGCAGAATGCCGAGGTCGGTGCCGCAATGCGGCTCGGTCAGACACATCGTGCCGGTCCAGACGCCTGCGACGAGCTTCGGCAGATAGCGCTGCTGCAGTTCCGGCGTGCCGTGCGCGTGCAGGCATTCGTACGCGCCGTGCGACAGGCCCGGATACATCGTCCACGCCTGATTCGCCGAGTTCAGCATTTCATAGAGCGCGTTGTTGACGAACGCGGGCAGTCCCTGGCCGCCGAATTCCGGGTCGCAACCGAGCGCCGGCCAGCCGGCTTCGACGTATTGCCGATAGGCTTCCTTGAAGCCCTTCGGCGTGGTCACGACGCCGTCGCCGGCATACGTGCAGCCTTCCTGGTCGCCGCTGTGGTTGAGCGGGAATAGCATTTCGGAGCAGAACTTGCCGGCTTCCTCGAGCACCGCGCTGATCGTGTCGGCGTCGAGTTCGGCGTGCTTCGGCATTTGCCGAAGTTCGGCCTCGACGTTGAGCAGTTCGTGCAACACGAACTGCATGTCGCGCAGCGGCGCGGCGTACTGTCCCATGACTCTCTCTCCCTGGTTTGACAAAAAGCCAGGCCGTTGGCCGGGTCCGTGGCCGGACCTTCTGCGCCGCGCGTTGCCGGTAGATTCCGGCCACGCCGCTAACGGCTTTCGCTTTGATACGAATTAATCAGTTTTTCCAGCGCGGCCCACGTGAGACGCACCGCATCCGGCAGATGCAGAAAGCGCGCGTCGTGATGCAGGCCGAGCGTGACGCTATACAGTTCGAACAGCATCAGCTGCGGGTCGGTATCGGCGCGCAGATGCCCTTCTTCCATCGCTTGCGAGATCGCGCGCGTGAGCGCCGCACGCCACGTCGTCACGCTCGACACCAACTGCTCGCGCACCTGGCTGTCCGCGCGGTCGTCGTATTCGACGGCGCCGCTGATGTAGATGCAGCCGGTCGTGACTTCCTGAATGCGTTTCTCGATCCAGCGGGAAATCATCGCGCGCAGGCGCGGTAGACCACGCGGCTCGCGCAGGCTCGGGAAAAACACCTCGTCTTCGAAACGGCGGTGGTATTCGCGCACGACCTCGATCTGCAGATCCTCGCGCGACCCGAAATGCGCGAACACACCGCTCTTGCTCATCTGCATGCGCTCGGCCAGCAGCCCAATCGTCAGACCTTCCAGTCCGTCTCGGCCTGCCAGATCGAGTGCTGCGTCGAGAATCGCGGCTCGGGTTTGTTCGCCTTTTCGCATAGCTGTTTTACCGTTCTAATGTGACCGAATTGAAAATCGAACGGCCGTACTATTATTGAGTGCTTGCCGTCCGCGAAACAAGGACTTTATTAGAAACCGGTTTCTAACTGGCTTCTAATTTTGCGGCTTTCGACCATCAGATCAATCAGATTTTTAGAGGCGTTTGTCTTGAATCGATGGTTGCCGATCGGCGCGCGCGTGTGATGGCCGACATGATGCGGCAAGCGCGGGCTCTTGTGCGAGCGGTATTAGTCGTAGCCGCCCACCGTCAGCAGCTTCATCGCGACGCGGTAGCTCGTGTACGCGATCCAGCTCAGCGCGCGCACGCGCGCCGGTCGCGATTCGTAGTGCGCTTCATCGATTGGGCGCGCGTCCGTGAACGCGTCGAGAATCGCGTCGCGCAGTTTGGGGATCGACGGATCGTTCACGAGCACGACGTTCGCTTCGTTGTTGAGCATCAGGCTGAGCGCATCGAGATTCGACGAACCGACCGTGCCCCAGTTCGAATCGACCACCGCGACCTTGCCGTGCAGCAGCGTCTTCTCGTACTCGGCGATCTGCACGCCTGCGCGCAACAGCGCGTGGTACAGGAACGGCACGGCGTAATCGAGCGCCTTGAACTCCTTACGCCCGATGATCAGCTTCACGACCACGCCGCGCCGCGCCGCGAACACCAGCGCGCGACGCAGCTTGCGTCCCGGCATGAAGTACGGATTCGCGAGCAGGATTTCATGGCGCGCCTGGCCGATCGCGGCCAGATAAGCTTTTTCGATCGCGCGGCGGTTGATCAGGTTATCGCGCGCGACGAATGCGACGCACGGCTCGCCGCCGGCCCACAGTGCCTCGTTGCGGCGTCGCCGGCGTCGGCGCAGACTGCCAAGCGAGTTGACGTCCGGCGACGACAGGTCGGGCTTCATCGAATCGAGCGGCCGATGGCCGACGCGAATCCGCCGCCACTGCACCTCGATTGCATCGCGCACGTCGGCGACCACCGGCCCGCGCAGCTCGACCGCGAAGTCCCAGCGCCGGTACGGCAGCTTCTCGCCGTTGTTCTCGTAATCGTCGACGATATTGATGCCGCCGCAATACGCGATCTGATCGTCGATCACCGCGAGCTTGCGGTGCGTGCGCGAAAAGCCGAAGCGGCCGAACAGATGCGGGTTGTAGATGCGATGCTCGATGCCGCCGGCCGGCCATTGCTCGAACATCTTCAGGCGCGCGGTGCCGACGCCATCGGTGATCACGCGCACTCTGACGCCGCGCGCGGCAGCGCGAAGCAGCGCCTCGCTGACCGCGTGGCCGGCTTCGTCGTCGCAGAAGATATAGGTTTCGAGCGCGACGTTGTGCTCGGCCGCGTCGATGCGCTCGATCAGCGCGTCGAAGAAATCGTCGCCGGAGCGCAGCAGCTCGACCTCGTTGTTACTGGTGAAGCGGTAGCGCTGCCAGTAACGACGGCCGAGCAACGTGTGCCGCAGACGCGCGAAACGGCCGGAGCCGCCTGCGCTCACTGGCCACGCTCCCCGGCCAGCGGGCCGGATTGCGGGTCGACCGGGCGTGCGGCGAGCCGGCGCGGCAACTGCAGGATCGCATCGGCATTCGACGACGAAAAGCAGCGCGATGCGGCCTCTTCATATGGCAGCCACATATACGCGGTGTGTTCGCGCGGCGCGAGCGTCACGTCGATGCACTCGGGGACCTGCAGGCTGAACCAGTGCTCGGTGTTGTAGAGCACGCCCGCTTCGTAGCGGTAACGAAATTCCGGGTAGATCTCGTAGTCGATCGAGTAGTGCCAGTCGAACAACCCACTGCGCGGCACCAGTGCGCCGCCGATCATGATGCCGGTTTCCTCGCCGACTTCGCGCACCGCCGTGTCGGCGAGCGGTTCGTCGAGCCGGTCTTTCGAACCCGTCACCGACTGCCAGAACGCCGCATGATCGGCGCGCTCGAGCAGCAGCACGTCGAGCGCAGGCGTATGAATGATGACGAGGACGGACTGCGGAATTTTCGGCGGTTTCGGCATGGCTCAAACTGGGCGCGACGATACGCGCGGTACATGTCGGATGACGGTCGAAAGGGTCTGGAAAGCGGTGGCTTCACTGTAACGCAAAAATTGAAAAAGGCGCTGAGGTGAAGATCACCTCAGCGCCTTTTCGTTTCGCTCGTGTGGTTTTTTTGCGGCCGCCGGCCCGATGGCCGGCACACGCAAGACCGCTTGCCCGCCGCGCGCAGCGGCCGCGGTTTTATGCCTTCGGTTCCGGCGTACGCAGACGGATGTGCAGCTCGCGCAGCTGACGCTCGTCGACTTCGCTCGGCGCCTGCGTGAGCAGATCCTGCGCGCGTTGCGTCTTTGGGAACGCGATCACGTCGCGGATCGAGTCGGCGCCGGCCATCATCGTGACGATGCGGTCCAGACCGAACGCGATACCGCCGTGCGGCGGCGCGCCGTATTGCAGCGCGTCGAGCAGGAAGCCGAACTTCGCCTGCGCTTCTTCCGCGTTGATCTTCAGCGCGCGGAACACCTTGCTCTGCACTTCCTCACGGTAGATACGCACCGAGCCGCCGCCGATTTCCCAGCCGTTCAGCACCATGTCGTAGGCCTTCGCGAGGCAGCGCGCGGGGTCCGTTTCGAGGTACTCGAGGTGCTCGTCCTTCGGGCTCGTGAACGGGTGATGCGCGGCGACGTAGCGGTTGTCTTCCTCGTCGTATTCGAACATCGGAAAGTCGACGACCCATAGCGGTTTCCAGCCGGACTCGACCAGACCGTTGGCCTTGCCGAATTCCGAATGACCGATCTTCAGACGCAGCGCGCCGAGGCTGTCGTTGACGACCTTCGCGCGATCCGCCGCGAAGAAGATGATGTCGCCGTCTTGTGCGCCGGTGCGCTCGATGATCGCCTTCAGCGCTTCGTCGTGCAGGTTCTTGACGATCGGGCTTTGCAGACCGTCACGGCCCTTAGCCGCTTCATTGACCTTGATCCACGCGAGGCCCTTCGCGCCGTAGATGCGCACGAATTCCGTGTAGCTGTCGATGTCGCCACGCGACAGCTCGCTGCCCTTCGGCACGCGCAGCGCCGCGACACGGCCGTCCTTCGTGTTGGCCGGGGTGCTGAACACCTTGAAGTCGACGCCGCGCATCGCATCGGTCAACTCGGTGAACTCGAGCGTCACGCGCAGGTCCGGCTTGTCCGAACCGAAGCGGCGCATCGCTTCCGCGTATTCCATGACCGGGAATTTCTCGTCGAGCTCGACGCCGATCGTCGTCTTGAACACGTGACGGATCATCGCCTCGAACAGATCGCGGATTTCCTGTTCCGACAGGAACGAGGTTTCGCAGTCGATCTGCGTGAATTCCGGCTGACGGTCGGCGCGCAGGTCTTCGTCGCGGAAGCACTTGGTGATCTGGTAGTAACGGTCGAAGTTCGCGACCATCAGCAGCTGCTTGAACAACTGCGGCGACTGCGGCAGCGCGAAGAACTGGCCCGGGTTCGTGCGCGACGGCACGAGGTAGTCGCGCGCGCCTTCCGGCGTGCTCTTCGTGAGCATCGGCGTTTCGATGTCGATGAAGCCCTGCTCGTCGAGGTACTTGCGCACTTCGATCGCGACGCGGTAGCGCAGACGCAGGTTGTGCTGCATCTGCGGACGGCGCAGGTCGAGCACGCGATGCGTGAGGCGCGTGGTTTCCGACAGGTTGTCATCGTCGAGCTGGAACGGCGGCGTGACGGACGCGTTCAGCACGATCAGCTCGTGGCACAGCACTTCGATCTTGCCGCTCTTCAGCGAGGCATTGGTCGTGCCTTCCGGACGGCCGCGCACGATGCCCTTGACCTGCACGCAGAACTCGTTGCGCACGCCTTCGGCGACCTTGAACATGTCAGCGCGATCCGGATCGCAAACGACCTGAACGAGCCCTTCGCGATCGCGCAGGTCGATGAAGATGACGCCGCCATGGTCGCGGCGGCGGCTTACCCAGCCGCACAGCGAGACGGATTGGCCCAGCAGTTCCTCGGTCACCAGACCGCAGTATTCAGATCTCATCGACATGATGTTTGTCTTTCGTTTTGCATTGGTTGAACGGCGCGACGCAGACGATCCTGCATGAAGCGTTGCGCGCCGGCATTACAGCGGAGGCTCGACGGTGGTGCGGCGCACCGGCGCCGGCGGCGGCGCGGACGGTGCCACGACGCCCATCGAGACGATGTACTTGAGCGCAGCATCGACCGTCATGTCGAGCTCGATCACTTCGCTTTTCGGCACCATCAGGAAGAAGCCGGACGTCGGGTTCGGTGTGGTCGGCACGTATACGCTGACGTAATCTTCTTTCAGATGGTTGGCCACGTCGCCGCCCGGGATGCCGGTCAGAAACGCAATCGTATAGGACCCGCGGCGCGGGTACTCGATCAGCAGCGCCTTGCGGAATGCATTGCCGCTGCTCGACAGCAGTGTGTCGGACACCTGCTTGACGCTGGTGTAGACGGGGCCGACCACCGGAATGTGCGCGAGGAGCAGTTCCCACCACTTCACGAGCTTCTGCCCAATGAAGTTCTGCGTCAACAGCCCGACGCCGAAGATGAACGCGAGCGTGAGCACCGCGCCGAGTCCGGGCAGCCGATAGCCGATCGCGCGTTCCGGCTGCCACGAGGTAGGCAGCAGCAACAGCGTCTGGTCCATCGTGCCGATGACCAGGCCGAGCACCCACAGTGTGATGGCCAGAGGCACCAGCACCAGCAGGCCGGTCAGAAACACCGATTTGAGCGTGAATTTCTTCGTCGTCATGTGTACCGCCAGATAGCTGCGCGGGCCGAAGCCCATGCGCGGTAGATACGCCGCCCGCGCGGGGCGGCAGTCCCACTAGGCGCTGCCGGAACCGCTCGGGCTCGTGGCGGCGGGCGCTGCGGCGGGGGCCGCGGGCGCGGCTGCCGATGCAGCCGGGGCAGCGGCTGCGGCCGGCTCGGACTTCGCTTCCGACGCGGCCGGCGCGCTCGTGCCGCCGCGGAAATCGGTCACGTACCAGCCGGAGCCTTTCAACTGGAAGCCGGCGGCCGTGAGTTGTTTGCTAAAGGTGTCTTTTCCGCACTCGGGACACTGCGTTAACTGGGGGTCGCTCATCTTCTGGAGCACGTCCTTCCCGAAACCGCATGACCCGCAACGATAAGCGTAGATCGGCATGATCCTCTCTTACTCCAAATCCCTACTGAAATCTTGTAAACGCTTGCAAAGCCTTGAATTATAGCCGCAAACGATGTCCGTTCCCCGGATTTCGGGAAGCGGACGCACGACGCGCCCGCCACCGCGCCGGATGGGGACGACCCCTGGACCTCTCAAGAGCGGCGCGCGTGGCGTTAGCCGCGACGCCGCCAGGTGAGCCAGCGCTCGCGTCCGGCGAATACGGCGATCGAGTCGTCGACCGCTTCGTCTTCGACCAGCTCGAAGTGTGGCGTGAGCAGCGCATCGAGCTCGCCGCGTTCGATGCCGAACGGCGGCCCTTTCGGCGTCGCGCCGATGAAAAAGATGCCCGCCAACAACCCGCCGGCCGGCAGCAGTTCGCCCATGCGCTGCGCGTAGTCGGCGCGGCGCGCCGGCGGCAGCGCGCAGAAGAATGCGCGCTCATAGATCCATGCCGGTGCGAACGGTGGCGCATAGGTGAAGAAATCCGCCTGTTCGACCAGCGATGCATGCGCGCCGAGCTGCTCGCGTGCCGCCGCCACGGCGGCCGGCGAGAAGTCGATCGCGCGTACCGGGTTGCCCTGGCGGACGAGCCATACCGCTTCGTGCGCGCTGCCGCAGCCTGGAATCAGCACGGCCACGTCGCGGTGCCGTTCGGCGAACGCGCGAAACGCGGACGGCACGCCCGCCTGATCCCACGGCGTGAAATGGCGCTCGAAGCGTTCGTCCCAGAACTCGGGCGAGTCGGGATCGTGGGTTGCGAAATCGGGCGCGGCGGGTTGGGTCGGATCGCTCATCGGAATCTAACCTCCATAAGCCAGTACCAGAAACGCACGCGCCAGCATCGCGCCGACGCCGACCGCCACGCCGAACAGCAGCAGGCCTTGCAGCAGACGGTTGGTGCGCTTTTGCTCGAGCAGGATCTGGCTGATCACGTCGTCGTTCGCGCCGCCCACCGGATGATGGCGCTCGGCCAACATGTTATGGACGAGGCGCGGCAACTGCGGCAGCGTCTTGCTCCACTGCGGCGCCTCGATCTTCAGACGCTCGTACCAGCCGCGCAAGCCGATCTGCTCGTTCATCCAGCGCTCGAGATAGGGCTTCGCGGTCTTCCACAGATCCAGTTCGGGATCGAGCGAACGGCCCAGGCCTTCCACGTTCAGCATCGTCTTTTGCAGCAACACGAGTTGCGGCTGGATCTCGACGTTGAAGCGCCGCGACGTCGAGAACAGACGCATCAGCACCTGGCCGAGAGAAATGTCCTTCAGCGCGCGATCGAAATACGGTTCGCAGACCGCGCGGATCGCGCTTTCGAGCTCCTCGACGCGCGTGCTCGGCGGCACCCAGCCCGACTCCAGATGCAGCGTCGCGACGCGATGGTAGTCGCGCTTGAAGAACGCGAGGAAGTTCTGCGCGAGGTAGTTTTTGTCGAAGTCTGACAACGCGCCGATGATGCCGAAGTCGAGCGCGATATAGCGGCCGAAGTGCGCGGGATCGAGGCTCACCTGGATGTTGCCGGGGTGCATGTCGGCGTGGAAAAAGCCGTCGCGGAACACCTGCGTGAAGAAAATTTCGACGCCCTCGCGCGCGAGCTTCGGGATGTCGACACCCGCCGCGCGCAACGTATCGACCTGGCTGATCGGCACGCCGACCATGCGCTCCATCACGAGCACCGTGGGCGTGCAGAACTCCCAGTACATCTCGGGCACGAGCAGCAGGTCGAGGCCCAGGAAGTTGCGCCGCAACTGGCTGCCGTTGGCGGCCTCGCGCATCAGGTCGAGTTCGTCGTGCAGGTATTTGTCGAATTCGGCGACCACCTCGCGCGGCTTCAGGCGCTTGCCGTCGGCCCACAGACGCTCGGCC
The DNA here is from genome assembly GCF_014201025.1 of Paraburkholderia sp. MM5384-R2. Taxonomy (NCBI): domain Bacteria; kingdom Pseudomonadati; phylum Pseudomonadota; class Betaproteobacteria; order Burkholderiales; family Burkholderiaceae; genus Paraburkholderia; species Paraburkholderia sp. MM5384-R2. The sequence continues at coordinate 60,440 of NZ_JACHDI010000033.1, forward strand.
CACACGGCGATGTCGCGCAACAGCGCGAGGTCGGAATCGATCACCGGCAGCATCTTGGGGCGCAGCACCTTCACCGCGACCGCCTTGCCCGCATGCTGGCCGGCCTTCACCTTCGCGAAGTGGACCTGTGCGATCGACGCGCTCGCGACCGGCACCCGCTCGAAATCGTCGAACAGCACGTCGACCGGCGCGCCGAGCGACTTCTCGACGAGCGCGATCGCGACCGCCGAATCGAACGGCGGCACCTGGTCTTGCAGCTTGGCAAGTTCGTTGGCGATATCGACCGGCAGCAGATCGCGACGGGTCGACAGCACCTGGCCGAACTTGACGAAGATCGGCCCGAGGCTTTCGAGCGCGAGCCGCAGACGCACGCCCGGCGGCGCATCGAACTTGCGGCCGAGCGTCGTGATGCGCAACAGCAGACGCACGCGCCGGTCGTTGATGCGGCTCAACATCATTTCGTCGAGGCCGAAGCGGATGACCGTGAAAAATATCTTGAGAAAACGCAGAAAACGCATGGCTGGGCCCGGTGACTAGCGCGTGCCGCGCGACGTGGCGGCGCCGCCCGGCGTTTGCGCGCCGCGGGCTTCGACCTTCTGTTCGATGCGCTCGATGCGCTTTTCGACGCGCGCGAGCGAATCGCGCGCGCGCGCCAGCTCGACGTTGAAGTCAGCGAGCGCGGTGCGGCGCACCAGCTGCGGATTTTCGTCGAGCAGGTACTCGGCGGCGGTGTCGAGCAGATTGCGACCGGTGCGCTGCACCTGCTCGCCGACTGAGCGGACTAGCGACGTGATGCGCCACGCGGGTCCATCACCGATCAGCTTCGCGAGATCTTCCTCCGGCTCCCAGCGCAGATGCTCGGCGAGCTTCGCGATCACGGTCGCGAACTCGGCGTCGCCCTCGATCTTCACGTGCTTCATCACCGCGGCCTGGCCACCTTGCAGGAAGGCCGGCAGTGCGTCGGACGGCACCGAGATCGTCACGTCGAACTGATGCGCATCGGCTTCGTCGAGCGTACCGAGATAGCCGTCGGGCTGCACGAGCAGCGCGAGCACGACCGGCGGACATGACAGGCGAGCGGTCTTGCCCGCGTACGGGGCTAGGCGCTCGCGGGCCCACGATTCGCGGGCGAGCAGATGATTGACAGCAGCAGCGAAGGGCTTGGCGGCGAGGGTCATCGAAGGTGGCAAGAAAAAACCCGCGCGAGCGAGGTGCTTGCGCGGGCTCCCATTGTAACGTCCGTTCGCTTCGCGGCCTGCTATGCCGAACGGCCTAAGCCATGCGCGAGGTGAGGAATCGCCATGCCGTGGCCGGCTCTTTTCGAGGCAAACGCGACTCGATGCTTCGGCATGTCAGTGTTGCTCGACCTGCTGGATGCCGGCAAGCAGCCAGCCTTCGCCAGTGCGGTTCGCCTTCGTCAGATTCCAGACTTCGACGAACGGCTCGGCCGCCGCGCCCGGCTCCTCGCGGATCAAACCGGAGAAGCGCACGCTCGCGAAGGATTCGTTCGCGCGCTCCTCGACGCCGAGCAGCTCGGCGTTCAACTGCACGACGTCGGTCTGGGTCGGCTGCGTGCCGCGCGACGCGAGATCGACTCGCACTTCGGCGAACATTTCCGGCGTCGTGAATTCGCGGATGTCCTCGACGTTGCCGACGTCCCACGCGGCCTGCAGGCGCACGAAGTACACCTTCGCGTTACGCAGAAACTCTTCCGAATCGAAGCCGGCCGGCACCGACGGCGTCGCGCCGAGCGATGGCGTGGTCAACGGGTTGCCCTGCGGTTCGAGATACGAGCCGGTGGGCGGCGCCGTGTAACGCGGCTCCTGAATATAGTCGGTGCCTTTCGTGTTCAGCGACGGCGCCGTGCCCGCGTAGGCAGGCTGCGCCGCATCGCGCTTACGGCCGGTGAAGCGGCGGATGAGCCAGATCACCACAATCGCGATCAACGCGATCACGATCACGTTCGCGAACATGCCGGCGAACGCCTCGCCGAGCCCGAAATGCGACAGCAATGCGGCGATGCCGAGACCGGCCGCGAGACCGGCGATGGGCCCGAGCCAGCGATTGCGGTTCGGCGCGGCGGGCGGCGTGGGCTTAGTCGCAGGCGCCGGCTGCGCGCTCTGCTGCGCGGCCTGACTGTTCTGCGCGGGCTGGGACGGCGGCGTCTGGCGCTGCTGCAGACTATTCGATTGACGGCCGAAGCTGCGACCTCCGCCCATGCGGCGTGCTTCGGCGTCGAGAGAGGCAAGTGTGCCGGCCATCAGCAGACCGACCATCGCGATCAGTCCGATTCTTCTCGCCAGCGACCCTTTAACCTTACGAGTAGATAACAAATTCGAATCGGACATTTCGCACTTTCCTTTAAAAATCGATGAGTTAGGGACTCTAGTATTTGGTCCCCACATGCAAAGCTACCACGCCAGCTGACAAATTGTAATATTTGACGCCGTCGAGACCAGCTTGTTCCATCATAGTTTTCAAAGTTTCCTGGTCCGGATGCATGCGGATTGATTCCGCCAGGTACTGGTAGCTTTCCGCGTCCTTGGCGAAGCGCTCGCCGAGCCACGGCAACACCTTGAACGAATACAGATCGTAGACCTTCTTCAGCGGATCCCATACCTTCGAGAACTCGAGCACGAGCAGCCGCCCGGCCGGTTTCAGCACACGACGCATCTCGGCAAGCGCGATGTCCTTATGTGTCATGTTGCGCAAGCCGAACGCGACCGTCACGACGTCGAAGTAGTTGTCCGGAAACGGGATTTTCTCGGCATCGCACAGCAGCGCCGGCGTGATGATGCCCTTGTCGAGCAGCCGGTCGCGGCCCACGCGCAGCATTGATTCATTGATGTCGGTATGCCAGACCTCGCCCGTTTCGCCCGCCTGTTTCGCGAATGCTTTCGACAGGTCGCCCGTGCCGCCCGCGATGTCGAGCACCTTGTAGCCCGGCCGCACGTTCGCCTGGGCGATCGTGAAGACCTTCCACGCCCGGTGCAATCCGCCCGACATCAGGTCGTTCATCAGGTCGTAGTTGGCGGCCACCGAGTGGAACACCCCCGCCACCTTCTGCGCCTTGTCCTGTTCGTCGACCGATTGAAAGCCGAAGTGGGTTTTGCTCATCGCGCTCGTCCTTTCGCGTGTTCTTGAATATTGCGCCGCTCGAGCGGCGTTCGGGGGCGAATCGTATCAGTGACAGTGCCCGTGCGCAGCCGCGGCGGGCACCATCGGCGTGTCGCGGTCGATGCCGGCCGCTGCCAGTTTGGCGAGATACGCGCGCCAGAGTTCATCCTGACGCACGGCCATGTCATACAGCAGGTCCCACGAGTAGATACCGGTGGCGTGCCCATCGGAGAAGGTCGGCTGCAGCGCGTAATTGCCGACGCCTTCGATCATCGTGATCGTCACGTCGCGCTTGCCGGTCTGCAGGGTTTCCTGGCCGGGCCCGTGGCCCATCACTTCCGCCGACGGCGAATACACGCGCAGCAGTTCGAACGGCAGTCGATACGCTTCGCCGTTCGCGTACTGCAGTTCGAGCACGCGCGACTTCGAATGCAAGATCACGCCTGTCGGCACCGGCGTCTCGGGAGTCAATCCGCTCATGTTGGCCTCATCAGATAACGGCGGGTGATAACGTCGGATCGGCCGCCTCGCACGCCGACGGCAGTCCGGCGATGCGCGGCGACGGGTTCAGCGACGCTCAGCCCAGCGCCTGTTCAATTTCCTGCCGCACGGCTTCGCGCAGCAGCGTGGCGTGCGCGCGGCGCGACGACAACATCGCTTCGGACACCGTGCGCTGGCGCGGCGCCCAGATCGGCAGGGGGAAATGCGCGTCGTTCGAGAAACGCGGAATCACGTGCCAGTGCACGTGCGGCACCTGGTTGCCGAGGCTCGCGAGATTGACCTTCGCGGGCTGCATCACGCGCCGCTGCGCACGCTCGACCGCGTACACGGCCTTCATCACGTGATCGCGCTCGTCGGCAGAAAGATCCGAAAACTCGGCGACGTGAGCGTTCCAGATGACCCGGCAAAAGCCCGGGTAGTCGTGTTCGTCGGCGAGGACGACTCGCAGCGCGTCGTCCTGCCACAGCACATCGCCGCCGTCTTCACGGCAAAAAACGCAGTCCATCGTCGTCCTCGGCAAAAATCGTTGGTCGTGCCATTAAACCAGCACGCGCTCGATTCCGCCATTGTTCGCCCGTTGAACGTAGTCCGCCATCCAGTTTTCGCCGAGCACGTGACGTGCCATCTCGACCACGATGTAGTCCGCCTCGGTACCCGCGTCTTCGTTGTAGCGCGACAGCCCTTGCAGGCACGACGGGCAACTCGTGAGGATCTTGACGTCGGTCGAACCCGCGTTTCCGTGATTGGGCTGCGGACCGTCGCCGGCCTTCAGCACCGAACCGTTCGGCGCGCCCGCGGCGCCGGCCGATGCATTGGCCGGATTGATCGCGTTCGCGCCCGCTTCGGCGACGAGAGGGATGCCGCGCAGCTTCGCCGCGCCCTTGCGGATTTCTTCTTCCTTGCGGAAGCGCACCTGGGTCGAGATGTCGGGACGCGTGACCGCGAGCGTGCCCGATTCGCCGCAGCAGCGGTCGTTCTTCTCGATCTTGTAGCCGTCCTGCTCCGAACCCATCAGCTGATTGACGAGCTTGACCGGGTCCATCGTCTTGATCGGCGAATGGCACGGGTCGTGGTACATGTAGCGCACGCCGTTCACGCCATCGAGCTTGATGCCTTTTTCCAGCAGATACTCGTGGATGTCGATGATCCGGCAGCCCGGGAAGATCTTTTCGAATTCGTAACCGGCGAGCTGGTCGTAGCACGTGCCGCACGACACCACCACCGTCTTGATGTCGAGGTAGTTCAGCGTATTGGCGACGCGGTGGAACAGCACGCGGTTGTCGGTGACGATCTGCTCGGCTTTGTCGTACTGGCCCGAGCCGCGCTGCGGATAGCCACAGCACAGGTAGCCCGGCGGCAGCACGGTCTGCACGCCCGCCTCCCACAGCATTGCCTGGGTCGCGAGACCAACCTGCGAGAACAGCCGCTCGGAGCCGCAGCCCGGGAAGTAGAACACCGCTTCGGTGTCGGCGGTGGTCGTCTTCGGATTGCGGATGATCGGGACGATCTTGTTGTCCTCGATATCGAGCAAGGCGCGCGCGGTCTTCTTCGGCAGGTTGCCCGGCATCTTCTTGTTCATGAAGTGGATCACCTGCTGCGTGATCACCGGCTTGCCGACCGTGGCGGGCGGATGCGCGGTCTGCTTCTTCGCGAACTTCTTCAGCAATTCATTGCCGAGGCGCTGCGCCTTGTAGCCGACGCCCATCATCGCGGTGCGCGCGAGGTTGATGGTCTGCGGGTTGGTCGCGTTCAGGAAAAACATGCCCGCGGCGTTGCCCGGGTTGAACTTCTTCTTGCCCATCTTGCGCAACAGGTTGCGCATGTTCATCGTCACGTCGCCGAAGTCGATCTTCACCGGGCACGGCGTCACGCACTTGTGGCAGACAGTGCAGTGATCGGCGACGTCGTTGAACTCGTCCCAGTGCTTGATCGACACGCCGCGGCGCGTCTGCTCTTCGTACAGGAATGCCTCGACCAGCAAGGACGTGGCGAGAATCTTGTTGCGCGGGCTGTACAGCAGGTTCGCGCGCGGCACGTGGGTCGCGCAGACGGGCTTGCACTTGCCGCAGCGCAAACAGTCCTTGATCGACTCGGAAATCGCGCCGATATCGGACTGCTGCATGATCAGCGATTCGTAGCCCATCAGGCCGAAGCTCGGCGTGTACGCGTTGCGCAGGTCCGCGCCTTCGAGCAGCTTGCCCGCGTTGAAGCGGCCATGCGGATCGACGCGCTGCTTGTACTTGCGGAATTCGCCGATCTCGTCGTCGGTAAGGAATTCGAGCTTCGTGATGCCGATGCCGTGCTCGCCGGAGATCACACCGTCGAGCGAACGCGCGAGCTTCATGATGCGCGCGACCGCCGTGTGCGCGTCCTGCAGCATCTCGTAGTTATCGGAGTTGACCGGCAGGTTCGTGTGGACGTTGCCGTCGCCCGCGTGCATGTGCAGCGCGACGAACACGCGCCCGCGCAGCACCTGCTTGTGGATCGCCTGGGCTTCGTCGAGGATCGGCTTGAACTCGCCGCCGTTGAAAATCTGCCGCAATTCGGCGCGGATTTCCTGCTTCCACGACACGCGAATCGTGCGGTCCTGCGCGAGGTGGAATACGGTTGCGTCGGGTTGCGCGTCGACGCGGTCGGCGAACTTTTCGGCGAGCGACTCGTAGCCGAGGCCGACCAGGTAGTGCTGCGCCTCGCGCAGTGACAGGTCGAGCTTGCCGCGCACGAATTCCCAGCGCGTGCGCACACGCGCGAGTAGGTCGAGCGCCTGCTGCACGCGGTCTTCGAGCAGCTCGGCGCTCGGGATTTCGTTCGCGTCGTCGCTCTTGCCGAGCGGCAGCTTGCCGCTCTTGAAGAACGCTTCGAGCGCGTCGACCAGTTGCAGCTTGTTCTTCAGCGACAGCTCGATGTTGATGCGCTCGATGCCGTCCGTGTATTCGCCCATGCGGTCGAGCGGAATCACGACGTCTTCGTTGATCTTGAACGCGTTGGTGTGCTTTGCGATCGCGGCCGTACGGCTGCGGTCGAGCCAGAAGCGCTTGCGGGCCTCCGCGCTGACGGCGACGAAACCTTCGCCGCTCTTGCCGTTGGCCATGCGCACGACTTCCGACGTGGCCTGCGCGACCGCGTCCGCGTCGTTACCGACGATATCGCCGATCAGCACCATCTTCGGAAACGCGTTGCGTTTGCTCTTGGTCGCATAGCCGACCGCGCGCAGATAGCGCTCGTCAAGATGCTCGAGACCCGCGAGAATCGCGCCGCCCTGGCGCGACGTCTCGAACAGGTAGTCCTTGATTTCGACGATGCTCGGAATCGCCTCGCGCGCCTGGCCGAAGAACTCGAGACAGACGGTGCGCGTATGCGCCGGCATCTTGTGCAGCACCCAGCGCGCGGACGTGATGAGGCCGTCGCAGCCTTCCTTCTGCACGCCCGGCAGACCGGCGAGGAATTTGTCGGTGACGTCCTTGCCGAGGCCTTCCTTGCGGAACACGCGGCCCTTGATGTCCAGCGCTTCGGTGCGCAGCAGCTTCTCGCCCGGCGCGTAGTTGCCGTCGAACCATTTGAGCTCGAAACGCGCGACTTCGATGTCGTGGATCTTGCCCATGTTGTGCTCGAGACGCGTGACTTCGAGCCAGTTCCCTTCCGGGTCGACCATGCGCCACCACGCGAGGTTGTCGAGCGCCGTGCCCCACAGCACCGCCTTCTTGCCGCCCGCGTTCATCGCGACGTTGCCGCCGACGCAGGACGCGTCGAGCGAGGTCGGGTCGACCGCGAACACGAAGCCGGCCTGCTCGGCCGCTTCGGTCACGCGGCGCGTGACGACGCCCGCGCCCGAGAAAATCGTCGCGACCTTGCGATCGACGCCCGGCAACTGGGTCATTTCGACCGGGCCGAGCTGTTCGAGCTTTTCGGTGTTGATGACGGCCGAGAACGGCGTGAGCGGCACCGCGCCGCCCGTGTAGCCGGTGCCGCCGCCACGCGGAATCACCGTCAGTCCGAGTTCGAAGCAGGCCTTGATCATGCCGGCGATTTCGGCCTCGGAGTCCGGCGTCAGCACGACGAACGGGTATTCGACGCGCCAGTCGGTCGCGTCGGTCACGTGCGAGACGCGCGACAGGCCGTCGAACTTGATGTTGTCTTTCTGCGTGACCTTGCCGAGCACGCGCGTCGCGCGGCGGCGCAGGTCGTAGGTTTGCTGGAATTCGCTGGCGAATTGGTCGATCGCGCGGCGCGCGGCCTGCACCAGCTTTTCGACGCGCGCGGCGCGATCGACGCCGGCTTCGTCGCCGTGTTCGCGCAGATCGGCGCGGCGGCGCTTTTCGATTTCGGCGAGACGGTGATTGAGCGCCTCGATCAAAAGCGCGCGGCGCTTCGGATTGTCGAGCAGGTCATCCTGAAGATACGGATTGCGGCGCACGACCCAGATATCGCCGAGCACTTCGTACAGCATGCGCGCCGAGCGGCCGGTGCGGCGTTCGGCGCGCAGTTCGGCGAGCGCGTCCCAGGCGTCGTTGCCGAGCAGGCGGATGACGATTTCGCGGTCGGAGAACGACGTGTAGTTGTAGGGAATTTCGCGCAGACGCGCTTCGGGATCGGCGGCCACCGCGCCGGCGGCGCCGTGCGGATCGAAAACTTGAGGTGCGTTCATGGTTGGACGACTCGGTAGGTCAGCCTGGCGCACTCGTCACGAGGCGTCGGCGGACAATGCGCGTGGGGCGCAATGCTTGAAATCTTCTAGGGCTTCAAGGGGAGCGAGCACGACCGGCGGCCAACTCACGGCGGTCGCTTCGCGGCACTCAGAGACAGCTACACGATCGCGCGTGGCGGACATGCCGTTCCGCCGCGGGGCAGGATTCGCGCGGGACGGGCACTAAATGGGCGATCCGAGGCTGCCAGTGCATCTTCCGATCCTTATTCCAAAACGAAATTCTACCGCATCATTCCGCCACGCGTTGACGGTGGGAATCGGGCGGCGGCGGGGGTTCGGAGGTTTTGGCGATGGATCCGGCGGCGTTTTCGCATACCGTCCATTGACCGGCCGGACGGTTGGGCGAGCTTCGATCGCGCGATTCCGATACGGCCCGGTCAAGTGCACGGCACCCGTGCGCGGAGCGCGCGGAACGGCCAGAGCGGGCACCGTTGGCGCTATCATTGACGTCTTCCCGTTTTACACAGCGCACCGCGCCAACCGCATGGCTTCCCACGACTACCTGAAAAAGACCCTGACCGCGCGCGTCTACGACGTGGCGCGCGAGACCGAACTCGAACGCGCGCCGAACCTGTCGGCGCGGCTGCG
>NZ_JACHDI010000034.1:0-66334 GCF_014201025.1 Paraburkholderia sp. MM5384-R2
CGTCCGCACCGTGCGGCTCTGACAGCAATGCTAACCCGCGTTTGATTCCGTTGCGGCAGGCCAGCCTCTGTCCCGCAGGAAGTCATACTGCCTACAAGGTCTGGCCGGCCAGTTCGATGGCAAAATCCCGGTTTCCTTTTTTCACCGGGGTGTCACTGCTACCGGATCGGTGGTTTCCGGGTCGAGCCGCTTGCCGACTGTTTGCGCCGTCAGCTATTGCGTTCCATTGATCACCGCTGCGACGGCCTCCGATACCAGGTCGATCGTCCGCTTGCCGCTCCGTTCGGTGTTGTGATGCGCTTTCATCCTGAACCCTCCTGAGTAGCAGATAGCCAGCCGGTATTGACCCTGCGGAACGCGGCTGGCGCAGAAGCTGGACTCCCGGCCGGCAACGTGCAGCCGGATCCCGGCAACCTGAGTCGAGTCGACGAGGTGCTTGATCGCAAGTGCGGTATCAGCCGTGCCGTGATTCGTTGCCTGAATCGCGAATTGTATATTCCGCCGACGTGCGCATGGGACAGGAATTCAGGAGCGGGGTGACGTTCTGGAATACGCCGCCAGAATTCTATGGCGTCAAGCAGCATGGCCGGTCGGCCAACGTGATCGTCGCCGTATACGCACTACGCCGCGCGTCGTAGATTACGGCAATGGCGCTGCCTGGAGCATATTGCGGTTATAGACTGGAGTTTGTCGAGGCTGCATTTGCATCCGCCGGTCCGACCGGAAGAGGGGCTAACGTGCGAAGCGACTCGCGAACATTCTGTCCAGCCGTACTTGCACGGTGAACAGTGAAAAGACAGGCGGCGGTCAGTGACGACGCCGACCGCATCCAGTATTTGGAGCGATTGGGTGCAGGCAATTGGGGCATCGGCTAAACGCTCGGAATAGGAACAGGAATTCACGAGTACCAAGAACCGCATCAGGTATCAGGCGAAAGAGGGCGATCGGCCAGGATGGGATCTCTACGCCGAGATTTTTGAGCCGGAGGACGTCGTGTATCTCGAGCTCGACGGTGTAGCCGCTGAAGTCACCATGCTCGGGAACATGGAACGCGGGCCGGGCACGGTGCTGTTGCGCCTGCCGGTCGACACTGCGAAGCAGCTTGGTCTCGTGCCGCCGGACTGGGAAAAGTCGGACTGGGGAAGGGGGTAGGTCATGCGCGAATACCGGGACAGGATGGTGCAGGAGGTCATGGCCTGCACATGCGACCGCTGCGGCCGGCGTATGACGCCCAATGACGACCAGTGGGAGTGGTACGAAAAGGTGTCGCTCGACTGGCGTGGAGGCTTTGGTTCGGTTTTCGGTGACGGCGCCCATATGAGCCTTGACCTTTGCCAGCAGTGTGTCCGCGATACGCTGGGGCCGTGGCTTCGTGTCGATTCGCCGTCCGCACCGGATGGCTCAATTCAAACTCTGAAGGGCGTCGTGTCCCGACCCGATGCGCCGGTATCTGTGGAACAGATGAACCCTTGGGATCTCAACGAGCGCGACTAGAGGCCTTACCGCCTGATGCGGCTCCGCGATCGCACAGGCTGCCGATCATGGATGCCATATGTCACGGGCATGCCGACATCACCGTCGATACGCTGGAGTAGTTTGCTGCCTTCAGTTGAACAAGTCAAATACCACCGGCAAAGCCGGTGGCTTGAATTTGTGAGCGCCTCAAAGGCGCCCATAAAACCGTGAGCCGCCGGTGGCGGCTTACTCCATGACCAGCTTCATCTGGTCGTATCGCTCATCCTCTTCCTCCTGATTGCGGATGTACGCTCGCACCATGTGCTCGTCCAGCCCCACCGTAGAAACGAAGTAGCCTCGGGCCCAAAAGTGTTCGCCGGTAAAATTTCGCTGCCGGGCTCCGTACTTTCGTGCTATCTGAATCGCGCTCTTGCCCTTGATGTAGCCGACCACATTCGATACCGCATACTTCGGCGGAATGCTCAGACACATATGAACGTGGTCTCCCATCAGGTGCCCTTCGACAATCTTCGATTCCTTGTGGGACGCCAGCTCATGAAACATTTCCCCAAGCTGCCGCCGCAACGCCCCGAAAATCCGCTTCTTTCGACGCTTCGGGATAAACACCACGTGGTACTTGCAGTCCCATCGCGTATGGCTCAGGCTTTGATACTCTTTCATCGTGAATCTCCTTCTCTTGGCAGAGATAGGAAATTCGCGCTGACCGTCGTAAAGGTCAAACCTTGGTGAGTCCCCCGGCAAAGCCGGGGGCTTACCTCATTGAGTTATCGTTATTGCTGAATGCGTCTTCTCGACCGCATGGCCGCCGGCCGCGCCGTCGGGAGTTCGAGCGCAGTTAACAGCATGGTTTGGTCACTCATGACGGCGTCTCAGAGACAGCAGTTCGGCCATTGCCGACGGTCGCCGACTCGACGGCGTGCGGCAACTGCGGGTTGCGTTGCTGACATTCGCAGACAGGTACCGGCGAATGTCAACTCTCGTTATTGACGAGTGAGTCTTTCCGACCCACAACTGCCCGTCGCGCCATTGTTGACACTATCCGCTTCGCATAGGCGGATTCAGCCGCTCGTTCAGAAAAGACTTTGAAGGCACTGCGGGGGCGAAACGCCCCCGGGCACTCATACGCACGCGGCGTGTCGCGGATTGATTCAGCCCGGCCGAGGCCGCCGTTCGGGTGCCCTCTGTAGGGAATCCGCGCGGCCGGCTTTGAATGAGTTGCGGCCGATGGACTGTCACCACGGCCGACGCGTTGAATCGGCGGCGGCCGTGGTGACAAAGAAGCCCCCCGGGCAGGCTGAAGGCCATCAAGCGACGGTATGCTGCTCGACCACACTGTCCTTCGTACGCCAATCAGCGAGCCAATGCGACAGACGGTCAAACCACAGGTGCACGACCGGCGTCGTGAACAACGTCAGCATTTGCGAAACAATCAGTCCCCCGACAATCGCTATGCCGAGCGGCACGCGCAATTCGGCACCCGCGCCGTGCCCGAGCGCGAGCGGCAGCGCGCCGAATAGCGCGGCGAGCGTCGTCATCATGATTGGACGGAAGCGCAGCACACAGGCCTGGCGGATCGCTTCGCGCGGCGACAGGCCTTGCTCGCGCTCGGCCACCAGCGCGAAGTCGATCATCATGATCGCGTTCTTCTTGACGATACCAATCAGCAGGATGATGCCAATCATGCCCATGATTGACAGAGCCTGACCGCACAGCATCAATGCGAGCAACGCACCCACACCCGCCGAGGGCAGCGTCGAAATGATGGTGAGCGGATGAATCGCACTTTCGTACAGGATGCCGAGAATCAGATAGACCACCACGAGCGCCGCGGCGATCAGATACGGCTCACTCGCGAGCGACGCCTGGAACGCTTGCGCCGTGCCCTGAAACGAGCCCGTCAGACTATCGGGGGTGCCTGCTGAGACTTCGGCCTGTTGAATCGCCGCCACCGCGTTGCCAAGCGACTGACCCGCCGCCAGATTGAACGAGATCGTCACGGCCGGGAACAGGCCCTGGTGATTCACCGAGATCGGTGACACATTGTTTTCGATCTGGGCGAGCGTGTTGAGCGGCACCAATTCGTTCGTGAGCGGCGAACGCACGTAGAGATGCGCGAGTGCATCCGTCGTCAATTGAAAGCGTGGATCGACTTCTTCGACTACGTGGTACTGATTCAACTGCGTGAAAAGCGTCGCAATCTGCCGCTGGCCGAATGCATCGTAGAGCGTGTCGTCGATGGCTTGGGCCGTGATGCCGAAACGCGAAGCCGTGCTGCGGTCGATCACGAGTGTTGCGCTGGTAGCGGCGGCTTGCTGGTCGGACGTGACGTCGACGAGTTGCGGCAGCTTCGACAGGCGATCGGTCAGCACGCCCGCCCAGTGATTCAGTTCGCTGATGTCGGGGTCCTGCAACGTGTACTGATACTGCGCAGCGCTGATGCGGCCACCCACCTGGATATCCTGGCGAACCTGCATCGACAATGAAATGCCCATCACCTTCGCCAGTTGCGGCTTCAAACGATTGATAACCTGCGCAGCACTGTCCTTGCGCTGCCCAAAGGGCTTCAGGTTGATCATGACGCGCCCCTGGCTCACTGTCGGATTGGCGCCCATCCAGAAGTAGACGTTGTCGACGGCAGGATCGGCTTCGATCAGATGGCCAAGCTGCTGCATCTTCTGCGACATCGAGCGCGGTGAGATATCCGGCGCGGCTTGTGCGACGCCCATGATCAGCCCGGAGTCCTCCTGCGGAAAAAATCCCTTCGGGATTACGACGAACAACGCGCCGGTCGCGACAACCGTCGCCACCGTGACGGCCAGCATCAGCTTCTGGCGGTCCAGTACCCAATCGAGGCCGCGCTCGTAGCGATGCTCCACGGCGGTGAAGACCGCTTCAAGCCCTCCTTCGAGCCTGCGCATCCAGCCGCCGCCATCCGGCTCGGGCAAACGGATCAGCCAGCCACACAGCATCGGCGTGACGGTCAACGATACCAGCGCCGACATCACAATGGCCGCGCTCACCGTCACCGCGAATTCGCGGAACAGCCGGCCGACGATGCCGCCCATCAACAGGATAGGAATGAACACCGCGATCAGCGAGATCGTCATCGAGATGATGGTGAAGCGCACTTCCATCGCGCCGAGCAGCGCGGCCTTCATTCTGGGCACACCTTCTTCGATATGCCGCATCACGTTCTCGATCACCACGATCGCATCGTCCACCACGAAGCCCACCGCAATGGTCAGCCCCATCAGCGACAGATTGTCGAGGCTATAGCCCAGCAGATACATCATGCCGAAGGTGGCGACCAGCGAAAGCGGAATCGTCAGGCTGGGAATGATGGTCGCCCATACGTTGCGCAGGAAGGAGAAGATCACCATGACGACGAGCGCGACCGTCAGCATCAGCGTGAACTGCACGTCGTGCACCGACGCATTGATGGTCTGCGTGCGATCGCCCACCACATGCAGATGCGCCGCCGCGGGCAGCGTCGCTTCGAGTGCGGGCAACTTCGCCTTGATGTTGGCGATCGTCTGCACGACGTTGTAGCCCGGCTGCTTGTGAACATCGAGAATGATCGCGCGTTCGTGCCGGAGCCACGCGGCTTGCTGATTGTCTTCGGCGGCGTTTATCACCGTGCCGAGATCGGAGAGGCGAATCGGCGCGCCGTTCTTGTACGCGACCACCAGATCGCGATACTGCGACGCGGTGGTAATCTGGTCGGTCGCGTTGAAGATCACCGAGCGGTCCGGGCCATTCAGGCTGCCCTTCGGTGCATTGACCGTCTGCAAACCGACGATCGAGCGCACATCTTCGAGTGTCAGGCCGCGTGCGGTGAGCTTGTCCGGATCGAGTTGGATGCGCACCGCGGGACGCTGCTCGCCGTGGAAATCAACCAGACCGACGCCGGGCATCTGCGATATCTGTTGCGCGAGATAGTCTTCGGCGTAGCTATCGAGTTGCGTGAGCGTGAGCGAGGGCGAAGTCAGCGCCAGTGACAGCAACGTGAAGTCGGCGGGGTTGACCTTCTCATAGGTCGGCGGGTTCGGCAGATTCTTCGGCAATGTGCCACCGGCCGCGTTGATCGCGGTCTGCACGTCCTGCGCCGCGCCGTTGATATCGCGCGACAGGTCGAACTGCACGGCGATGCTGGTGGTGCCGAGCGAGCTGGACGACGTCATCTGCGTCACGCCCGCAATCAACGAGAGTTGCCGCTCCAGTGGCGTCGCCACCGAAGTCGCCATGGTCTCCGCGCTCGCGCCGGGCAACTTCGCCACGATCTGGATGGTCGGAAAATCGACCTGCGGCAACGGTGCGACCGGCAGCAGAAAATACGCCACCGCGCCGGCCAGCAGCACCGCGATCGCCAGAAAACTTGTCGCGATGCGCCGTTTGATGAACAATTCCATGAGGCTCATGACGGATTGTCCTTATTAGCCTGGCTGTCTGCCGGGTTGGCATTGGCCGGCGCCTCGGCAACCGCCGCTACAGTGGTCGCCGTCACATGTACGCCCGGGTTCAACCGGCTTTGTCCATCGAACACCACCAGGTCCGTGCGCGCGACGCCGCTGCGGATCTCCGTCATACCGTCGACGGTGACGCCGGTTTGCACCGGGCGCATCTGCGCCGTACCGTTCGCGGTGATCACGTACAGTTGCGTGCCGTTCTGCGTGTTCACCACCGCGCGGCTCGGCACCGCAAGCCGCTTTGCATCGGTACGCATCAGCACACGCGCATTCACCAGTTCGCCGGGCCACAGCTTGCGGTCCGTGTTGGTGAACGAAGCCTTGAGTTTGATCTGGCCGGTCGTGGTATCGACCGTGCTGTCGATGAAGACGAGCGTGCCGTCGGCGAGCGGCGTGCTGCCGGAACGCGTGGTCACGTTCACCGCCAGCGGCGCTTTCGCCTGATTCGCGAGCAGTTCGGGCAGCACGTCCTGCGGCACGGAGAACAGCACGGTGATCGGCTCCATCTGCGTGACGGTGACGATGCCGGTGGTGTCGGCCGGATGCACGATCGCGCCGATATCGGCTTCGCGTGCGCCGACGCGTCCGGTGAACGGCGCGCTCAACGTGGTGAAGCTCAATTGCAGCCGGTCGCTTTGCACCAGCGCGGCGTCCGCAGCGACCGTCGCGGAGAGCGCTTCGACTTGCGCCTTCGCGGTGTCCACCGCCTGAGTCGTCGCCGCGCCGATGCCGACCAGTTGCGAGTAACGAGCGAGATCGAGCCGCGCGTTATCGAGCGATGCCTGGTCTTTGCGCTGCGCCGCTTCCGCTTGATGCAACTGGGCAGTGAGCGGTCCCTGATCGAGTTGCGCCAGCAACTGGCCGGCTTTCACGTCCTGTCCTTCGGTGAAGGCGACGCGCTGCAACTGGCCGTCGACACGTACTTTGACGTCTACGGTATTGAGCGCGAGCACCGTGCCCACCGCGGCGACGCGAATTGGAAAGTCGCGGCTCACGGGATGACCGGCGTTGACCGGCACGGCAGTCGCCGCCTTGACCGCCGGGTGCCGCGGCCAGAACCACACCGCCAGCATCGCGACAAGGACGGCGAACGCCAGAATGAGCGGCGCGCGGCCGCGTCCGCGGGGCGCCTCGTGGTTCGGAAGGTCTGCAGATTTCATGAGCGGGATGACGGAGAGGTGGAGGCGGTGCTGCTATCGCTATCGTCGGTCACGCCGAAACCGCCGCCGAACGCGCGAAACAGGCTCACGGACGCTTGCAGGCGCGCGAGCCGTGCCTGCACCAGCGTGTCTTCGGACTGATACAGCGTGCGTTGCGTATCGAGCACGGTCAGAAAGTCGACGGTGCCGAGCTTGTACTGGGCTTGCGCGAGCGTGGCGGCTTTGCGGGCGGCGTCGGCGGCGTTCTGGTCAGCGACTTCAGCGAGCTGCTGCTGTTGCGCCGCCGTGAGCGAGTCCTCCACGTCCTGCAGCGCGGTTATGACGGATTGGCGGTAATCCGCGACGCCCTTCGCTTCGGCCGCCTGGCTCGCGTGCAACTGGCCACGCAGCGCGCCGCCATCGAAGATTGGCGCCGCCAGCGAGGTGGCGAGACTGGCGAACGGGCTCGACAGGAAATGCGACAGCGACTTGCTGCTCAGCCCGCCGTCCGCGGTCAGTACGATGTTCGGCAGAAATGCCGCGCGAGCCGCGCCGACACTCTGATTCGCCGACTGCAACTGCGCTTCCTTCGAACGGATGTCGGGGCGCGTTTCCAGCAGGCTCGCGGGCAGATTCGGGCGCGGTTGGGGAATCGGGATGTCGGCAAGCGCGGCGTCGCTGACCGTGAATTGTTCAGGCGCGGTGCCCGTCAGCACCGCGAGCGCATGGATGTTGGTATCGAGCTGCTGTTGCAGCGCCGGCACGGCCGCCTGGAAGGTGGCCAGCGCGTTGCGCTGCTGCTGCACCTGCAATTCGGTCGCGACGCCCGCCTGCTGTTGCGCGAGCAGCAGCTGCAGAATGTGCGCGGCATCGTCGGAAATGGAACGCGCAATCGCGAGGCGGCGACGCAGGCTCTGCACCTGAAAATACGTGTCGGTGACCGATGCGGTCAGCGTCAGCGCCACTGTGTCGCGATCGAACCCGGAGGCGCGCGCGAGCAGGTCGGCGGCGCTGGCGTTGGCGGCGTTGAAGCCCCAGAAGTCCACCTCGTAACTGGCTTCGGCGAACAGGCTCTGGGTCTTGGTGGTCGAACCGCGCCCCTGATGACTGCGATCGAAGCTGGCGCCGAGCGATAGCGACGGATACTGCGGCGCGCCGGCTCGCTCGGCGTTGCCGCGCGCCTGTTCGACGCTCGCAATCGCGGACGCCAGCGTGAAGTTGTTGCGCAGGCTGCGATCGATCAGCGCGTCGAGCGCGGGGTCGTGATACTCGCGCCACCAGCCGCTTCTGACTGGCACGGTAGCGGCGAGCGAGCCACCGGCCGCGCCGTCGAAGGATTGCGCCAGCGGCGCGCCCGGCCGTTGATAGGCAGGCACAAGCGAGCAGCCGGCGAGCACCGCGAGGCCGAGCGCACATAAGGCGGCGCGCAGGCACGATACGCGCGCAGCTGGACTGACGGCGCGCGAAAGCGGCGCCCAACGGGACAGTCCTGACATTGGAGAACGCTCCGGCAACTAGAAGTGTCGCCAGATTAGCCAGCGGGTCCTGTCGGCGCTTTCGCCCATTAATTAAAAAAATTTAATGCGGCGCAACATGCCGCGTCGGCGCGCCGAGCCGGGGCTTGCAGGGCGTTCCGCGCGTGTCAGGGCGCCGGGTTCAGCACGTATCCGGCGCCGACTACCGTATGAATCAGCGCCAGCGGGAAGTCGCGGTCCACCTTTGCCCGCAGCCGATGCATGTGCATATCGATGATATTGCCGCGCGGCTCGAAATCGTAATTCCATGCCGCCTCGAGCAGCATGCTGCGCGTCACGACCTGCCCCTCGCGGCGCACCAAACATTCGAGCAGCAGGAATTCGCGGTGCTGCAGGCGCAGATCACGACCGCCGCGGTTTGCGGTCCGCGCCCGCGTGTCGAGTACCAGATCCGCACATTCGAGCCGCTCGCTCATCCTGCTGCGATCGGCGCGCCGCGCCAGCGCCTCGATTCTGGCCAGCGCTTCGACGAACGCATACGGCTTCACGAGATAGTCGTCGCAGCCTGCGCGAATCGCCTCCACGCGTTCGTTCAGGCCGCCGACCGCCGACAGCATCAGCACCGGCGTCGTATCCCCGCCGGCGCGCAACTGCTGGACGAGAGCCAGGCCGTCGAGCGCCGGCAAGCGCCGATCAGTCACAATCACGTCGTAGATGCCCTCGCGCGCATAGGCGAGCCCGGTCGCACCATCGGCCACCGTGTCGACTATCAGACCGCTCTCGCTCAGGCCACGCGCCAGGAACTGGCTGGCGCGCATATCGTCTTCAATCAGCAGGATTCGCATGCGCTGCGGCTTACGTTAAGGGGCTTACATTAAAATTTTTTCATGTTGGCGCGAAACGCCTGTGCAGCTTCGCGCGGCATACTGCGGACATCGTAGATACGAGCCTAGTGTAAATCGGCCGGCTAGCGCAGGTTCGACGCTCGTTCATTTCTGGAAAAAGGCATGACGAACGTATTGGTCGTCGAGGACGACGAGCAGACTCTCGCAGAGATCGTTGAAGCGCTCACCGATCACGGCTGCAAGGTCGAAACCGCGAGCACCGGCCGCGACGGTTTGATGCTCGCGGTCGCCAACAGTTATGACGCGATCGTGCTCGATCGCATGTTGCCGGGCGGCCTCGAAGGGCTAGGCATGCTGTCGGCGTTGCGCAGCGCCGGCGTGCTCACGCCGGTGCTGATCCTGAGCGCGCTGTCCGCGGTCGACGAACGTGTGCGCGGTTTGCGCGCCGGCGGCGACGACTATCTGACCAAGCCGTTCGAGTTCATCGAACTGACCGCGCGGCTCGATGCGTTGATGCGCCGGCGCGAGGCGGCGCCCGCTGTGCAGGAGTACCAGGTCGGCCCGTTACGTCTGGACCCGCTCAAACGCGAAGTGACCTGCGCCGGCCGCCCCGTACCGCTGCTGCCGCGCGAGTACCGGCTGCTCGAATACCTGATGCAGCACCAGGGCCAGGTGGTGAGCCGTACCATGCTGTTCGAAGCGGTATGGGACTACCGGCTCGACGAGCGGACCAACGTGATCGACGTGCACATCAGCCGTCTCAGGAAGAAGCTCGACCCGGACGGCACGGCTCCGATGATCGATACCGTGCGCGGTTCGGGGTACATGCTACATGCGCCTGACTGAACTGCACCGCACCACCGGCTTTCGCCTCGCCACGCTGTTTCTGGTGCTGTTCGGCGTGATCGCGCTGCTGCTGTTCGGTTACCTGTACCGCGAGATCACCGGCTTCGAACAGGAGCGCATCGACGACTGGCTGATTCGCGAGCACGCACAATTGAAACGCGAAGCGCCGGACGAACTGGTCGCGCGATTCGAACATCAGAACCAGTTCGATCCGCGCCGCCAGCGCCCGTTCGGCCTGTTCGAAGCCAGCGGCAAACATCTTGCCGGCGGCTATCCGGGCGATCTGCCGGCCATCCCCGTCTTTGGCAAGCCGTTTTCGATGCGACTCGCAAATCTGCCGGGCCACCCGCCTGGCCGATGCATCGCCGCGCACGTGCCCGATAACCGCATCGCTTTGCAATGCCAGAACACCCTCGAGCTCGACCACTTCGACGACGAACTGCTGCATGCGCTGCTCTCCACTGCGATGATCACGCTCGTGATCGGCCTGATCGGGGCGACCCTGATTGGCATTTCGGCGATGCGGCGGCTCGATGCGGTGACCGCGTCGATCGAGGAGATCGTCGCCGGCAATCTCGGCAGGCGTTTGCCGGTGCATTCGAAACGCGACGACGTGGATCGCCTGGTCGGCGTCGTGAACGGGATGCTCGACGAAATCGAGCGCCTGATGAACGAGGTCAAAGGCGTGTGCGATGCGATTGCGCACGATCTGCGCACGCCGCTTACGCGGGTGCTCGGCGGACTCGAACGTGCCCAACGGCGCGCCAGAACCGAGGCAGAGTATCGCGCGGCCATTGATGAAACCATCGTGGAAACCAGCGGCCTGCTACGCACTTTCAACGCCCTGCTGCGCATTTCGGAAATCGAAAGCGGCGTGCGCCGCGCCGGCTTCACCAGCGTCGATCTGGCCGCGGTGGCCGACGACGTGTTCGAATTCTACGAGCCGACCGCCGAAGACAAGCAGATTGCCTTCGAACTGCAGCGCACCGTGTCCGGGCCGCTGGAGATCCAGGGCGATCCGAATCTGCTGTTCGAGGCACTGGCGAATCTGGTGGAGAATGCCGTCAAGTTCGCACCGCATGGCGGAGCCGTGCGTATCACGCTGTGGCATGACACAAGAGGCGCCGGCGTGACGGTCAAGGACAATGGACCAGGCATCGCACGGGCCGAGCGCGATGCCGTCCTGCGCCGTTTTTATCGTGGCGAGGCGAGCCGTCATACGCCCGGCAGCGGCCTGGGGCTTAGTCTTGCCGCCGCCGTGGCCGGTATGCACGGCATGACGCTGGAGTTCCACGACACGAACGTTGGTTGCGAGATCAGCCTGTTCAAACCCGCCCAACGTACCCAACGTCATATTGCGGATAGCCGATGATCGATAACCTGCCGGTGCATTGACCTCGCTCCGTAAGGTTCTCGGCGGGCCTAAGCTTCTGCTCCGCGTACTGTTTTTTGTTACATAGAGCCTTGCGCGAAAAAAACGCTCAGATTGGCGCCCCGTGCACACGCTCACCTAACCGTCACACGCCAGAGCGCGCAATCGGGAATTCGGCGGGAGGTGCGCTGCGCGAAAGGATTGCTACCCTTTGTCAGATGCGAGGATGATGGGTGTCATCGCCGCGCAGCCGCTTCATAGCCTGCGTCCGACGTGAAATCAGCATTGGTGAATGTCTCGTGCCAGTCGAAAGTGGACGACCAGCGAGCTTCATCAAGTGGCTGAAACTGGCCGAGAGGAGCGGTGTCTCCGACGCGAATGCGGCCGCAGAGACAAACAGCCTGACGTACGGCCGCGGCGTGTTTTTAGATCTCAGTTTGCGCTGAGATCTCGAGCGCATCGTCGACCTCTATGCCGAGGTATCGAACGGTGCTTTCGAGCCTATGTCCCAGCAGAAGTTGGACCGCTCTGAGGTTCTTCGTCCGCTTGTAAATCAAAATAGCCTTCGTCCGACGCATCGAGTGTGCGCCGTAAGCGGTCGGATCAATGCCGATCGCGGCGACCCATTGATGCACCTTCCGGGCGTATTGTCGCGTTGAGATATGAGGCGACCGAGAAAGGCGGCTTGGGAAAAGATACTCGTCGGACCTCAGCTTAGCCTTCTCGATCCATGCAGCGACCGCAGCGCGAGGGGGCTCTGTGACCTCGAACTGCACGGGTCGTTTGGTCTTACGCTGCATTATCATCGCGCGCGGCAGTATCTGATTGCCGTGGGTTACGTCGCGGACATGCAGGTTGACGAGGTCGCACCCGCGCAGCTTGCTGTCGATCGCAAGATTGAATAGCGCTAGATCACGAACCGCGTGCGCGTTCTGGAGGTGAATCCGGATTGCCCAGACGTCTTTGGGCTTCAGCGGCGGCTTCTGACCAACCAACCTGCCTTTGTTCCAGAGCTCCCGGCTTTGATTGCTTCCCATGAGAGACTCCCATTGAGTTGATGGGAGTTACATTGTCTTCCTCCATTCTTTTTCGCCGTCACCGGTCGGAGCAGTCTCTTTGCCCAAGTCGGCCTTTGCCGTCATTCAGGTACCGGCTCTGGTCAGGCAGCAATACGCCGCTTTCCGGACGTTTGCACCTCGACGGTCGCGTGAACGGTCCACATCGGCCCCTCGCTAGTGTAGCGTTCGACTCTTGATTGAACGTAATTAAATGGTATCGCTCCAATGGTCTACTTCAGTTTGGTTTGGAACGAGCAAGTGCGAATTGCCCCGGTCGTTGTACTCAGTGAAGAGCAGGAAGCAGAGCTGACCAGGCTGGTGCGTTCTCAATTGACGAGCGTGCGTCTGTCGCAGCGTGCACGCATCGTGCTGCTTGCCGCGCAGGGCCTTCAGAACAAGGACATTGCCGAGCAGTTGGGCGTGGGCCGGGTACAGGTCGCACGCTAGCGCGAGCGCTATGTTGAGTCAGGCCTCGAAGGCATTGCACGCGACTTGCCGCGCGGGGCGCCGCCGGTGAAGTTGGATGTGCAAATGCTGGTGGAGTTGACCACGCAAACCAAGCCCGCAGCGGCCACGCACTGGAGCACGCGCAAGATGGCCGCGCGATTGGGCGTCGCTCCCAGCACCGTCATGCGGCACTGGCAGGCCAACGGCCTGAAGCCGCACATCGTGCGCGGCTTCAAGGTCTCGCGCGATCCGAAGTTCGTCGAGAAGCTCGAAGCCATCGTGGGCTTGTACATGTCTCCGCCTGAGCACGCCCTGGTGCTTTGCTGCGACGAGAAGAGCCAGGTGCAGGCGCTCGACCGCACGCAGCCGGGCTTGCCGCTGAAGAAGGGCCGCGCGCAGACGATGACGCACGACTACAAGCGGCACGGCACGACCACGCTGTTTGCGGCGCTCAACGTACTCGATGGGCAAGTCATTGGCCAATGCCAGCAGCGTCATACCCATGCCGAGTGGCTGAAGTTCCTGCGCAAGATCGACCGCGAAACGCCCAAAGGCAAGACGCTGCATCTGATCGCCGACAACTACGCCACGCACAAGCATCCGGCGGTGCAGGACTGGCTCGCCAAGCACCCAAGGTTCAACATGCACTTCACGCCAACCTCGGCGTCATGGCTGAATATGGTCGAGCGCTTCTTCCGTGATATCTCCGAGAATCGGCTGCGCCGCGGCGTGTTCACAAGCGTGCCCGAACTCGTGACCGCCATCGATGAATACGTCGCGCATCACAACACCGACCCCAAGCCGTTCATCTGGACCAAGAGCGCGCGCGACATCCTGCAGAAGGTCATTCGTGCCAACTCGCGCTTAAGTTCCAAACAGAACGAAACACTGCACTAGTGCAACGCTCAGACTAGGTCGATGGCGTAGAACGACACCGTCGCAACGGCAGGATGGAAGGTGCTCGCTCAGAAACTCGGCGAGCACCGATTCGTCGATGCGACAAACGTCCACACGACGGCGATGAATCCATTGCGCAAAATGATCGATGCTGCGTACGTAGGTGGCAAAGCTGTTATTGGCGTAACCGCGGTCCGCCAGGTACTGCACGAACGCATCGACATGAGGCGCCAAGGGCCGCTCGTTGAGCCAGTTGGTGAAGTAGCGTTGAGGAAGTCGGACGTTTTTCATGGCGGTCTCCTGAAGTAGGACCACCACTGGACTCCGATGCCGAAACTATGTCTAGAAGATCGCGAACCAGCCCGACGCCAGCCGCGCTGCACCTACATTACGCGAATTCGCAGCCAACAAACTATTCATAGTTGAATTCTATTCATAGGCGCCGAATACGGACGTTCGCAATTCGGTTCCGCAGCAATTGTCGGCGCTCTCCAACGTCGGTCCCGATGGCCACTTTGGCCAGCATCATGCACAAAAGCCGCTGTACTACGCAGAGGATGGCCTGGGGCGTCAACTTCGACCTGGATGATTTGCAGGCGTTTCGAGCCGTCGTATAGTTGGGTGGCTTCCGAAAGGCTACCGATGCGGTCAAGATCTTGTGGTCGGCTCTGAGCCGCCCCATCGACAAGCTCGAGCAGGCAGTCCGCGTGCGGCATTTCGAGCGAACGTCGTTTTCGGAACGATCGATGTCCGCTGGTTATCAATGGACGCGGGCGAAAGCCCGCAACTGCCCTAAAGCACAGCAGCCATGTGGTTGCCCCGCGCCGGTAAGACTCGCGCTCAGGCCACGAAGCGGCACTGGGACGCGGGCGTTCGGGTGTCCATGTTGCGTCCGCGGTTGAGATGATCGTCGATTTCCGCCGCGCAGCCGAGCATGCGCGGATAAAGGAAGATCGTGAACGCGGCGGTCTCCAGATCGGACTCGCTCAATTCACCGCGTCGCAGCGGCTGCCACAGCATCTTCAGCAGCAATGCGGCAATCACCGCATCGACATTGACGCAATAGACGTTGCGCGAGACGCCTGCCTCGAACAACGCCTGCACCAGCTCGCGGTAGTACGCATGGAACACGTTATATTCCCCACGCTTCTCGCTCAAGTCGGCGATGAACACTTCGCGCGGGTCGTGGTTGACCGGTCTGTCCTTGAAGACGGGATGGTTCACGCCCGGCAGCTTCGCGATATCGAGGCTGCCCGCATGCTTCTGCCGCGCCTTGTACTGCGCATAGCGCTCGACGGAGCGCTCGGCGAGCGAGCGCAGGTCCACGCCGTGGCCGGGCTTCGACGGATCGTCCAGCGCGGTTTCCCTGAAAGCATCCATCAGGAACGCGATACCCTCGTACCCGTTCCCGCCGTGCGTGTAGCCGGTATGCGAGAGAAAGCCGACAAGCGCCTTGTTGAGCTGCACGCGCTCGGGGCTTTCCGGGCCGTCGGCGGATACCGCGCCCTTCGCCCCCTGCGCCGAGATCGCACCCGGACCGTTGGTGAGCAGCAGGCCGACGAGCGTCTTGAAGGCGAACAGGTCGTCCGGACCCGGCTTCAGGTTGAGCAGCGCGGCGAAGCCGATTTCGGTGAGACTGCGCTCGTTCAGCAATTCGTCGGTGGAGAAGCCGCAGAAACCGTCCGGGCCATGCCGCGACGCATCGGCCGATGCACCGATGAGCGTCCCAAATAGCATGCTCCACCAGGGCAAACTTTCGGCGGTCACGCGCGAGATGCGCTTGCGCATGAGCGGTCCCCACGCCAGCGTCGTCGTGATCGCGGCCAGCACCGCGTCGCCGGTCGGGTGAGCGGGCTGCGACGTCAGCCAGCGGACGAACGCCGATTTCGCGCCGCGCGCGGCGAGTCCCGCGAGCATTGCTTCGGCGAGCGGATCGCGAGAGTCGCCGAAGAACTGTTCACAGCCGCTTGCGTCGATGCGTGCGACGTCGAAGGTTTCGTTCAGCGCGTCGGCAAGACCAGCGGCCGCAAAACGATCGATCAGCCACTTGGTGACGTCCCGCGCCGCGCGCTGACGATTCGGCCCGACGATCGACGCCGCGGCGGCCAGAACGGCGTTGGGTGCATTGCCGGCCTCGCGTGCGGCTTGCGCTGCCGCGAGTTCCGGCGTTCCGTGCAGATTGACGGACGCAGCGATCGCGACATCGATGAGCTTCTCGTCGTTTTCTCCGCCGAATTCGTGCAGCAGGGCAAGGCCGACGTTCGCTTCGAGCGAACGCGTCGCGGCCTCCAGCATCGACGCGCCGTGCAGGCTGCTCACCTGCGTCTTCGCGTCCATCTGCGATGCGCCCGATGCGTCCTTGAGCGCCTGGCGTGGAGCGATCACGCCGATCTGCCGATTGACCTGATGGACCTGCTCGTTATACGGCGCAACAGCTTTCACGACCGGAATCGCGAGGCCGTCCGGCAGCGCGATGCCCTGATCGGAGCCGAACCACGGCTTGAGGGCGAGACTGCCCTCCGAGTCGAAATCGGGCATCGTCGCGTTGGCGCGCATCACGGCGCTCAGCGCGGCCGGGATGTGCGCGATGTTCGTCACCACGGCACCCTTCGTCGAGCAGCATGGATCATCCGGCGTGAAGAGGCGCTCGACGCCGAACTTCTGCATGAACCAGCGTTCCTTGGCTTGCGCGTCGTCGTTGCCGCCGGCCATCGCGCCGGCGTGGCCGACTGCCCGCGTGAGGCGGCTCTTCCACCGTCCCACGACGCACGCGACGACTGGCTTCGTGAAGACCGCATCGGCCTCGTAGTAGCCACCCGGTTCGCAGTAAAGCACCGCAGCCTTGCTGCGCGCATCGTTGGCGAGTGCGAACGCGAATTCCGGCGCGGCATAGTGGATGTAGACGTCCTTGCCGCTCGAGATGACGGTCGATGTGCCCCAGCCACCCATGCGCAGGTATTGCGCAATCGTCGTGCTGAAGCCACCGGAGTTGGAGAAGATCGCGATCGAGCCCTTGCGCAACGAATCGTCAGGATTGTCGCCGCCGAGCGCTCCGCCGATCCTCACGCGATTCCACGAATCGGCGACGCCGAGGCCGTTCGCGCCGAAGATGTCGATGCCCGCCTGCTGGCCCATCGCGCGGATTTCGCGGGCGTCGTGGACCGCGATCTTCTCGGTGATGATGAAAATCTTCCGCAGCTCGGGATTCACGCGAATCAGTTCAGCGACGCCGTCGCGGGCCGCGGACGGCGGCAGATAGACGACGCCGCAGTTGAACCGGTGTCCCGCCTGCAGCCCCTCACGGACGTTGTTGTACACGGGGATATCGCCGGCCGGCGTCGCGAGCACTTGCCCGCCCTTGCCCGGCGCGGTGCCGAATACGACGTTACCGCCGGAGAATGCGTGACTCACGGGCGTCACGTCCGACGATTCACCGCCCAGGATGTTGAGCACGCACACGCGATCCTCGCGCGTGGCGATCTGTGCGAGTGAGTTGACGCCAACGAAATACCTGAACGTATTGCTGCCTTGCTTGTACATGTCGATCTCCTCAGGCACGAGCCGTTCCGGTTTGCCTCGGTGACGCGCCAATCCTTGCTGCGATCCCGGTGCGGCCGCCGGCGCGCATCCAGGCGTCCGCCTGGCGTGCGTACTGGATCACTTCGCTGATGTCAGAGTCGAAGCCGAACAGCCGGTAGGGCAGGCCCAGCGAGTCGCATGTGTCCCTCAGCGCCGACATGCCGCGCACGAGGTTCGGACCTCCACGGCCCAGCACGACATAGAGCGGCGTCGCTCCGTGCTCGCTGAAGTGCTCGCGCAGGGCGTCGGCCATCGCGCGCAGCGTCTCGTAGATGTCCGTGTTATTGGACTTGCCGCCAATGATGAAGAGCACATTCGACTGCTTGAGCCAGTGTTTGAAGCAGATACGCGCCACTTCCTTCATCTTCGCGTAAGGCGGATTGCCGCCGAAATCCGACGAGATGATCGCGGCGTCGCCGAGCATTTCGGTGACGAGCGAGTTGGCGCCGCCGCCGAAGGTCGGGGCGAGGATCGTTCCCTTCTCGTTGATGACGTACACATCGCTCTGGCCCTGGTGGGTGCGAAGCTGGTTGATCTCCTGCTCAAAATCCGAGTAATCGGCGGCGAACAGATGAGGCGGCAGGCCAAGACGCGCCCAGCGCGGATCGTCGCGATCGAAGCCGCACTTGAAGTCGCAGGCGACGGGTGTGAGTCGTCCGTTCTTGTCCTCGCGCATGCGGATCGGGTTCAACTCGAGCGTCGTCATGCCGAAGTCGTGAAAGAGTTCCCAGAGTTTCGGCAACTGCTGCACGAGCGGCGAAATGATCTCCTTCGGCGCGCCGATCTCGCTCAGTGCATTCGCTACGACGAACGCCTTCAGCCCGGTCAGCGCATCGAACGGCACCATCGCCACCTGTTTCGGGTCGACTTCCTCGATGTCCATGCCGCCCATGTGGGAGAGCGTCATGGTCGGCGCACGAAAGCGGGTGGAATCCGTGATCGAGAAGTAGACTTCGTGCGTGGCCGGCACACCGGCTTCGAAGGTGACGCCATTCGCCTTCGCCTTGATGTGGCCGACGGCATGCTCGGCGAAGTAGAGCCGCTCCTTTTCCGCGAGCGCGGTCTTCAGGTCGGTCGCGCGGCCAAGCAAACCTGCCTTGCCTTTCTTGCCGACTCCGCCCTTGAAGACGGGCTTGATGAAGATCTGGCGATGACGGTCGATCAGCGCCTTGACTTCCTCCTCGCTGGCGCTCGGAGCCAGGATTTCGCTGGCCGGAAATCCGACGAATTGCAGCAGGCGCGCGCCGTGCAACATACCGGTGATTTGCATGGAAACGTCTCCTGAAGTTTAAGCAATGCACTTCGCCTGCTTACAAAACAGCACGTTGCGGGCGGACAGCGGTGAACCCAGTCGCGAGATGCCGGTTGGCCGGGACGCGGCGATCGGCGAGCAAAGGCTGTTGGAACCGAATCATTCGGCGCGGGGCGCATAGGCACTTTTATCCCGCCGCTCTGCGGGCCAGGCGACGAGATGCGTGCCTTGCGCGACTCGTCAGGCGACGGTCGCCGATCGCTCCGCTGCACCGCCTCGTCGATAGAGCACAAGCGTCGCGACGAGGCCACATACGGCTGCGAAACTCAACCAATAACCGGGCGCCGCCTTGTCGCCGGTCACTTGAATGAGACAGGTCGACACGGCGGGAGTAAATCCGCCAAAGACGGCGGTTGCAAGGCTGAAAGCGAGCGAGAAACCAGCGACGCGCACGTTGACCGGCATGACTTCAGTCAGCGCCGCGACCATCGCGCCGTTATACATCCCGAAAAAGAACGACAACCACAGCAGCACCGCGAGCACCCGCACAGTGTCCGAGTGCGTTTCTCAGGTCCCTGCCGCACCAAGAAACAGTCAGCTACGCGATAGTGGTTTCACCCGCGGAGCTGTGGCAAGCACTTACATTCCGGCAGGCGTCTTCGCGCCAGTGCCCGGTAACACATCGAAGCGCAGCAGCCTTCCGCCAGCGCCTGATTCGCCAGGCGAGACCGCGACATACAGGCAGTGGCGCGCAGGCACCAGAAGCGCCGTCTTGGCGCCCTTGGCCGTCGGCACGCGTGCGATTTCCTCGTAATGGCCGGGATCCTTCTGCTGGATCACGCCAAGATAGTCGTCGCCGGCCATGTAGATGCGTTGGTTGACTTCGTCGAAGATCACTTCGTTCGTGCGCTGGGGCGCGTCGAACGTCGCGATCGTGTTGCCGTTCGCGGCATTGAGCACAAGCAGCTTGAACGGCTTGCGCGTGCCGACAAACAGGCGTCGATGCGTCTCGTCGAATGCCATTGGCGCATTCAGCTCCGCGCCATGGATAGGCCAGTTCGCAATCACCTGGCGCGTCGCCTTGTCGACGACGGCAAGCGTGCTCTTGCCCGTCACGTTGACGAAGAGATGGTGGCCGCGCTGCTCGGCCGCCATCGCTTCGGTAAAGTCGGTGTCGAAATTCACGTCGCCGACGTGGCTGCCCGTGCGCGGATCGACCTCCGAGACGATCGTCTGCGTCATCTTCGGCTCGGCGTTTTTACCGCCCGTGACAATGTACATGTGACGGCGCGACGGGTCGTAGCGCATCGAGTCCGCACCGACGGTGAGCTGGATCGAACCGATGACGCGATAGCTCGTTCCGTCGACGATGCGCGTCATGCCGGCGCCGCTGTCGGTGACGATCAGACGGTTCAGGTCCGGCAGGTACAAGATGGCGTGGGGCTGGTCGAAACCCTTGACCGTGCGCAGATGCTTGCCGCTGCCGAGATCGAATACTTCGAGCGTGGCGCCGTCTTCGCCGGCGAGGAACAGCCGCCCGCCGTCAACGTCGGCGGCGAAGTGGTCGAAATCGCCTTTGTAGTCCGGCAGCGCCGTGCTGCCGATCAGCCGCAGAGGTGCGCCCGCCGGGCTGGCTGCATCGACCGAGGGCGCCGCCGCGCAGGCAGTGTGCGGCGGCGTCGCGCACAGGGCCGCGAGCGTCGTCAGAGATACGATCGCGGAAATTCGCAAACGCATGGTCAGACTCCTGAATGGGGATAGCTCGTTGAATACAGCTCGTCCCCGGCGCGCCGGGGACGAGGCATTGCAAGCGCACGGCGGGCCTTACGCGCGGTTACTTCGCGGGCTCGAACAACGCGGCGTAGCTCGGGATCTGCTTCTGCAGCGCGTCACGCAGGCCCGTCGATGCGAGGAAGAAGGCGGTCTCGCCCTTTGCATTGGCGCCGTCGTTCTTGTACGCGAGCACGATCTCGCCGACGTTCTGGCCGCTCGCGTCGCGCAGCGGCAGCATCATCACGAACTTCTTGACCTTGTCATTGGGACGATGCCAGCGCGGGTCGACGATCGTGATGCCCTTTTTCGAGATGTCGATGTCGTCCGGATCGTCGGCATTGCCGATGCGCTCTAGATAGGAACCGGCGAACATCGTGTAGGCATCCTGCATACCCGGAGGAACGCCGTGCAAAGTCACGCTGAGTAACTCGGGATGCTGTTGCATGATTTGCTCGGACAGTTTCTGAGCAAAGATCTTCGCGCTCGGCGGCGTCCAGTTCCTGGCGTGCGGTTCGGGCGCGGCGACGGCGGTGTCAACCGCATACAGCGCGGAAGCCGACAGGAGGCCGAGCGTCGCGGCGAGCAGGGTCTTGGTCAGGATCTTCATGTCTCTCCTCTCTTTGCCCGATGGGCGTCATGGAAGCAGGTGCGAGTCGAGTGTAGGCTCGCCACCTTGAACGAGCGTTAACGCGATCTGAACGCAAATTCAGCCTGAAATGGGGAGGCCGTCGCAACGACCGTTGCCGTCACGACGACTGGCGCCGGTTGCGCGTTCGCGCGTCGCATGGTCACTCCGCCTGATCGAGCTTCGCCAGCTCTGCCTTGACGACGGCCGGTGTCAACGGGATATAGACGCCTTCTTTCGCGACCACGTCCTGTCCCTCGCGGCTCAACACCAGTTTCAGGAATTCCCTGATCTTCGGCTGCAGCGGCTCGCCGGGCTTCTTGTTGACGAAGATGTACACATAGCGCGAGAGCGGATACTTGTGCGTATACACGTTCTGCAGTGTCGGCGCGAGGAACGGTCCGCCTTCGCTGGCTGCCAGCGGCACGACCTTCACGTTCGGCGTGACGTTGGCCAGCAGTGCGTACGTGAGCCCGCCCGGGTGCGTCGCCATGTCCTCGGCGGCCACCGTGAACGCATGCGTGAAGCCCTTGCCCTTGACGAACTGGATGTTGTCCTTGTATTCGCCGCCTTCTAGTAGGTTCAGCTTCAGGAAGTATTCGATGCCGTTGACCGGCTTCAGGCCGTAGAGGTGAATCGGCCGGTCGGCCCATTCGCCGCCGAGCCCCACGTCGCCCCACGTGGTGATCTCGGCGTGGCCGCGATTGCGCGTCTTCGAATAGATCGCGTCGAGCTGGGCCAGCGTCAATCCCTTGATCGGATTGTCCTTGTCGACCAGCACGACCGACGTCGCCGTCTTGCCGAGCGACCCGACACTGCCTGTCGCGACGCGAATGGCGAGCGGCTTGTAGCCGAACTTGTCGACGAAGGCTTGCTCCTCGGCCGGCAGCAATTCGCGCCCGACCGGCGCCAGGTCCGCCGTGCCGTTGGTCAGCGCCGGGCCGCCGGCACCGGACGCCTTGGCTTCCATGGTGACGCTCAGGCGCGGATAGGCCTTGCGATACATCTTGATCCACCCCAGCGTGATTTCATCCATTACGTCAGCGCCGACGAGACGCAGGCCTTCCTCCGGCACGGACTGGACTTCGCCCGGATGCCAGATCGGTATCGACGGGTCGACCTTGAGGTGATGCTCGACGGCCGCGTACTTCAGGGCGAATGCCGGCGGCGACGTCAGCGCGCCCAGCGCCGCGATGCCGATCACTGCCGCGGCCGAAGCCGCCGCAGACCTGCGCAACCCGCCAACCCTCTGCGTCTGTTTCATGTGCGTCTCCTGATTGAAGATGTACTCGTGAGTTCGCCCTCGGCGGGACGATTCGTTGCGTGCTGCGTATCGGGGTGGGTCGGCCCGGCCGACGCGCGTCGTGCATCGGCGATGCTTTCGCCTTGCCACGATGGTGGGCCATGAAGCTGAACCCGACCTGAAGGTATCCTTAATAGATTTTCAGACAGACGACGCCAGTCAGTGCGTGGGTTGAAACAGCGCCGCGAGCGATGGCGTGCTTCCGGCCAGCTCGTCGCGCACCTGCTCGGCCCGGCGCACGATCATGTTGCGATCGACGCCCGGCGCGTAGCGGAATGTCGAGCCGATAACGCCGATCGTCTTGCCGTTGGCGTCGCGCATCGGCAGCTCGACCGACAGATCGCCGGTTTTCGTCACCTCGACGCGGGGCTGGCCGCTGTCGAGCACGGCCAGGTCGTCGGCATCGGCGGACTTGCCGATACGGCCGATGTTCGACGCGATGATGACGTTGTCGCTTCCCGTCGGTGGGGTGACATGCAGCGCGAGGATCGTCAGCTCGGGATGCGCGGCCAGCGTGGTATCGACGAGTTGCTGCGCGTAGGGCGCGGCGGTCGTGGCGGCGTATGCAGACACGACCGAGGCGAGCAAAAGCGCCGCCGTGGCGGCGCGGATGGGTCCGTGCATGTGGACACTCCTGGAATCGGCGCCGCCCGGCGGGAATGCGCGGGACCGGCACGCGGCGCCGGGGTGGCGAGGGGGAGACGAGCGGCGCGCGGTCAGTTGGCGAGCATCGCGCGCGAGCTATCCGCTTGCTGCGCGCGCAGCGGCACGTACATCGCGTGATCGATCACGGCTTGCTGGCCCTGCTTGCTCAGCACGTAGCAGAGAAACTCGGCGATGGCCGGATCGAGCGGCTTGCCGGGCGCCTTGTTGGTGTTGAAATAGATCAGTCGGCTCAGCGGATAGGTCGCCAGCGCGACGTTCTCGTACGTCGGCGCGACGTACGGACCGTTGTCCGATGCGGCAAGCGGCAGCATCTTCACGGGCGCGTCGATATAGGCGATGCCCGAGAATCCGATGCCGTAGCGATCGTCGGCCACGTCTTTCGCGAGCGGGAACACGAGCTTGTCGTAATGGATGTCGTCGCGCCACTCGCCGCGTTGACCGTTGGCGCTCAGCACGCGTTGCCGGATGAACTCCTCGAACCCGTTCCACGGCTTGATCGCGTAGACGTGCACCGGCTTGTCCGCCCATTCCCCGGTGAGACCGAGGTCGCCCCAAGTCTTGATCGGCTTGCCGCCGCGCAGGTGCGTGCGCGAGTAGAGCGCGTCGATCTGGTCGTAGCTGAGCTTTTCCAGTGGGTTGTCCTTGTTGACGAAGAAGCCGATCGCGTCCAGGAAGCCGAAATGCCGGTACGAGCCCCCGGAAATCGGTACGCTGAGCGGGCCGTAGCCGAACTTCGCCTTGAAGTCGGTGACGTCGTCCGGCTTGAGCTCGCGCGAGACGAACACGAAGTCGAGCTTCTCCTTGACCAGCTCCTTCGCGCCGAGGCTGCCCGCGTACGGTGGGGAAATGCGGATGTCGACGTTCGGGTAATACTGCTTGAAGCCTTCGATCCAGCGGTTGACGAGCGACGGCAGCACGTCGGAAGCCGCGCCCCTGAACGTGCCGGCGAGCTTGAGGTCGGTGCGGGGCTGGTAGTCGGGCAGGGCCGAGTCGAGGCGCGGCTGCAGGATCTCCGGCTCGGCCAGCGCGCGTCCGACCTTCATCCCATCATCGGCTTGTTCCTTGGTTTGCGGCGCCACCGTCTTGAGCGCGGGCACAACCCACTCGACCATCGGCGTGGATGGGGTGTCGGCGCCCGCGGCGCCCACGGCCCAGACCGACGCCGCGGCAGTGGCAATGATCAGGCGAGCCGAACGGCGGCGCGGCATGCGCCGGTTCGTCCCGCAACAGGGTTGGTTTCGATTCACGAGATGTCTCCTCCTTTGTTCAAAGCGTGCGTGATTCCACTGCCGCTCCATTTTGAGGCAGGCGGCGCGAAAGTTGAAACGCGGTGATCGCGCCGGCCTGCGCGAGATGCGGCGAACGGCGCAGCGCCCATGCCATGCGTCCAACGATAGTGTCGCCGGATGAACGCAATCTGAAGACATTCTGAAAATCCGTTCATGGAACGCCTTGCCGAGCATGAACGAATTTTCAGCATCGATTCAGGTTGGCTTCAGCGTGCCGCCGTACCGTCGGGGCAGCTTCTCCGGGCGTGATGGCGGGGCGGCGTTCTTGACCGAAAGCCGGGCCGCTGCGCGCCATTCTCCACATCCGGCAGGAGACCCCCGTGCCTGTTTTCGATTCTCCATTGCGGCGCGCATCGCCATCGATGCCGCCCCTGTCATGCTCGTCCCGGCCATTGCGCTCGCAGGATGTATGCGCGCCCGCGGCGCGCCCTCGTCGTACCGGAGCCGGCCTCCTGCTTGCGGCCTGTCTGGCACTCATGCCGCCGTGCATTGCGCAGGCGGCCGATACCGTTGCAGGCTTGCCGGCCTATCGATCGCTCCCGAACCTGAGCGGAACGCTCAGCAGCGTCGGGGACGACGCGATGGGGCCGCTGCTCGACGCGTGGCTGGCCGCCTTCGAGCGACGCCAGCCGGGGATCCATCGCGGGCCGCATTGGCGGCACGCCGGCAGTGCGACCGCATTCGGCGCGCTCATGTTCGGCGACGCCGATATCGCACCGCTCGCGCGGGAGCCGTTACAGACGGAGCTGCAGCCGTACGCGCACCAGTTCGCAGGCGACATGATGAAGTCGCCGCTGTTCGTTCGCGTCGCGAGCCTCGACGGGCAGGCGGCCTATCTCGCCGTGAACCGGCGTCCCGGCGCGCCGCTGCCGCCCAAGGTCAAGGCGTTCGTGGCGTTTGCGCTGAGCGACGAGGGTCAGGCGATCGTCGCCGCGCAGAAACGCTTCGCGCCGCTCACCGCCGCGCAGGCCGCGCGTGAACGCGCGAAGCTCGACGGCTTCCTGCCGCCGCTTGACGCGCAACTGGCCGTCTATCGTCCCGTGGCCGGCCTGCACGGCGAGATCGACAGCGTCGGCAGCGACGGGATGAAGTCGCTGATGGACACGTGGATCGACGGCTTCAAGCACGTACAGCCCGCCGTGCGCAAGGGCGATCGATGGGAACACCTCGGCACGTTGAACGGGTTTCACGCGCTGCTCGCGGGCGACACCGCGATGGCGCCGATGGGCCGCGAACTCTGGCCGGACGAGCGGGCTGCCTGTACGCAGATCCGTCACGCGGCGCCGCTCGAAATCCGCGTCGCGCGCGGCGGTTTCAACACGCCGCAACGGACCACGGCTCAGGCGATCTTCGTGCATCCGGACAATCCGCTCAACGGCGTCACGCTGGCGCAACTGGCGTCGATCCTGCGGCAGAACCCGGGTATCACGCGGTGGGGCCAGCTTGGCCTGACCGGCGAGTGGGCCGACCGTCCGATCACGATCGACATCCCGCCGCACGTCGCGCCGAACGCGATGTCGATGCAGGTCATGGTGCTGGCAGGCGGAGCGTGGAACAGCGCTGTCCACGAGGGATCGATCGACGACACTGCGCGCGCGATCGCTGGGAATCCGGGCGCGATCGGCTTTG
This sequence comes from Paraburkholderia sp. MM5384-R2, assembly GCF_014201025.1. Taxonomy (NCBI): domain Bacteria; kingdom Pseudomonadati; phylum Pseudomonadota; class Betaproteobacteria; order Burkholderiales; family Burkholderiaceae; genus Paraburkholderia; species Paraburkholderia sp. MM5384-R2. Next base: position 26,138 of record NZ_JACHDI010000034.1, read on the forward strand.
GCGGACTCGAGGAAGGCGGCCCCGGACTCAAGACGCTGGCGGTGGCGCGCGGGGACGGCGAGCCGTTCTATGCGCTCGATGCCGAGAATGCGGCGAGCGGCAAGTATCCACTCACACGCTACATGTACATCCGCCTGAACCGTCCGCTGACGCCGCCGGTGAAAGCGTTCCTGCGCTACATCCTGAGCCGCGACGGCCAGGAGCCGGTGCGCTATTCGGCGTACTTCCCGCTGAACGCGGCGGAGGCGCGCGAAGAGCTGGCGAAGTTCAGGTAGGCGCCGCGCGAATCGGTCACGGCGCGCGTCGCGTGCGGCGTCGGCGGTCCCTGAATGGAGATTCATTTTCCGTTCAGCCTGATTTTAAGGTTGCCCCGTATAACTGAAGCCGTTCCGTGAGCCCATCTGTCGCGATCCGGGACACGGCGCTAACGCCACATGGATGGCGGTACGCCATACCTATCGAAACCGGAGGAGCACATCCCATGAAACACACTGTCCTGCGCATGGCTGCCGGCGCGCTGGTGCTCGGCACCCTGGTTCCGGCCGCGCATGCTGCCGAGAAGCTCACCCTGATGGTCGGCGGCATGGAAAAGCAGATTTACCTGCCGGCCAAGCTCGCCGAGCGGCTCGGCTATTTCAAGGAGCAGGGCCTCGACGTCGAACTCATCAACGAGGCAGCGGGCGTCGATGCCGAGAACGAACTGGTCGCCGGCACAGTGCAGGGCGTCGTCGGCTTCTACGACCACACGATCGACCTGCAGTCGAAAGGCAAGTACATCGAGTCCGTCGTACAGTTCAGCCACACGCCTGGCGAAGTCGAATTGATCTCGTCGAAGCTCGCCGGCAAGGTAAAGTCGCCCGCCGACTTCCGCGGCTTGACGCTTGGCGTCACCGGGCTTGGCTCGTCGACCAACTTCCTAACCCAATACCTCGGCGTGTCGCACGGCGTGAAGACGTCGGAGATGACGTCGCTGCCCGTCGGTGCCGGCAACACATTCATCGCCGCGCTCAAGCAGGGCAAGATCGACGGCGGCATGACCACCGAACCGACGGTCTCGCGCCTCGTCAACACCGGTGACGCACAGGTCCTGGTCGATCTGCGCTCGCCCGAGAGCACGCAGAAGTGGCTCGGCGGCCTGTACCCGGCGGCCAGTCTGTACATGCAGAACGACTGGGTACAGTCGCACAAGGCGACGGTGCAGAAACTCGCGAACGCGTTCGTCAAGACGCTGCGCTACATCAATACACACAGCGCGGAGGAGATTACCGCCCAGATGCCCGCCGACTACTACGCTGGGGACCGCGCGTCATACATGAAGGCGCTGGCCAACGGCAAGGTGTCGTTCATCGCCGACGGCCGCATGCCGGAATCGGGGCCGCCCACCGTGCTCAAGGTGCTCGGGTCGTTTGATAGAGCTGTGATGGGGCACAAAATCGACCTGTCGAAGACCTTCACCACCGAGTTCGTCAACGCCGCGCAGGTCAAGTAGCCGCGCCCGCGTGACGGCCCGGCAGCGAGCCGTCGCGGGCGTTTCGTCGAATCCAATCTCCTAAAGGTGGCAATCCAATGACAGCCTCCCAGGCAACCATGCTGTATCCCGCCGCTGCGTCGAACGACGTTCCTGCGATTGAACTCGATCGTGTCAGCCGCCGCTTCGTCAGCCCGGAGGGTAAAGCGATCATGGCGCTGCAGAACTTCAGCATGTGCGTTGCGAAGGGCGAGTTCTGCGCCGTCGTCGGCCCGACCGGCTGCGGCAAGTCCACTACGCTCAGTCTGATCACTGGCCTTGCCGCGCCGAGCGCCGGCGCGGTCAGGATCTGGGGCAAGCCAGTCACCGGCATCGATCCTCGCATCGGTTTCGTGTTCCAGTCCGACGCGGTGTTCCCATGGAAGAGCGTGCTCGATAACATCGCGGCCGGTCCGCTGTACCGCGGCGAGAACAAGGCGCAGGCGTACGAGCGCGCGATGGAATGGATTCGCCGCGTCGGTCTGGTTCGTTTCGAACGCCACTATCCGCACCAGCTCTCCGGCGGCATGCGCAAGCGCGTGGCGCTGGCTCAGACCTTCATCAATGAGCCTGAGATTCTGCTGATGGACGAGCCGTTCTCGGCGCTCGACGTCCAGACACGCATGCTGATGCAGGACGAGTTGCTGCATCTGTGGAGCGTGAATGGCGCATCGGTGGTGTTCGTCACGCACGACATTGAGGAGGCCATCGCGCTCGCGGACAAGGTATTCGTGCTGACGTCCGGACCGGCGACCGTCAAGACGTCGTACGAAATCGACCTGCCGCGCCCGCGTGATGTCGCGGAAGCGCGCTATTCCCCCCGCTTTATCGAACTGTCGCGGCAGATCTGGAACGATCTTCGCGACGAGGTCCACATCTGAGCGCCTGGCGGCGCGCTAAGGAAAAACATGAATACCCCGATGGCAGGAGCCGTATCGAATGAGATCGAGTTGCGGAAGGTGGAAGTCCGCGCCCAGGCAAGCATACGTCGGCGCCAGACGCTGGTGTATGTGCTGCGGCTCGCGGTGCTGGTCGTCACGCTGGGCGGATGGGAACTCGCCGGGCGCGTGGGCTGGATCGATCCTTTCTTCTTCTCGACGCCTTCGCTGATCGCCGTGCAGATCTGGCAGTGGCTCACCGAGGGAACCTCGCAAGGCCCGCTCTGGGTGCAAGTGCTGGTGACGCTGGAGGAAACCGGGCTCGGCTTCCTGATCGGCAGCGTGGCAGGCGTGTTCGCCGGGATCTTACTGGGCCGCAACAAGCTGCTCGCCGACGTTTTCAGCCTCTACATCAAGATCGCGAACTCGATCCCGCGCGTGGTGCTCGGCTCAGTGTTCATCATCGCGCTGGGGCTCGGCATGGCGTCCAAGGTCGCACTGGCCTTCGTCATGGTGTTCTTCGTGGTGTTCTCGAACGCGTTCCAGGGCGTGCGCGAGGCGGACCGCAATCTGATCGCGAACGCGCACATCCTGGGCGCCTCGAAGCACGCCGTGACGCTGACGGTCGTGCTGCCGGCCGCGATGAGCTGGATCCTGGCGAGCCTGCACGTGAGCTTCGGGTTCGCGCTGGTGGGTGCCGTGGTCGGTGAATTTCTCGGCTCGAAGCAAGGGATCGGGCTGCTGATCTCGACCGCGCAGGGCGCGTTCAACGCGGCCGGCGTGTTCGCCGCGATGATCGTGCTCGCCGTCGTCGCGCTGGGTGCGGAGTTCGTGCTCACGCAGCTCGAGAACAAGCTCCTGAAATGGCGACCGCCGCAGTTCTCCGACGCGGGCCACTGATCCCCGCGCGCCGCGCCGGTCCGCGTATCTGGCGGACCGGCGCGGCATCCGCAGTTCGCGCCGGCCGGCCACGCGTCGCCGCGCATCTGCCCGCCCCAACCGTCCTGACCCATCCCGCTCGTGCCTCATGCCGGGCGCTCGCACGCAGCGCCGGCCACCCTTCGATCAGGAGAATCGGCCTCATGTCGTCCACCCGTCATCCGGAGTCGGCCGCGTACCGCGCCCCGTATCATGCGCGATTCGTCAAGGCGGCGCTCGCCTTCGGCGCATGCCTGGTTTGCCATGGCGCGCTTGCCGGCCCGCCGTTCGTGACCGACGATCCGGAACCCGTCGAACGGGGGCATTTCGAGATCGATGCCGCCGCGTCGGGCACCGTGCGCGCCGGCAGTCACAGCGGCACGCTGCCGGGTCTCGAGATCAACTACGGATTGGTGGAGAACCTGCAGATCACCGCGACGGTCGGCATGGCGTTCATGCACGAAACCGGAGATCGCACCCATTACGGATTCGGTGATACCGAACTGGGCGCGAAGTACCGCTTCATCACCGAGGACGAGGCGGGCTGGCGTCCGCAGGTCGCGTTCGCGCCCAGCGTCACACTGCCGTCCGGCAACGACCACCTGAGCCTCGGTGACGGCCACGCGCACGTGCTGCTACCGCTGTGGACGCAGAAGACGATCGGTAACTGGACGACGTTCGGCGGTGGTGGATACGTCGTCAACCGCCATGCGGGACAGAAGGGTTACTGGACCGGCGGTTGGGCCGTCCTGCGCAAGTTCGGCGAACGACTTCAGCTTGGCGGCGAGGTCTTCTACACCGGGGTGGCGACCAAGGACGATCCGTCCGCGATTGGCTTCAACCTCGGCGGCACCTACGGGCTGACGGAGCACGACCGCATCCTGTTCTCCGCCGGGCGCGGCCTCACTCACGTGAGCGACACTAATCGCTTCTCCTATTACGTCGGTTATCAGCTCGACCTGTGACTCGCGCCCGCTGTATGCTCAGGCGGGGTCGGTGGAATGGAGCGGCGCGTTGAAGGGGATATTGCCGGCGGTGTCGGACGGCGTGACGGCGGGAATCTCGAAGACCATCGACAACCCGCGGCCGTCCGGCCCGGCCTCCGCGAAGATGTGGCCGCCGTGCAGCTCGACGATACTGCGGCAGATGGCGAGGCCCAGGCCGCTGCCCTTGTCTTCGTCGCCCGGACGACGGATGCGCACGAAGCGTTCGAAGATGCGCTCGCGCTGTTCGGCGGCTACGCCGGGACCCTCGTCCTCCACGCGGACCTGCCAGCATTGGTTCACCAGCGTGGAACGCAAGGTGACGCGGCTTCCCGGAGGCGAGGCCGCCAGTGCGTTGCTGAGCAGGTTCAGGAGCACCTGGCGGATCCATTTCGACTCGATTGCGGCCTGTCCGCTGCCGTGATGGGTCAGGAAGAAGCGCTGCTCGCGGTGTTCGGCGAGTACGTGGGCGTCCTGCGCGAAGTTCTGCAGGAACAGTTCCGGGTCCTGCGGCCTCAGATCGAGCGAAATCGCGTGTGCGTCGGCACGCGACAGGAACAGCAGGTCCTCGATGATGCGCTGGAGGTGGGCCAGTTCCTTGATCTGAATTTGCACCGCCTGTTCCTGCGCTGGCGTCAACTGACCGTCGACGACCAGTTTCTCGGCTTGCAGGCGCACGAGCGTCAGGGGCGTCTTGAGTTCGTGGGAGGCCTCAGCTGTAAACCGCCGGATCTGGTCGAACGACGCTTCGAGACGGTCGAACATCTGATTGAGCAGGCGCGCCAGGTCCGAAATCTCGTCGCGCGCGCCTGACAACGGAATGCGCTCGCTCAGATTGTCCGAGCGGATGTGGTCGGCCGTGTCCTGGATCAGCCGCAGCGGCCGTAGCGCCATTCGGCTGAAGCCGTAGCCGATCACGCTGCTGACCGCGATCATGACGATCAGCAATCCGTAGAAAGCATGTTCATAGGCGGTCATTACCACGCGTACGTGTTCTTTCGTCGTTGCCACCACGACCGTGTACGGTCCGAGCGCGAACTTGCCCGCGCGCAGTTCACCCAGTCCTTCAACATTCGCATTGAACGCCTGGTGGCGAGGCGACGGAGCGATATCGCGACCGTGAAGGCCCGGGGAGCGAAACACCACCGTCCCAGCCGTCCCGTAAATCTCGGTGAAGAACAGTTCGAGCTTGTCGGACATCATCGCCTGAACACGCTTGCGCAACTCCGCCTCCGACAGCTTCGTACCGAGCGCGGTCTGGCTGGCGCGAATCTGTTCGAACTCAGATTGGTTGAGCAGATCCAGCGCGTGGATCGCGTGATGTTCGATGAAGTATCGTCCGGCAAGAAACAGCGACGCGAACGTGACAGTCGAAGCGAGTACGTAGCAGATGGCGAGCCGCGCGCCGATGGATTTCATAGCAGCTGGTAACCGACGCCGCGCACCGTCTTGAACAGCGGCTTGCCGAGCGGCGCCTCGAACTTGCCGCGCAGCCGGCTCATGTAAACGTCGAGCAGGTTGGTGTCGACGTCGTAATGGGATTCCCAGATCTTCTCCGCGATGAGCGTCCGGGTCAGGATGCGGCCGGGATTCTGCAGGAAGACTTCCAGTAACGCGAACTCGCGGCTGGTGAGATCGATCGGCTTGCCGTTCAGATGGACGGTGTGGCTCAGCAGGTCAAGCTTGATGCCCTCATGCTGAAGCACGGTTTCCTTGACGGACGATTGGCGGCGAAGCAGCGAGCGCATGCGCGCGAGCAGTTCTTCCAGGCTGAACGGCTTAGGCAGGTAGTCATCGGCGCCGACATCGAGGCCCTTGACGCGATCCTCGACGGCGTCGCGCGCGCTGAGGATCAACACCGGCTCATTGAATCCGGCCGCGCGCCATTCGCGAAGCAGCTCCAGGCCATCACCGTCGGGCAAGCCGAGATCGAGCACGATGACGTCATAGCTCGACTCGCATAGCGCTTCGCGCGCCTCGGCGCAACTTTCAACCCACGTCACCGTATACGCGCGTTCGCTTAACGCCTGCTTGAGGTACAGGCCGAGCTTGCGCTGGTCTTCGACGATAAGGATCTTCATGATAAAAGCGCGAACGCGAGGGAATTTCAGGCTAGCGCAAGCGGATGTCCGTGACAAGCGAAGCATGGCCCTGCGGGGGTTTTCCCGATTTTTCTGAACGCAAATTCAGGAAGCGTTCGCGTCTGTTTCAGGTTGGAAGCGCGCATGTGGGTCGTGGGGCGATAAGTCACGCGCAATGAGTTGGGACTTACCCCGACTTTGCGCTGAATTCAGACTTCATTCAGGTTCGCCAACAAAGATGATGGACATCAACAGTCGTCGCCTAGGCAACCCATGAAACCCGCATTCCGTCCGCTCGTCTTGCAGATCCATCGCTGGTGCGGCCTGACCGTCGGGGTCGTGATTCTCCTGATGGCGATCACGGGTGCATCCATCGCATTCCGGCCCAGCCTCGAGCCGGTGCTCAATCGCGATCTGCTGACGGTGCCGACCTGCGCGGCGCGCGTACCGCTTGACACATTGACCGCGAATGCGGCCGCATCCCGGCCGTCGGCGACGCTCGACTACATTCGGCTGGTCGCCGGCAAGCACCATGCGCCGCGCATGCCGTCCGCGATGGTGCGCTTCACCGACCAGGTGTTCGTCTACCTCAATCCTTGCACTGGAGACGTGTTGGGCGAACGCTCGCGCTACGGTGGCCTGCTCGGCACGCTCGAGCAGTTTCATCAGTTCCGCTTCATGAAGCACGGCAACGTGATTACCGGCACGAGCGCGCTCCTGTTCGGCATGCTGATGATCGGTGGCGGCATCGCGCTCTGGTGGCCACGCTCACGTCACGGCTGGCGAGTCGCGTTCACGACCGGACCCGGCGCGCGTGGACAGGCATTCACGTATCGGCTGCATCGGACGATCGGTCTCTATGCCAGCGCGATCCTGCTGCTGACGGTGTTGACCGGGCTGCCGTGGGCGTTCGACTGGTACGCGCACGGCATCTATGCGATCACCGGTTCACCGCAGCCCGCCAGTCCGCCGAAATCGGCCGTGCCCGCGGACGGCGCAAGGCGGCAAACGCTCGAAAGCTCCTGGCGCACCGCACAGGCACTGTCGCCCGACCCGCAGGATGCGCTGCTGCACATCCCCGAGAAATCGCGTGACCCGGTAGAGATGTACCTGATCGATCGCGCAGCGCCGCATCCGAATGCACGCACGATGTTGTTCATCGACGCATACACGGGCAAGGTGCTGCGGTTCGTCCCGTATTCGCGGAGCAGCGTCGGGCACAAGCTGTATTTCTGGGCGTTGTCGTGGCACACCGGCGCGATTGGCGGTGTATTCGGGCAACTGTTGCTGCTGTTCGGCGCGCTGTGCGTTCCGGTACTCGCTTACACCGGCGTCCGGAACGTCCTGCGGCGCAAGTGGCGTCCGGTGGCGAGCGGCGCACGCCTGACCGTGCGCGTCGCGAAGAAAACGGTCGAGGCCGACGGTGTGTGCGCGTTCGAATTGACGGATCCGGCGGGACGCAAACTGCCGCGGTTCGCGGCCGGCGCGCATATCGACGTGCATCTTGGCGACGGTCTCGTGCGCCAGTACTCGCTGTGCGGCGATCCGCGCGAGCGGCGGCGCTACCTGATCGCCGTGCTGCGCGTTGCGGATTCGCGCGGCGGATCGGCGGCCATGCACGAGCGGGTTCACGAAGGCGATCTGCTCGACATTGGTGTGCCGGTCAATCACTTCGCGCTGGACGAGACCGCGCCGCGTTCGCTGCTGCTTGCGGGAGGGATCGGCATCACGCCGATCCTCGGCATGGCGGAACGGCTCGCGCGGCGCCACGCCGATTTCGAGCTGCACTATTGCGCACGCTCGCAGTCGCGCGCGGCGTTCGTGCAGCGGCTCGTGCGGGCGCCGTTCGCCGGCCGGGCCAGGTTCCACTTCAGCGACGAACGCGCGGAGCAACGCTTCGACATCGAGCGCGTGCTCGACAGTCAGTCGCCTCGCACGCATCTGTACATATGCGGACCCGCGAGGTTCATCGATGCGGTGCTGTGCGCCGCACGGAATCGCGGCTGGCCCGAGCGGCAGCTGCACTGCGAGCGCTTCGCGTCGATTGCGCAGAAGCCCACGGCGACGCATGCGTTCGACGTGCAGCTCGTCAGCACGGGCAAGGTGTACCGGATTCCCGAGCACAAATCCGTCGTCGCGTCGCTGGCCGAACACGGCGTCAGGATCCCGACGTCGTGCGAGCAGGGTGTCTGCGGCACCTGCATCACGCGGGTGATCGTCGGCGAAGTCGACCATCTCGACTGCGTGCTGACCGCCGCGCAACGGGAGAGGCACGGACATTTCACACCCTGCTGTTCGCGCGCGAAAGGGGATCTGCTGGTGCTGGACATCTGACCGGCGGGGCAAACGCGGGCATCGTGCCATCGGGCGCGATGCCCGCCGCGGCGGACCGGATCGAAGACCAATAATCCAATCAAGCTGGAGGAGACCGTGGTGATTGGAAGAACGATGGTGGCAATGGCCGTCATGGCGTTGTTTTCGCCGGCGCTCTACGCGCAGGCCGACGGTGGCACGCGCGAGAATGCACTCGCGCCGCGGCCCGGACATGCGAAGCTCTATGCGCAGCAGCTGGTGGACCGCACGGTCGCGCTGCACCCGGAGCTCGTCGAGCTGGATCTTCATATGCGCCCCCCCGGCGGCACGCAAAGCGTCATCGTCGCGGCCAAGTCCGCGAACCGGATCGGCAGGAAGTCGGACCCCGACGATCTCGACGTGGTCAAGACCGGTACGCCGTTCGTGGAAGTGAACAAGCGAGGCGACCAGAACGTCGAGGTGCATCTGCCGCTGCTCGACGTCACGCGCAAAGTGATCGGCGAAGTCGAAGTGACGTTCCCGTATCCGCCGGGGTCGGGGCTCGACAAGGAGGCGTTGATCCGGGCGGGCGCACTCATCCGCGACGAGCTGAGCCGGCAGATCCGCTACGGGAACGAACTCTTCGATCCGGTGCTCCCGACCAAAGGCATTCCGGAGAATCCGTACGCGCAGACGCTCGTCGACGAGGTGATCCGCAAGCGCCGCGACGTGATGGCGCTCGTGATGCACGTGGCGCGCCCGGGCGGGAGCGGCGACTATCCGATCATCGCGTCGAACATCGGGCGCATCGGCAAGCCTGCCGATGCGGACGACCGGCGTGTCATCGAGACCGGCAAGCCGCATGTCGAGGTCGGCCGCGAAGGAGATCGCCTCGAAGTGGAACTGCCGCTGCAGGACGCCGGCGGCGCTACGATCGGCGCGCTCGGCGTGGTGATGCCGTACCGCGTCGGCGAGGACCAGGAGGTGCTCGTGAAGAAGGCCGAGAAGATCCGGGATGAATTGCGAGGGCGGATCCGCGATGCCGCGGAGTTGTACGAACCGAGGCAGCTCGTGCCGGCGACGTCGGTGATTACGGCGCGACTCGACGCGCAGGCGCTCGGCAACACGCAATCGCTGCCGATGACCAAGGAGGTGATGGGCGCCGGCGCGCTGCAGACCGCGACGGAAGGCGTGACCGACGCGGTCAAGAACCAGGCCGGCGTCGCGCCGACCAACTCGTCGGGCAGCCCTGCCGACGCGGCCAGCATTCGCGGCATCAAGGTCAACCTGTTCGCGAACTACCGGCTCAATGGCGGCCTGCCGACCGCGAACGTGATGTCGGTGCCGGCGGAGGACAAGCAGCGCGTGGAGACGCTGAAGGGCGCGAACGCGCTGATGTTCGGCGTTGCAAGCCCCGCGGGCATCCTCAACATGGTGACGAAGCGCGCGCCGATGGACAACGACGTCGCCTCGGTGGCGCTGCTCGGCAACTCGTTCGGGCAGTTCGGCGTCGCGGCCGACGTTAGCCATCGATTCGGCAGCGAAAAGCAGGTCGGCCTCCGCGTGAACGCATCCGATACGCACCTCGAAAATGGTGTGCACGGTGCGAATGGGCGCGGCTGGTTCGGCAGCGTTGGCGCCGACTGGCAGGTCACCAACCGCCTGCATTTCCAGTTCGATGTCGAGACCTATCGGAAGGAGGTCGTCGAGCAGGGCAGCATCAGCCTGCCGACTGCGGTCAACGGACACATCGCGTTGCCGCGCGTGCCCGATCCGAGGAATCTGCTGTCGGGCCCGTGGGCGGTTTTCTCCGCGAAGACGACGAACTTCCAGGGGCGGGTCGACTACGACATTGCGCCCGGCTGGAAGGCGCTCGTCGAAATCGGTCAGTCGGATTCGGATCGCTCGCGCTCGACGACCCGGATCGGCGGATACAACGTGTTCACCGGGGCAGGCGGCATCCCGACCGTCAGTGAGGTGAAGCAGGTCTACTTCAACAAGTACAAGCGGGCAGAACTGCTCGGTCAATTCGCCACGGGTCCGCTCTCGCACGACATCACGTTCGGCGTGTCGCGCAGCGAGCGCATCGCCGAGACACCCAGACAAAACACGATCGTGTTGCCGGTGCGGGTCAACATCTTCGATCCCATCCCGTTGCCCACTCCGGTGCCGACCCATCCCGACACGTCGCTGCCAAAGCAGGTCAACGCGGATACCGGCCTCTATACCTACGACATGATCGGCGTCGGGTCGAAGTGGAAGTTGCTGCTCGGCTTCCGCGAGAGTCGGTCGTCGTCGAACGACGGCGTGGTGTCGTCAGCGACCTGGGTCGGGTCTCCGGCATTCGGGATTCTCTACGACGTGCTGCCGACCACCACGCTGTTCGCCAGCTACATGAAAGGCATCGAGGATGGCGGCGTCGCCCCCGCAAACGCGAAGAACGCCTACCAGGTCCTTGCGCCCGCGGTGTCGACGCAGTACGAGTTCGGCGTGCGCGATCACTACTTCAGGTGGTTGCAGTTCAGTGCGTCCGTGTTCGACATCACGCGCGCGAACGCGGTGACCAATCCGGCTACGCAGATTTTCGCCAACGACGGCACGATCGAATACCGGGGTGCGGAAGCCGTGCTCACGCAGGACATCTCGCGCCAGTGGTCGCTGTCCGAAGCCGTCCAGTACCTGCACGCGGTCCAGAACCCGGAATTCGACATGACGATCAAGGGCCGTACGCCGGAGAATACGCCGAAGTGGATCGGCAACATCGCACTGACGCACCGTCCGCTCTGGCTCCCCGGCCTGTCGCTCACGGTGCGTGCATCGTTCATCACGAAGCGCCCGGTGAACCCGCAGAACCAGGGCTACATCCCCGGTTACACCATCTACTCGCTCGGCGCCAGCTACGCGACCCGGATCGCCGGCAAGCACGTCGACATCAGGGTGGCCGTCGACAACCTGTTCAACAAGCGTTATTGGAACTCGGTGCAGACCGGCACGCTTGGCACAGGAATGGACCGCAGCGTGCGGATGGTGGCCAAGATCGATTTCTGAAAAAACGTGGAGCCCTTTCCATGCCCAACCTTCACCGAATCATCATGAATCTTCTCTCCATTCTGGCCATCGGCCGTGTCTTCGCCATCGCGGTCGTACTGGCGGGCATGCTGCCCCCCAGCGCGGCGCGGGCGACAGAGCCGTCGGATAACGACGCGCTGTCGCTGATCATCACCTACCAGACCTTGCCCGCGAACCGGCCCGCGTTGCGCCACGAGCTGGCGCAGTCGACCGCGCGCGAGCTCGCGCGCTGGAAGCACGACGGGCGAATCAGGCAATACAGCCTGCTGTTCAATCGCTATGCCGATTCGGACAACTGGGACGCAATGGCCTTGCTGACGTTCGCGACGCCCGACGACCTGTACCGCTGGCGTACGCTCGAGCAGGCGCAGCCCGCGGCGCTGTCCGGGAAGGCGCTCGCGGTGACGACTTCAATCCATACGACGCCGGTTGATACCAAACGCGCGGAGGCGCTCGACGCGAAGGCGGCGAATCCGGTCTACGTGGTCATCCCGTACAAGACACTGGTCTCAGCCGGCGACTACGAGAAGTACGCGGACGCCTATGTGATTCCGCAATTCGAGGGATGGATGGACGAGGGCGTCCTGTCGAGCTATTCGCTTTATACGAGCCAGTTTCCGGCCGGCCGCCAGTGGACCGCGATGGTACTCCTGCAGTACAGGGACGAGGCGGCCCTCAGCGCGCGCGAGGCGGTGGTGGACAAAGTCCGCGAGCGCCTGACGCACAACCCTGAATGGAAAGCGATCAGCGACAGCAAGAAGAACGTGCGCACCGAAGAACAGGTGGTGATCGCCGATCCCATCGCCGTAAGTCAATGAGCTCTCTGCTCGCAAGGAAGATCCGATGAAAAAAATCGCACTTACGCTCGTTGCCGCTTGCATGGTCGGTGGGCAGGCAAGCGCCGCCGAACCGGTCACGCCCGCTGCCGATGCGGCGCCGCAACGCATCGTCCTGCTCGTCGACGAGATTAAGGCCATCCGCAATTTCCCTGTGGTGCTGGCGGAGCGTCTCGGCTATCTGAACGACGGCAAGATGGCCGTGACTGTCATGAACATCCGCGACGACGTGTCGACGGCCGACATGCTGAATGACGGACGGGTCGACGCGGTGGTCGCCTACTACCATCACAACGTGGTTAACCAGGCGCGCGGCATCGATACGCAGGCCGTTGTCACGCTCGGCGTGACGCCGGGCGCGAAGGTGCTCGTCGCGAACCAGGCAAGGGAGAAATACCAGAGCGTGACTGACCTCAAGGGCGCGCGTTTCATTGCGGGCGGCGCTGGGTCGTCGAAGAGCACGGTCGCGAACGCGCTCGTGCTGGCGGGCGGTCACGGCATCGGCGATTACACGCGGCTCGGAACCGACGGCAAGGAGAAGAATGTCGACGCGCTGCGTGACGGAAGCGCCGATTTCGTCATAGCGCCGACGCCCGACGGGGATCTCTACGAGTCGAAAGGCGTGGCCACGGTGTTCGCGGACCTGACGTCGGTCGACGGCACGCGCCGGAGTCTGGGCACGCTGTTTCCGTCGAGCACGGTTTACATGTCGGGCGCACGCGTTCGGGCGCATCCGGAGATTGCGCGGCACCTGGCCGGCGCGTTCGTGCGCACGCTGCAGTACATCAATTCCCATTCCCCCGAGCAGCTCCTGGCTGTCATTCCGCCGGAGATCAGCGGCAAGGACCGCGTGGCTTATCTAAAGGTGTTGAAGGAGGAGATCCCGATGTTCGCGAACGACGGACGCATGCCGGACGACGGCGCGACGAAGGAGTGGCAGGTGCTCGCCGCGGCGAATCCGGCTTACGGGTCGGTGAAGGTCGATCGGACCTACACCAATGCGTTCGTCGACGAAGCGCTGCGTACGCTGCACTGAGCAGAAGTGTTTTATTCGCGCGGGGGCGGCCGGCGTGCGGCTGCGATCCGCCCGCGCGGCGCATACAGCGTGATGCTGCAGCCGGTCGCGACGTCGTTGAAGCGTAGCGCCGACCCGTGCATCGTCGCGACGGCGGCGGCGAGGCTGAGCCCCAAGGCCGCTGCCGGCTGTATGCCTGCTCGTCTCCGCGCGATAGAACCGCCGCAGCACCGCCTGCCGCTCCTCGGGCGGGAGCCAGGGGCCGTCGTCGGCGATCGTGATGCCGATGCCCGTCGCGTCGCGAAACGGCTGGATCGATACATGGCCGCCTTCCGGCGCGAACTTGATCGCATTGTCGATGAGATTGGCCAGCGCTTCGAACAGGAGGTCACGGTCTCCATGCAGTTCGAGCGGACCGTCCGGCGCGCGGTGGTAGTCGAGCGTGACGCGCTTGTCTTCGGCGGTGGGTTCGTAGTACTCGACGACGTCGTTGGTGACCGTGGCGAGATCCACGAGGGCGAAACTCTGCTGGCGGCGTGGGACTCGATCTCGGAAATGCGCAGCAGCGCATTGAATGTGTGCAGGATGCTGCCCGTCTCGACGATCGTGTCGTCGATGGCCGCACGATAGTCCGCCTCGGTCCGTGCGCGCCTCTGGGCTCGCTCGAGCCCCGCGAGCAGGCGGGTGAGCGGCGTGCGCAAGTCGTGCGCGATCGCGTCGCATACGCCCTTGACCTCGTGCATCAGCCGCTCGATCTCGTCGACCGTGCCGTTGACGACGTGCACGAGCCGTCCGACGTCGTCGTGTTGCGTATGCACCGGCAGGCGCCGGCTCAGGTTGCCGGACACGATCTCCTCGATCGAGTGCGTGACGGGAATTGAAGGCGGGCACTGGCGTCTCGCTGCAAAAAGCAATGCGATGCGCGGCGGTCTCGCGAGCACCTGGAACGGGTCGCTCGGATAGGTTGGAGGCACAGTACGGCTGCGCATTAAAGGCAACCCTAAGAATTCCTTAAATTTTTTAATGCAGATTTCAGATTGTGTTTATCCGGCGTCGCTATTGTTGGATCGTGGTCAGCAGTTCGGATCTTTGCCGTGCAAGCGCTCCCGCACCATCAGGAGCGTTCGCTGCCACGGGGTCAAGGCACGGTATTTCCATTGCAGCCGAAGGAGAGCAGTCATGCGCGCCGCCGATAACTCCCTGCACTCGCTGGTCGACAAGTGGCTTGGCCTGGGACTGGCGAACCCCGTCCGCGTCATGCGCTTCGGGCACACGCCGGCGAACCGGCGGCGCTATGCACTGGTGCAGACACGGCGCCCGACCGGCATGCTTTCGATGTTTTTCTTCCGCCATGACAATGGTGGGTGGTGCGTATTCCCGCCCACCGAAGCGAGTCCAGCGATGCGCTTCGCCGCGCTGTGCATGCCGCAGAGCTGCGATTGTAATGGATGATGGCGAGTCTCACTGCAACGGCTGATCTGCGAAAAGTGTGCCGATCCAGGTGAGGATCGCAGTGACTGCGAGTCACGCCGGAACGACGCTAGTTCATGATTTGCGCCGCCGGTCTCACAATCGAGCTATACGGTGCTTCGGTTGGCAGTAAAAAAACAGGAAGGAGACCGCTTGTGAACGAGATCGGATCGAGTGTCATGATTAGCAGGTCCCGGGGTGGACTGCTACCGCGCCACATCTCGATATAGGTAGCCTGTCCTGCCTTCCGTGATACTGGTCACAGCTGGCACGTAGTTGCCGACGAAGGCGGGGCACGCACCCGTGGGTTACGAATAGCATCTCGCAACGTTTCGGACTCTACCGCAAGTACGCATCCGCTTGCAGTGAGAACCGACATTCGCAACTGCCGAGGGGCGAATGTCGGGAAAGCAACATGCAGCCGACTCACAGATTTCCATATCTGAATGTCGGGTACGGCCGAATTTTTGTCATTAAAGTGGCGGTACCTGGCGACTGCCGGACTCTGATACCCGGTGCCTGATCTCCGGCGTCCCGAGCGGCCGCAGTGGGTCCGGCATCTGCCTGATCAGTCGGGAGAAGAGGGGGATGCCCCCGTCGCCCCGCGCCGACGCCCGGCCAACAAAAAAAGGCCCGCGCGCGGCGGGCCGGAATCCATGTGGAGACATGGAGGAGACGGATTCAGTATAAACCCTGGTGCGATCCTGTGCACGCCCGACGCGGGAAGCCGCACACCGGACCCGGCCGGCGGCGTCACGGCCGGGCAGAGCGGCGCAACGAAGGGAGAACGGGGGAGAGTCCCTGCTGCCAGCGCGGCCTGGCCGTGATAAGCGGCGTTATCGCGGCCAGCGTCGTTGCTAATCGTGACAGCGGGAGCGCCCGGCAGCCTCTGTCCACTGTCGTCGCGTCGTCACTCAGCGAGCCTGTGGATAACTCTCCCCCTGCACCCCCCAAAAACCCGGAGAGGTAAAGGTTTACGAAACCGCAAAACCATTATGAAGTGCATGAACCCGCGATGCGGGTTCAAGGTAACAAAATCACTGAAACCCAAAGCCTCGTCCAATACGAATAGTATTAGACGAGGCTAAAACCCAATGTTCACGGCAGTCTCAGAGTTAGATCTAGTAAAGCGCCGGCTATAACTGGCATTCCAATACGTGCACGGCAAGTTCGAGCCCGGATTTGCAGACCTGAATATCACTGGATCAACAGGAGTAAGCCACCATGACCCGCATCGAAGAAGTGCTGTACACCGGCAAAACCCATACGACCGGCGGCCGCGAAGGCGCCGCGCGCAGCTCGGACGGCCGTCTCGACATCAAGCTGTCGCCGCCCGGCACCTCGGGGGGTGGAACGAATCCCGAGCAGTTGCTCGGCGCGGGCTGGTCGGCGTGTTTCATCGGCGCACTCGGGCTGGCGGCGCGCGCGTTGCACCTGTCGTTGCCGGCCGATACCAGCGTCGATGCGGAGATCGATCTCGGCACCACCGATGGCGCTTATTTCCTTCAGGCGCGTCTGTTCGTCAGTCTTCCCGGTGTCGAGCGTGACGTGGCGCACGGGTTGATCGAGCGAGCGCATCTGACCTGCCCGTATTCGAAGGCGTTGCGCGGTAATGTGGATGTGCAGACTTCGCTCGTTTGAGCGTCGCTGAGGGTGGTGGCGGGGCCGCGCCGAAGCATCGCGCGGCCCCGCGTATCTGCCATGCCAGCAGCTTCGAAAGCTACGCGGTGTCGGGTTCGTGCGGCCCGCTACGCCGCAGGCGCAACCGACGCTCCCGCGATCTTGTGCCGCGCGAGCGATTGCGCCACCAAGCCCGAGGCCTTCATCTCTTCGACAAACGAACGCAGCGCGTGAGCCGCCGCTTCGCCGCGGCTCTTCGGCACACCCATCGCCTGCCGGATCACCATGAAGCGCTCGTCTAGCAGCCGCAGACCGGGAGTTTGCTTCGCATCGGCCTCGAGTTGCTGCTTCACGCCTGCCGCCACTTCCAGATGCTGCTCGATAAACGTCGGCACGACGCTCGGCGAGCTCGGCGCGCGCACGATTTGCGCGGATTTCAGCTCGCGCGTCAGAAACAGATCGTACGCACTGCCTTTGCCGACGACGACCCGGTTGTGCGCGTGATCCACATCCTGATTCGAGCGTACCGGCGAGTCGTCGCGCACCAGGTAGAAGCCTTCGATCAACACATACGGCGCTGTGAACGCGATCGTCTCGCCGCGCAACGGATCGATCGCGAAGAAGCCGAAATCCGCGCGCTCCTCGCCGACGGCCTGCACCGATTTGCCGGCCGTATCGAAGACGACCAGCTCCAGTTCGACGCCCAGTTTCGCGGCGAACGCGCGCGCGAGATCGATCGATACGCCGAACGGCTCGCCGGAGTCGGCGTGACGATTGGCGAGGATTGGATTGCCGAGATTGATCGACGCGCGCAGCTTGCCCGTGGGCGTGAATGCGGCGACGACGGAGGGATCGATGGTCATAACGGCTCTCGTGGCGATGGCGTTGGGGCGAGCGAAGTCTCAGGGTCCAAGGATTTCGCTGATGCGGGATAGCGCGTTGAGAGTATGCAGCAGATGCTCGCGCGTTGCTTCTGACACTTCTTCGTTGCGCTCGCGCTCCAAGAGTTCGGCAGGAAGCATCATTGCAAGGGCGGGGGACGCCAGTTATCCGTGCCACGTCCCCTCGCACTATCACCCGCCAGCGGCACTTCAATCGCGCAACTTGACCGCCGTCATCCGCGGCATCAACAGATGAATGATGCCCAGCGCAACCAGATACGCCGACGCGCCGACCGTAAAGAGCGCCCAATACTGCCCCGTGCGCTGCAAGGTCTCGCCGATCACGCCGGAAAAGAAGAACGAGCCGACCATCCCCGCCACGCCGCCGATACCGACCACCGTGCCGACCAGCCGCTTCGGAAACACGTCGCCGACGGTCGTGACGAGGTTCGCCGACCAGCCCTGGTGCGCCGCTGCCGCGAGACCAACGGCGAAGACCGCCCACCACAGGCTCTGGAAATACGACAACGTTGCGATCGGCACCACGCACAATGCACAAATGAGCATCGTGAGCTTGCGCGCGAAATTCGGCCTGTTGGTGCGGGCCATCAAACGCGACGACAGCCAGCCACCCGCCACGCTGCCGACCGATGACATCGTATAGATAGCGATCAGCGGCAGGCCCATGTTGCCGATGTCGATATGGCGCGACTCATTGAGCCACTTGGGCAGCCAGAACAGATAGAACCACCACACCGGATCGGTCAGCAGCTTGCCGAAGACAAACGCCCACGTTTCGCGGTACTTGAGCACCGACAACCAGCCGACTTTCTGCTCGACGACTTCCTCGCGATCCGCATTGATGTAGTCGAGTTCTTCCTTCGACACCGACGGATGCTCCGACGGCTGCCGATAAACGAGCATCCACACAGCCAGCCAGATGAAACCGGTCGCGCCGCCCGCGATGAACGTCGCGCGCCAGCCCCACATCACGGCAGCGATCGGCACGAAGGCCGGCGCCACGATGCCGCCGATCGTCGCGCCCATGTTCCAGAAGCCCGTCGCTAGCGCGCGTTCCTTCTTCGGAAACCACGTGGCGGTAGTGCGGATCGCAACCGGAAAATTGGCCGCCTCGCTGAAGCCGAGCAGACCGCGCACGGCCGCGAAGCCCGGCACGGTCGATGCCACCGCGTGGAGCATCGCCGCGAGACTCCACAGCGCCATCGCGCTGCCGTAGACCTTCCTCGTGCTGACGCGATCCGCGATGCGGCCGAAGATCGCGAGACCCACCGCATAGGCGACCGTAAACACCATCACGGTCTGCGCGTACTGCACCTGGCTCCAGCCGATATCCTTTTGCAGCAGCGGCGCGAGCAGCCCGAGCATCTGACGATCCATGTAGTTGATCGTCGTCGCGGCGAAGATCATCGCGCAGATGGTCCATCGGTATCGTCCGACGGCCGTGCGTGCGGCGGCCGTCGTCGCTTCTATCGTTTTCATCGTGTCTCCTTGAGGTTTCTGCAAATGGTGTCTATACGGTTGTTCGATGCAGTCAATGCGCGGAGGTGGGCACTCCTTCGCGCGGGCTCATGCGGGAGAAGAACACGACCCCGGCGGCCACCACCGACATCACCGCGAGTCCAGTGAGGCCGCCCTCGATCGAGCCGGTCTTCTGTTCGAGGAAGCCGAAGGCCGCTGGCGCGACGAAGCCGCCGAGGTTGCCGATCGAGTTGATCAGCGCCAGCACCGCGGCGGAAATCCGCGCGTCGAGATAGCCCTGCGGGATCACCCAGAACAGTGACGAGGCGGCCTTGAAGCCGATCGCCGCAAAGCAGATCGCGACGAACGAAAACACCGGGCCGCCCTGGCCGGCCGCATACATGCCGAGCGCGGCGATCAGCAGCACGCACGCGACCCACGCCTGCTGGAACTTGAAGCGCGCCGCGAGCATCGCGAACAGATACATCGCCGAGATCGAGATCAGCCACGGAATCGAGTTGTACAGGCCGACCTGGAAATCGTTGAAATGGCCCATCTTGCGGATGATGCTGGGCAGCCAGAAGGTCGCGCCGTAGATGGTCAGCGATACCGCGAAGTAGATCAGGCAAAAGATCAGGATTTGCGGATCGCGCAGCAGCGCTCCTATCGACGGCTTGACCGGGTGCGCGGCGGCGCGCTGGCGTTGCTCTTCGTCGACCGCATCGAGCAAGGCGTCCTGCTCGGCGCGGGTGAGCCAGGCGGCGTCGCGCGGCTTCGAGTCGAGCCACAGCAGGATGAAGCCCGCGAGCACGACCGAGAACATGCCTTCGATGATGAACATCCACTGCCAGCCGCGCAGCCCCGCGCCTTCGATCAGCATCAGTCCGCCGGAGATCGGCCCGGACAGCACCGACGCGAGCGCCGAGCCGCTCAGGAAGATCGCCATCGCCTTGCCGCGCTCGTTGCTCGGCAGCCATTGCGTGAAGTAGTAGATGACGCCGGGAAAGAAGCCCGCTTCGGCCGCGCCGAGCAGGAGCCGCATCACATAGAACGACGTCTCGCCGCGCACGAACGCCATGCCGGCCGCGGCCAGCCCCCACGTGAGCATGATGCGCGCGAGCCACAGCTTCGCGCCGTAGCGCTGCAGCAGGATGTTCGACGGCACTTCGAAGATCGCGTAGCTGATGAAGAAGAGCCCCGCGCCGAGCCCATAGGCCGCCGCCCCGATGCCCAGATCGGCGCTCAGATGCTGGCGCACGAAGCCGATGTTCACGCGGTCGATGTAGTTGACGATGAACATCACGACGAACAGCGGCAGCACGCGCAATTTGATCTTGCGCACCGCGCTCGCCAGCGCGCCGGCGCGCTCGGGCCGCGCCGTGTCGGCAATCGGGTTACTCATGGGGTTGTCTCCTTCGATGGCGACGCGCGTTGCGCGTCGCGGGCCTCGTAGGCGCGGATTGGAAGCGGGAGTTAAAAGCGCGGATTCTTGCCGGTGAAGCCCGGCTCGTACTTGCGCATCTGCGAGAGGTCATCGCGATTGCGCACGCCGCACGACAGATATTGCGCATGCAGTTCGGCGAGCCGCTCGCGGTCGAGCTCGACGCCGAGGCCCGGCGTGGTGGGCACGCGCACCGAGCCGTCGTCGAACGTCACGCGGCCGCCCTTGATGACTTCTTCCTCCTGCCACGGATAATGCGTGTCGCACGCATAGGTCAGGTTGGGGATGCTTGCCGCGACGTGCGTCATCGCCATCAGGCTGATGCCGAGGTGCGAGTTCGAGTGCATCGACATGCCGAGATCCCACAGCTTGCACATGCGCGCGAGCGTCTGCGTCGCGCGCAGGCCGCCCCAGTAGTGGTGATCCGACAGCAAGACCTTGACCGAACCCATCTTGGCGCCGCGCCGGAAATCTTCCATCGTCGTGATGACCATGTTGGTCGCGAGCGGCAGGCGCGTGTGCTTCGCCAGTTCGGCCATTCCTTCGAGACCCGGGCACGGGTCTTCGTAGTACTCGAGCAGCTCGTCGAGTTCGGGGGCGGCGGCGATGCTCGTTTCGAGCGTCCAGTTGGCGTTCGGGTCGAGGCGCAGCGGCACGCCGGGGAACGCCTGATGCAGCGCGCGCATGCACGCGATTTCGTGTGCCGGTTCGAACACGCCGCCCTTCAGCTTGATGCTCTGGAAGCCATACAGCTCGATCATTCGACGCGCCTGCGCGACGATCTGCCCGGGGCTCAGGCCTTCGCCCCAGGCATCGGGCGCATAGGGCTTGTCGACGTGCTCGGCGTACTTGAAGAACAGATAGGCGCTGTAGGGCACGGCGTCGCGCACCTTGCCGCCGAGCAGGTCGACGACCGGCGCGCCGACGATCTGCCCTTGCAGATCGAGCATCGCGACTTCGAGCGTGCTGATGACTTTCGGCGCGTTCTTCGCCGAGTGCGAGCCGGGCGCGAGTTCGAATTCGACCGCGCCCGGGCTCGCCTTGATCGACGCTCGCACGCGCTCTTCCATCCGATTGAGGTCGAATGGCGACAGGCCGGTCACCAGCGACTTCGCCTGTTCGAGCACGCGCAGCATCGGTTCGTCGCCATAGGTCTCGGAGATGCCGACGCGGCCGTCGCTCGTCTCCAGCTCGACGATGGCGCGCAGCGCCCAAGGTTCGTGGATTCCGGCGGCGTTGAGCAGCGGGCCGTCGCGGAAGGCGATCGGGGTGATGCGCACCTGCGTGATGGTGATGTCGCGAGTCATGATGGCATTCGGCATAAGAAGAGTTTGATGGGACGGATGGTAAAGCACTAATGTATTAGTGCGTTACTGGGGTAAGTACCATGTGCACTGTTCGCGGAATTCCGCTCGCAAGCCCGCTGGAAGGGGCGCGCGTCGGCTATAGTACTAGTGCCTCAGCGGACCGCCATGCCGGGTCACGCCTGCTTCCATGCTTCAGTTTCTGCCATGAAAAACCACGCTCATTCGTCGACGGTAACCCGGCTCGACCGCTCCCGCCACGCCGCGCCGCAAGTATTCGAACGACTGCGCGAAATGATCCTTTCCCTCGAACTCACGCCGGGTACGGTGCTGTCGCGCACCGAGCTGGCGAACCGCTACGGGCTCAGCCAGACGCCCGTGCGCGACGCGCTGATGAAGCTCGGCGAGGAAGGTCTCGTCGACATCTATCCGCAGCACGCGACGGTCGTCAGTCAGATCAACGTGACGTCCGCGCTGCAGGCGCATTTCCTGCGCCGCTCGATTGAACTCGAAGTGGTGCGCACGCTCGCGGAGCAGCGCGACGCCACGCTGATCGCTGAACTGCGCCTGACGATCGCGCGGCAAACGGAAGTGCTCGACCTGAAGAACTACGAGCAGTTCTCGCTGCTCGATCAGGCGTTTCATCGGCAGATGTACGAGGCGGCCGGCGTGCCGCAGCTATGGGATCTGGTGCGTAGGTTGAGCGGCCATATCGACCGGCTGCGGCGCCTGAATCTGCCGGTGGAGGGCAAGACGATAGCGGTCGTGCGCGATCACACCGAGATCGTCGATGCGATCGGCAAAGGCGATGTCGAGGCGGCGCAGGCAGCGCTACGCAAGCATCTGTCGGGGACGCTGAGTCAGATCGATCAGATCCGCACAAGTCATCCGAATTTTTTGGCGGACGAGTGAGCGTTCGCTGATTCGCTGGCTACGGCTGGTTCACGGTCATTCTGAATGGACCGCCGTTCGCGGCCGCGCGGGGTACCGCTTCGTTGAGCGGACCGCAACATCCTCGTTTTCAGGTTCATCGAACCGGAAGCGCGGCGGCTGGTGGATCGCGCACGACGCGACGGCCCTAAGACCTTGGTCCGATTGACGCGACAGCCACGCGTGGCACCCTGTACAAAGCCGAAATACTCATATTCAACCTGTCAGGGAGGTCGCCATGTTTTCATGGAGCCGGGAGTTCGCGGTCGCGGTCACGGCTGTGTCCGTGATGGCTTGCGCGGGAAGCTCCTGGGCAACCGAACAGGCTCAGCAGCGTCGCTGCCGGACGTGACGTTCGCCAGGAGACACGCCAGGGTTCCCGCCACACGAAGCAGGAGTGCCGGGCCACGGACCAGAAGAGCAATTCGCAATGCCGGCGGGACAAGCGGCAAACCAAGCAGAACGGCCGTGCGGCGGCCAGGAATATCAAGTATTGAGCGTTTGCGTTCGCGTGCGCCGGCTGGGCACTGAACCAGCGACAGCACGGGATGGCAGACACCACGTCCACCAGATCAAGCGGGGAAGCTGATGCGAGCCTGCCGATATGTAGCGCTTTGCACCTTGCCGTTCATGATCGTCGGCTGTAACACGCCTCCGATCGCACCGGGCAAGCCGGTCGATATCCCGACTGCCCTCGAGCAGGTTCTCCAGGGTCTGTGCAATTTCCGCAAAGATCAGGCCGGCCGGAAGCAGGATCTCGGCGCTGCAATCGACTCGATCACCGTGGAACTCGACCTGACCGTCGACGGAGCGAGAAATCCCCCGGTGGCGGTGGCGCCGGATATCCAGTTCATTCCCACCGTTAGCTATGGTCAGATCATGACGGCAAACAGGGGTAGCAGACTCGTGCTTACGCTGAAAAACACCGGCAGCGGTGCCCACGGCGGCGACTGCGATGTCACCGCGCCGGCCAGGTAGAGACCACTTTCGCTCGCCATAGTGTATGGCTTTGCGAAAGCGGACGACTGGGCACTTGCCGCGCGTTGAACAGCGCGGATCGCGCCAGCGTTGCACTTCAACCTTGGGCGATGCTCTCCCACGCGCCCGATTGAGCCGAGCGGAACACGGCATCGATCACCCGCATATTCGCGCGCGCATCTTCTAGCGAAATAGCCTGCGGGCTCCCACTCAGGATCGCCTCCGCGAACGTGGCGGCGGCTACGCCATATTGATCGCACACCGCAAGCTCCAGCCAGCGATCAGTCGCGACAGCGTCGCTATTGTGCTCACTGATTAGCAGGCGCGTCGGTCGATCGTTTGGTGCATTGAATGGAATTTCGACTTCGATTCGCCCCTTGGTACCGTGAAATTGCATCCGCTGGTACGGATAGGTCTGAGTCGAGTAAAAGAAACTCGCCTGCACGCCATCGAAGTCCATCAGCACGGAGCCGAGCCGGTCCACTTTGAAGGTCGGATCCTGCTCCACCAGCGCAACTACGCGCCGTGGCTCACGCCCGATAGTGAAGCGCGACGTCGTGATCGGATAACAACCAATATCGAGCAGACCGCCGCCACCTAGCTCGCTCTTGTTGCGGATATTGTGTTCGTTCGTGTTGTGATAGGTGAAACCGCCGGTCACTGCCCGCAATTCGCCGATCGCGCCTTCGTCGATCAAGGTCCGCACCTTCAACCATTGCGGATGCGTGCGAACCATGAACGCTTCCTGGATGTATCGGCCGTTCTTGTCGCGCGCGGCGATCAGCCGTTCAACCTGTTGAGCGTCCAGGCTGATCGGCTTCTCACACAGGACGTGCTTGCCCGCCTCGACCGATTTGATCGTCCATTCCACGTGGAGATGATTGGGTAATGGAATATAGACCGCGTCGATTTCCGGGTCCGCGAGGAGCGCCTCGTAACTATCGTATGCGACAGCCAGACCATACCTGGCCGCGGCTTCCCGCGCCTTCTCCGGAGAGCGTGACGCGATGCCTTTCACCCGACACTTCGGCTCGTTGTGCATGGGCACGACCACCTTGTCGTTGATCTTTGCGGCGCCCAAAATTCCCCAGACTATTTCATCCTTTGCCATGACATCCCTTTATTCGATTGCGTATCCGATGAGTCGAGCAGGCTGAACATTCGCGTGAGTCGACAAGTCGCGTGAGTCCGCGAACGACCAGAAGCACGCGATCGTATCAGTTTAACCGTCTCGCCCCGCGATACCCGATACCCGCTCCGGCCGAAGACACGATCGCGATTCGTCAGCTAGACCTCGGTCCGCCTGAGCAGATAGCCGAGGCCGCCCACCCGATACCATCGGTAGCCGAACGGCTCGAGCACCACCGCGTGGCGGCCGCCGTCGTCGGACTCGCTGTGGTCGTCGGACAGAAGATTGATCAGCGACTGTCTACCCGGTTCGTCGGAGCTTAGGCGGAATTCGACGGTACACGCTTCGGCGCGGAAATTATGCAGAAACAGCACGGAGTTGTTACGCCACTGATAACTGAGCGCGAGCACATTGTTTCGCGAGGTAGGCAGTACTTCGAAGTCCCCCCAGCTGATTTCCGGCACTTCCTTGCGCATGCGAATCATCCGCTCCGTCCAGTTGAGAAACGAATCGGGATCGCGTCGCTGCTTCGCCACGTTGACCCGCTCGAAGCCATAAGCTCCGCCGCAGATCGTCGGGACGGGCGGGTTTGCATGACTGGTGAAGCCGCCTTGCGGCTCGCCCGACCATTGCATCGGCGTGCGCGCACATTGGCGCTCGGGCCGGCGCAGGTCGTCGCCCATGCCGATTTCATCGCCGTACCGGAACACGGGCGTGCCGGGCAAACTCAACATCAGGCTGTAGGCAAGTTCAAGGCGGCGTCGGTCGCCCGACAGCATCGGCGCAAGTCTGCGGCGGATGCCGCGCCCATACAGCTGCATGTCGGGGTCCGGAGCGAACGCGGCGAACACTGCCGCGCGCTGAACGGGCGTCAGCCGGCCCAGATCGAGTTCGTCGTGATTGCGCAGAAACACTCCCCATTGCGCGCTCGGCGGCCGTGGCTTCGTCGCAAGGAGCGCGTCCTTCAACGGCTTCGTGTTGCCCGTCGCGAGCGTGTAGAACGTGTTTTGATTGACCCGGAAGTTGAACATCATCGGCAGGCGCTCGCCCTCGTCGCCGAAGTACTGGAGGTCGGTTTTGGGCGGCACGTTGGCTTCGGCCAGAATGATCGCGTCGCCCTCGCGCCACTGCAGAAACTCGCGAAACGTTCGCAACATGTCATATTGCTCGACGGGGCGGCGCACCTTCGGGCCCTTCGTCGCGATGACGAAGGGCACCGCATCCATGCGGAATCCGGAAACCCCCAGTTGGATCCAGAAGCCCATGATCTTCAGCAATTCCGCCTGCACATGCGGATTCGATGTATTGAGGTCCGGTTGAAAATCATAGAAACGATGGAAGTACCAGCGTCTCGCCCGCTTGTCGAAACTCCAGGTCGACTTCTGCACGCCCGGAAACGCGACGCCACGTTGCGCATCGGGCGGTTTGTCGTCCGACCAGACATACCAGTCGCGATACTTCGAAGCGGGATCGCTGCGTGCTTCCAGGAACCACGGATGCTGGTCGGACGTGTGATTGACCACCAGATCGATGATGACGCGCAAGCCCCGCTCGGCGCACGCATGCGTAAACTCGGCGAAATCGCCGAGCGTGCCGTACTTCGGGTCGACGTTGTAATAGTCGCTAACGTCGTAACCGTTGTCGCGTCCGGGCGAGGGGTGGAAGGGCATCAGCCAGATCGTCGTCATGCCAAGCCCTTGCAGGTAATCGAGCCTGCGCATCAGACCCTGGAAGTCGCCGACGCCGTCGCCATTCGCATCCATGAAGGTGCCTACCGAGAGGCAATAAATTATTGCGTTCTTGTACCAGAGGTCATTGAGCATAGGTTCCGCGCGTAGCGCCAAAACGATCGATCGCCAAGAGGATTTGCAATGTCGGAGCTTGCGTGGTGGCAACGCGGCGTGATCTATCAGATCTATCCGCGCTCGTTTCAGGACAGTAACGGCGATGGCATCGGCGATCTATCCGGCATCAGCGCGCGGCTTGAATATGTCGCGGCGCTAGGCGTCGATGCGGTGTGGATCTCCCCCATCTACCCGTCGCCCATGGCCGACTTTGGCTATGACGTCGCGGACTACTGCAACATCGATCCGATATTCGGCACTCTGGACGGGTTCCAGCAATTGATGGGCCACGCACATCGGCTTGGGCTCAAGGTGCTGCTCGATTTCGTGCCGAACCATTCGTCGAGCCGGCATCCGTGGTTCGAGGAAAGCCGCTCGTCACGGGACGATCCGAAACGGGACTGGTATCTGTGGCGCGATCCCGCGCCCGATGGCGGGCCGCCGAACAACTGGTTGAGCCGCATGGGCGGCTCGGCGTGGGAGTGGGACGAGGTGACGGGGCAGTACTACTATCACGCGTTTCTGCGCGAGCAGCCTGATCTGAACTGGAGAAACCCGCAAGTACGCCAAGCGATGGATCAAGTGCTGCGATTCTGGCTGGAACGCGGCGTGGACGGCTTCCGCGTGGACGTGCTGTGGCTGTTGATCAAGGACGCGCAGTTTCGCGACAATCCGCCCAATCCCGGCTATCGGCCCGGCGAGCCGGAACATCATCGGCTCTTGCAAAGTTACACGGAGGATCAGCCGGAAGTGCATGAAATCGTCCGCTCGATGCGAGCCACCCTGGACGAGTACGGCGAGCGCGTGCTGATCGGCGAAATCTACCTGACTGTCCCGAGACTGGTGAAGTATTACGGCGTGAACGGCGAAGGTGTGCACATGCCGTTCAATTTCCAGCTGCTCAACGCGAGATGGGACGCGCAGAACATCGCCCGCATGATCCGGGATTACGACATCGCGTTGCCCGAATACGGGTGGCCGAACTGGGTGCTGGGAAACCACGACAATCCGCGCGTTGCATCGCGCGTCGGCGCGGCGCAGGCGCGGGTGGCCGCTGTGCTGCTGTTGACGCTCCGAGGGACACCGACGCTCTACTACGGCGATGAGATCGGCATGCCGGATGGCTATATCGCGTCAGATGAGATCCAGGACCCGGCGGAACTCCGGCAACCGGGCATTTGCCAGGGGCGCGATCCCGAGCGCACGCCTATGCAATGGGATGGCTCGCTGCCGAATGCGGGCTTTACGGACGGCAAACCGTGGTTGCCGATTGCGACGGCGACGAGCGTGCGCGAACAGGACGGCGACACGTCGAGCATGTTGTCGCTCTATCGGCGCCTGCTGAGCCTGCGCCGCAGCAACGCCGCGCTTGTGCAGGGCACGATCGAGAACGTCGCTGCTGACGGCGACGTGCTGACCTATGAGCGGCGATACGGCAATCAACGCCTTTTCATCGCGCTGAACATGGGCGTCGAAGATGCCACCGTGCAATCGCGCCCGGGCATGGTGTTGCTATCGACGGTGAGTACGCGCATCGGCGAAACCTTCGTGGAGGGCGCCAACTTGCTTGCCGCCAGCGAGGCGGTCATCGTGATTCTTACGCGAAGCTTGTCCGATGCCGTGCGGCCAATTAACGGGCCGAACGATGCAGTTCGATAGTCGTCCCCCACGGTGCTTCAACCTGATTGATTTCCACGAGCACTTGCGGACTCGCCTGAGTGCGATCCGGCGGCCGCGCTCGCGCTCGAGCGTCGAAGCCGATTACGCAGCGGTCAACGGCGCGGCGCTGGCACTCTTATCCATCGACGAAACAGTACTGCGGATGCGCGCGGCGATTCGCGCGTCGAGCGGCGTGTACACGAGCATGCTCAGGTCTGGCCGACCATCGACGGCGAACAGCGAATACTCCATTTCGATGGTCCCGAACGCAGGATGCAGCAGGCGCTTAACGTGCTGTCCTTCGCTGTGGCCGAATACCTGGTTTTCGCGCCACATGCGTTCGAAGTCCGGGCTCGCGCGACACAGATCGTCGACCAGATCGCCCACCTCGGAAGCGAGCCCCGCGCGAGCAACGTCCGCTCGGAACGTCCCCACGACGAAGCGCGCGACACTCTCCCAATCGTGCTGTTTTGCCCGGACGGCCGGATCGCCGAACAGGAAGCGCAGGATGTTGCGCTGGCCCGGCGGCAGCGCGCTGTAGTCGGTCAGCACGACGGCTGCGGCGCGATTCCACGCGACGACGTCCCACGTCGCGGTCTTGATGATCGACGGGCTGGCATCGAGTGAATCGAGCACGCGCTGCAAGCGCGGGTCCACTGCGTCGGTGGACCGGTAGCGCACTTCCGGGGGGCGTCCGAGGCCCAGCATGAAAAGATGTTCGCGCTCGGTATTCGTCAGCATCAGCGCCGCGCAGATCCGCTCAAGCACCGCGGCGGACGGCGCGCCGCCGCGGCCCTGCTCGAGCCACGTGTACCACGTCGAGCTGATATTCGCGCGCTGCGCCACTTCTTCCCGGCGCAATCCGGGCGTGCGCCTGCGGCCCGAGAAGCCGAAGCTGGCCGGATCGAGCCGCGTGCGGCGGCTGCGCAGAAAGTCCCCGAGGGTTTGGGCGGTGTTCACTGGGATGATTAACCTGTTAGTCGCTTTACCGGGATAAGCTCACTACTTCAATAGCATAGTGAATGATCGCATAGTGCGTCGGTGGCTATTCTGGAGACTTGACCATGCGAATTTTTCTGACGGGCGCAACCGGGTTTATCGGCGCGGCTTTGGTGCCCGAACTTATCGAAGCCGGGCATCAGGTTGTCGGCATGACCCGGTCCGAGCAGGGCGCGCAGGCTCTCGGCGCAGCCGGTGCGGAGGTCCATCGCGGCACGCTCGAAGACACCGACAGCCTGCGCAGCGGCGCCGCGAAGGCGGACGCCGTCATACACCTTGCTTTCGACCACGATTTCTCGCACTTCGTGGAGAACTGCGAGAAGGACAAGCGCGCTATCGCTGCACTGGGCTCGGCGCTGGCCGGCTCGGATCGGCCGCTTCTGATCACGTCGGGCACGGGCGTCGGCAGCCGCGATAACGGGCAGCCGGCCACCGAAGACGTGTTCAACACCAGTCACCCGAACCCGCGCATCGGCTCGGAGCTGGCCGGCAACGTGCAGCTGGAGGCGGGCGTCAATGTGTCGGTGATGCGCTTGCCGCAAGTGCATAACCCGTACCGGCAAGGCCTCATCACGCCGCTCATCCAGATCGCGCGGGACAAAGGCGTGTGCGCATACGTGGAGGAGGGACGCAACCGCTGGCCGGCGGGGCATCTGTCGGATGTCGTGCGGCTGTACCGGCTCGCGATCGAGAAGGGCGAACGCGGTGCGCGCTATCATGCGGTCGGCGAAGAAGGCGTTAGCGCCCGCGAGATCGCCGAGGCGCTCGGACACGGCCTGAAGTTGCCGGTCGTCTCGATCGCGCGCGACGAGGCGCAGGCGTACTTCGGATGGATGGCGATGTTCGCCGCGCTCGATATGCCGGCATCGAGCGCGCAGACGCAGGCGCGTTTGGGCTGGCGACCGACAGGTCCGACGCTTCTCGCGGATCTGAACGAAGCGCGCTACGTTCAGGTGTCCACGTAGCTTTTGCTGTCGCTGTCAGCCGCCGTCGCACGAGAACAAACCTGGCGCAACCATCGCCGCCATCATAGGTGTTTCATTACGCCACTCGCGAGCTTGCGCAGTTCGTCGAACTGCGTGACGAGCTGGAGGCACAGAATAAAGGCCAGCGTCGCAGCGGGCGCCGGGTGGCGTTCGGTCCATCGCAGTACCTGCGTCGCGTAGCGTACGCGGATCGCATCGCGCGTCATCACCAATGTAATCACGATTCCCACCGCGGCGCCCACCAGC
Organism: Paraburkholderia sp. MM5384-R2; assembly: GCF_014201025.1. Lineage (NCBI taxonomy): Bacteria > Pseudomonadati > Pseudomonadota > Betaproteobacteria > Burkholderiales > Burkholderiaceae > Paraburkholderia > Paraburkholderia sp. MM5384-R2. The sequence continues at coordinate 56,683 of NZ_JACHDI010000034.1, forward strand.
AAATCGGTCGGATAGTGAAAGCCGAGATAGGCGCGCGGAAGGCAAATGAACAGCGCAGTATAGAGAAGCGCCAGCACGCCGACGCGCCGCGACATGAGGAAGATGCCGGTGGCGACCGCCATCCATAGCATCGCGTGATCGCTTGGGAAGGAACTCCAGTTGGTCAGCACTGCGTCCTTGATTTCGCCGCTGGCAAAGCGCAGATGCAGTTCGGTGTTGTAGACGGGGCGCACCCTGAATGGCAACCAGTGAGTCAGCAGTCTTCCGACGAAGAGCGCCACGATGCCGCTGACAAGCGTCGCGAGAACCATTTCTCGCCGCCATTCTCGGCACTCGTCTTGCTGAAACCACATCCACCAAAGCACGGGAATGAGTACGAGGCCTTTGAAGGTGTACAGGTTGTCGATGGCCTGGATGGATAGATTCGCGAACTCGCCGAGGTGTATGTTGGAGAGATACGTTTCGATGGACAAATCGAGGCTATTCATTGTTTTCTAAAGGAATTGAGCCGGTCGCGGATGAGGGTCAGCATAATTCATCGCGTGCACGGCATTGTTTGGCGCTTACTTTCACTGACAATTTTTACCGCGCAATTTCATCGCTAACTTTCAGTGACCCTGTGGACGCTCATAACAAGGGGCGGCGTGTGATTGAAATGCGCCCGTCCTGTCCAGCGCTGATTCACCGCGCAGGTTGCGGCGATACACTGTAGCCGGATCTTTCAAGGAGGCCGTCATGAAACTGGTCGACTGGAACATTCAGTGGGGATGCGGCGTCGACGGCCGCGTCGACCTCGGACGGATCGTGCGGGAAGCGCGCGCGTTGTGCGACTTCGACGTCCTGTGTCTGCAGGAAGTCACGCGCGGCTTCAACGAAGAACCGGTGGCCGGCGGACTGAAAGGCGCGCCTTCGTCCGATCAGTTCGCCGAACTTGCCGCTCTGCTGCCGGAGATGACCGTGCTCGATGCGATCGGCTCCGATCTGCCCTCGTTGGGCGCGAGCCGTCATCGGCGGCAGTTCGGCAATGCCATCGTGACCCGTTTGCCGGTTCGTCAGGTGCTGCGCCATTCTCTGCCGTGGCCCGCGGACCCCGCCAAGCCGTCGATGCTGCGCGTCGCGCTCGAAGCGGTGCTCGAAGCCGACGTCGGTCCGCTTCGTGTCATCACCACGCACCTCGAGTTCTATTCGGAGAAACAGCGGCTCGCACAAGTGGCCAGACTGCGCGAATTGCATCAGGAGGCGTGCGCTCACGCGCGCGCTCCCGCGCGCGGCGAAAAGCCGGACAGTCCGTTTGCCGATACGGCGCGCCCGGTCAGCGCGATTGTCTGCGGAGACTTCAACAGCGCATTCGAAGACACCGCCTTTTGCCGGATGCTCGAACCGATCACCGACGCTCCGGCATTCGTCGATGCGTGGGCCCGCGCGCACCCCGGCGAGCCGCGTGCCGCGACGGTCGGCCTATACGATCACGAGCAATGGCCCGACGGAGCATTCGCGTGCGATTTCGTTTTCGTCACGCAAGACCTGAGCGCACGCATTGCATCGTGCGATGTCGATCAGCACAGCCGCTCGTCCGATCATCAGCCGATGTGGCTGGAACTGCGTTGAAGGGACTCGGCGTTACCGACCCGTTATTGGCGCAGGAAAATCTGACCGCGTGATTCGGCGGGATGCTTAAGGTGCTGTTAAGGGTTGCTCTGCGATGGTTGAGGCTATGTTCAAGCCATGAGAATAGTGAGCACGTCACATGAATAGCAACCCGTCGCAAACTCGCGCGCATGCAGTCAGTAAAGTCCCGCAGATCACGCTGGGCTTCTGGATCATCAAAATCGCCGCCACGACGCTTGGCGAAACGGGCGGCGATTGGGTGACCATGTCGCTCAAATTGGGTTATCTGATCGGCACCGCGATTTTTGCGGTTATTTTTATTGGGCTGGTCGCAGGGCAGATCAGGGCGGAGCGGTTCAATGCCTCGCTCTATTGGGCGACCATCGTTGCAACGACCACGCTCGGTACCACGCTGGCCGACTTCTTCGATCGTTCGGTGGGAGTCGGCTATCCGGGCGGTGTAGTCATCGTCTTCGCGCTTCTGCTTGCGAGCCTGGGCGTCTGGTACAAATCGGAAGGTACGATGGCGGTGCAGAGCGTAACCACGCCCAAAGCCGAGTGGTTCTATTGGGTGACGATCCTCTTTTCGCAGACACTGGGTACGGCCTTGGGCGATTGGGTGGCGGGATCGGACCGAGGCGGTCTGGGGCTTGGCTATGAGTACGGCGCTTTGATCTTCGGTGGGGGGCTGCTGATCGTCGGTGCGCTTTATTACTGGTCGCGGCTGTCACGGACCGCTATATTCTGGGCGGCGTTCATCCTGACGCGTCCGCTTGGCGCGACCTTGGGGGACCTGCTCGACAAACCCATTTCTCAAGGTGGGCTCGAGATCAGCCGACTCTATGCGTCGGTGATTCTGGTTTCGTTCATGGCGCTCTGCGTGATTTTCTTACCGCAACGTCCTGCTGGGCGAGCGATGCGGTAGATGGGGCGAAGAGGCTACGAATGTTCGGGAACAGCCATTGCGTGCCCGCCTCTCGGGTGGCGCGGCGTTGTTTGCCGTGTCTGCTCCTTCGATTACGGCAGCGACGAGTTTGACGCAACGTATTGGCACAGTGGCAGTTCATCCTCGCGACGCTTGGCCTCGGGAATTTCGCTGCGCCCTCAAACTGGATGCGGTCCTGTCAGCCCGGCCAAAACGGAAAAAAAGGAGCGCGATAGTCGCGCTCCGTTCATTCATGGGTTACAGCAGGCAGGCTTACTTGATCGCAGTCAGGTAAGAGCCGGACAGGAAGCGTTGCGAACGCGGAATGGTCGCCGTGTAGGCCTGAATCGCGGCTGCCAGCTGCGGACGAATCAGGTTTCGGTTGTAGTCGTAGATCGAATAGCCGTCGCCTTCGCCATTGCTCGGATCGCCGTTGCGCACGACATACCAGAACGCCTTCGCTACCGAACCGTTGTTCATCAGAACCTTCAACTGGTCGAATGCGGCCGTTTGTCCGGCGTCCGTACCGTTGGTGCCATTGTTGGTCTCGGTCAGCCAGATCGGCTTCGCGCCACTGCTGACGAGGTTCGACACCGTCGTCATGAATGCCTGCATCAACATGTCGTATTCGGCGCTGCCGAAGTAGGGGTGAACGTCGACGACATCGATCGTGGTGTTCAACAGGCTGGAAGCACTCTTGGTGTTGTTACCCATTGCCTTGATGTAGTCGGTCGCCTGGATCAGCTCGCTGCCCGCGGGCGGTTTCCAGCCGTTATTCGGGTACGCCGAGTTGTAGAAGTACGAGATGCCCTGAGTGTGCAGAACCGTTTTGTAGCCCGACTGGCCTTTCGTGTTCAGGATCTGCCTGGCTTCCGAATAGAGCGTCTTGCTGCGATTCAGAATGTATCCGGAGATACCGTTCGGATCGCCGTAAGACGGGTCCGAAGCGGAGAACGACCAGTTGGTCTCATTGAACAGTTCGATGTCAGCCGTAAAGGGCAGAACGACGTCCATGAGCGAGCCGAGATACTTCGTGAACGTCGCGTCGCAGAAGTCGAGTCGCGGTGACGATGCGCTCGGCGGATTCCTGGTGGCCGGGCATTGGTATGCGCTAGACGGCGCGTACATGCCCACCTGGAAAAGAACCTTCATGCCGCGCGTGCGTGCGGCGTTCAGAAGCGACTTCAGAAAGGCCACTTTGTTGGGGTCCAGCGTGCTGCCGTCGGCCAGCGTCATGAAGTCCCACGAAACGCCGAGGCGAACCGTACCCACGCCCAATCCGGCAATCAGATCCAGGTCCTTTGAGCATTCGTTCAGCGCCGTCTGATTCGCACTCCAGAGATTGCAGTTCACGTCCATTGCAAAACGGTCGTTTCCGCTTCCGGTGGGCGGCGGCTGCAGCGCCGCGAGTTGCTTGGCGGTGGCGGCGGTCGAACTCGTCTGGGAGAACGCTGGCATCGATTGCCCGCACAACAGGGCTAAAACGGCGAATAGTGAGTAGAGTCTGAGTTTCATGGCTTAGCTATAAATTGCTACTGACCGGGGATGGGCCGAGAACGTTGGAATTACGTTTGCCGATGACCATCAGTTCCTGAAGCGATGGCATACGTAACGCAAACACGTCAAACGCGTGAGTCAACGGTCGCTGACATCACGATTGAAAATGCTCTTGCACGGGATATGCGGGTTTCGTATCGATCGCCGCGAAACGGTTCAATCGCCTTGTCCCGCCCGTTGCACCAGGGCGCGGTTATAAGGCTGACCGTTCGCCTGAACCGGCGGAGAGCCATTGTCGGGGGGCACTACGCCGTTGCTGTACGGATCTGTAGCCGCGTTCGCGACTGTGTCGGCAGGGAGGGAGTTGGCGGTCACGGACGCGGTACTGCCATCATCGCTTGTTTCACCGCCACAACCTGCAAGGCTTAGTACGCCTGCGATAAATGCAAGCGCCGAAGCAGTTTTTGCGATCTGGGGAAGCCGACGAAATGACGGTTTCAGTCTTGGAGAGAGTCTGCTGAAGAAGGACATCTGTCTATCAAGGCCGATGGAACCTGGCCGCTAAAACGAACAACGTTCGCGTGATAAGGACGTCGCCACGAAAAAATACGCAACAACACGAAGTACAACTGAATATGATCGGCTTTTGTCAAGAGCCGCCCGCTGCCGCACTCGCGTTGGGCACTAATCGCGTTTTAATCTTCAGATTTAATGCGACCTACTGAAAACCCGCTTTCATCATTTTCAATCGGAAAATTCGGTAATTCGTCGCAAATTGCGAAGTTTTTCCAATCTAGTCAAAATCGACAAGGTTTTCCCTTAGTGATCAGATGAATACGAATGATACAGAATTGGAACAAATCTTGCGCCATGAGGCGTAACTAAGCGTAACAACGAAATTTGTGCTATGTGAGCCTATCGGCAACGCGTCCCTCCTCTCTTCCCACGCTTATCCAGAGGCGTTCTCACGCCCAAATTCGAGATTCACAAAACAACAAAAAAATCGTTACAAAATTGTTACTTGGCGCTTTTAGACAGTCGGGTTGCTTTAATTTCCGCCAATGTATGGTTCTTATCGGGATGGCTGGGACGTAATTAAATGCTAATTAAATGTTCCGGTATGGTTTTAGAAAAGAAAAATAATGCTAACGCGGCATTTATATGGGCCGCATCGGTCGCATCAAATAAATCGCGGAATGCGAATTTTGCCACGGTTTGACTTGGTGCTTTGGAACAAGGAGACGGCCGGGAGCCAGGGGCGCGGAACCTGCATATCATCGCCAGCGAAACACGCGCAATGCCTCGCCGTGGTCGCGGCGAAACTCGAAGCCGCCGGAACACCGGCGCTGCTTGCTATTCGCCACCGCGGACGTGCCATTTTGGCGATGCTGAGGCCTTGTTGGGCAACCTCTTCGTTGTAGGAGCAGGGCTTGGCAGTTCGGTAACGGTCAGCCGAGTCTCTTCGGCCAGGCCGACCTGGTCCGCCTGCCTGACGCGTCTTGCCGCCACGTTTGAGCGCGCAATCCATTTTCGCGACTTGGCCATTTCCGCCGCCTCACGACGAATCTCAGGACGACATAGGGTTTTGCTCGGGCTTTCTAAAACACCCAGTTCTTGAAGTTTCATTGTTATGTGGCCGACCTCACAAAGCGGAGCGAGTCGCGGGCCTGACGCTGTCATTTTCCGGAGGGTTCTCTGCTACGCTCCCGAATGCCGTTGATTCGCAATTAGAAAGCGAACGTAGCCGTCGCGCGACTCGTGCGCATTATCGCGCGGGTAACACGCAATAAAAGATGGCGACGAATGGTTCTGCGAGCCATTACACGTTGCGGGAGATCATAGTCATGTTCCATCAACACGCGCCGACTCGCGCGGCGTTGCGTGCGTGCGCGCCGGTCCGAAGTCCGGGGCGCCGCGCGCTGCTGTGTGGCGTATCGGCCGCGGCATTGGCAGGCGTTTCTTTTCCGCTATACGCGCAGCACGCAAGCGTAGGACTCGTCACGCCGCCCATTCGTCTCGACGACTTCTGGCTGGTCGATCAAAGCGGCCAGAAACGGTTGCTAACCGACCTGTTGCGTCAGAAAGTGACTGCGTTGCAGACGATTTACACAGGATGCACTTCAGTTTGTCCTTTGCAGGGTGCGCTGTTCAGCACCGTTCAGCAACGGATATCGCAGTTACAGCACCGCTACCCCGTTCAGTTGGTGTCGATCGGAATCGATCCGCTTTCCGACACGCCGCCCGCGCTGCACGCATGGCTCATGCGCTTCCAGGCCGGACCCGAATGGCGGGCGGCCACGCCGACGTTGCAGGACGTCGACCGGATGCGCAAAGCGCTTTCGGGCAGCACCCTGCCACTCGGCAACATTGCCGATCACTCGACCCAAATCTACTGCTTCGACGCGAACGCAATGTTGCGCTGGCGAAGTGATGACCTGCCTCGCGCGGATCAAGTTTGCGATGTACTGGGCGCATTAGGGCGTGTGTAACCTATTGGACTGAGGCTATGTCACAAAACCGATCGTTTAGGATCCTCTCGCAGTCGTTCGACAGGTGCGTGAAAGCGTTGCTGCTAATCACATTCATGGCGGCGTTGTCGATGTTCTCCACAGCTGCCGACGCGCAGACATCGAGCACGCTCACCGTCAACGGCACGACCTTGTGCGCCGATGTGAACGCCGAATCGAAGACGCCTGGCGCCTCGGTTATCGAGTGGACGTGCAATGGCGGGAATAACCAGCACTGGACATTGACGCAGAACAACGGGCTTTATCAGTTCGTCAACGTCAACAGCAACCTTTGCCTCGACATCTACGGTGTCAGCACGGACGCCGGCGCTGGGGCGGACCAGTGGACCTGCAACGGCCAGGCCAATCAAAGCTTTCAGCTGATCCCGCAAGGTGGCGGCTTTGCAATCGTCGCGTCGCAGAGTCACCTGTGTCTGGCTGTCGCCAGCCTCACGGCGAAGGGCTCGCAGATCACGCAGCAGCCTTGCAGCGGAGCCGCTCTGCAGACGTGGCAGATCAGCGGCATGACCGCGAAAACATTGCCGGCGAAGTGGACTACACCGTATAACCTGTCGATCGTGCCGGCAGCTGCGGCGAATCTGCCCGATGGCACCGTGGTAGTGTGGTCCTCCGACCAGAAGCTGGACTTTACGTCTGGCGAAGTGACTCCCGGCAACACATACACCGCAATCTTTAACCCGACTACCGGCACGAGCAAACAGGTTCTCGTGTCGAATACCGGCCACGATATGTTCTGCCCGGGAATCGTCAATCTTCCGGATGGCCGTATTTACGTCACTGGTGGCTCGAGCAGCGACGCGACGAGTTTCTACACGCCTTCGACCGGAAAATGGTCGCGAGGTCCTCTAATGAATATTCCGCGCGCCTACCAAGGCAGCGTAACGTTGAGCAATGGCAACGTATTCCTGGTGGGCGGCTCGTGGAACGGAGGCGAGGGCGGCAAGACCGGCGAAACCTGGTCACCGAGTACGGGTTGGCAGGTCAATAGCGCCATTCTCGCCGACTACATCCTCACGAATGACGCGGCTGGCATTTTCCGCTCCGACAATCATGCATGGCTGTTTGCGGTGGCAAATGGGCGAGTCTTCCACGCCGGTCCGAGCGTTGCCATGCACTGGTTCGATACCGCCGGCGCGGGCAGCGTGACGCCTGCCGGCAACCGGGGCAGCGATACCGATGCGATGAACGGCAATGCCGTTATGTACGATATCGGGAAGATCCTGGCTGTAGGCGGTGCGCCGAGCTACGAGTATGCCAACGCGACTGCGGATGCCACGCTAATCGACATCAGCAGCGGCACCGCGGTGACGCAAACGCTTACGCCGATGAATTACCGCCGCGCCTTTCACACCAGCGTTGTCTTGCCGAACGGTCAGGTGGTAGTCCTGGGTGGAGAGGCGTTCCCGGTAACGTTTTCGGACGACACCGCCGTGCTGGCGCCAGAGTTGTGGGACCCTACCACCAAGACTTTCTCGGTGCTCCCGCCGCAAGCCGTGCCGCGTAACTATCACAGCATCGCACTGCTGTTGTCGGACGGTCGCGTACTGAGTGGTGGCGGTGGACTGTGCGGAACCTGCTCGACAAACCATACGAACCTCGAAATACTAACGCCGCCGTACCTGCTCAACGCGGACGGCTCGGCGGCAACACGGCCAACCCTCACAGCCGCGCCCACTACGGCACAGCTCGGGACATCGATCGCCGTAACGGGCAGCAGTGGCATCACGGCCTTTGCGTTGATGCGCATGTCTTCGTCGACCCACGCGGTCAACAACGAGCAGCGGCGGGTACCCGTGACTTTCACGGTAGGAACGGCGGGCGAATATCTGATCAATATTCCTTCCGATCCGGGTGTCGTCGTGCCTGGCTACTACATGCTGTTTGGCCTGAACGCGAAGGGCGTGCCGAGCGTTTCGCGCACGGTGCAGATCCAGTGATGGGGTTACGCTCACGGCGAACCGCGGCGCGTGCGCTGGCGCTGGCGCTGGCGAACATCACGTATGTCGCGCATGGCGCGCCGCTTTGTGAGTCGAACGATCTCGGGTGTTCGATCTTCAACGGGCAGCATTCGGTTGAGGCGCAATTGCGCGACGACGACCGTCTGTTGCCCGGCTCGACCACGCGTTGCGCGAACTGCCATTCGCAAACCGGCTCGGGCGACGCATTCGCACCACCCTTGACCGCCGGCAACCTGTTTCCTGCGAAAAGTCGAAGGGACGGTCCGGCGAGCAGTTACGATCAGGCAACGTTCTGCAGGGCGCTGAGGGAAGGCATCGACCCGGTCAACGTGATGTTGCGCAAAGCCATGCCTCACTACCGGATATCCGAGACCGAGTGTGCGGCGCTCTGGCATTTCGTGACGAAGCGCTAGCACCTTTGCGTGCGGTTGCGCGAATTCGGCGCCGTTTGCTCCAGCAGCTTTGTCTGGGTTTTCACGCTATACGGGCGCTTCTTCGAAATGATCGAAATAGCGACATCGCAATTGCGCATGACCCCGTTGGCGCGACAATGCGAATGTGCGGCAGCGTACGGAGGTGCGGCAAGCCGTCGGATAGGCTGCGATGACGTCTGCTATGAATAACTCGATTTCTGTTTGCTGGCGCAATACATCGGATGCGGAAAAATTAGAAGTCTGCGCCAGACCCGGCGGAAGTCCCTTTTAAACGATAAGACGATTTGTTTCGAGCACGCGGCGGGGCGTAGATCATAGGGATTTGCTCTCCGGGTGCGTTGCGAGCAGGACTGACGTACTCGGCCTGTGCGTCCGATTTCAGCCGTCCCGTGACAAAAAGCGAGATCTGGCAACGCCGCATCGCCTGCACATTAAATCGAGCTTCCACCCTTTTCGTACACCCGCCCTGGGGTTTCGATGAATCAGAACTCTCTGCTTACGAATGCTGCCGTGCTCCGGAATAACGATGTAAGTCTTTCGCGTTATTTCGACGTTCTAATGGCCAACCGTTGGCTGGTCGGTGGAATCGCCGGCGGCGTGCTCGCCCTGGGCGTGGCCTACGCGTTTATCGCGCCGTCGGTGTACCAGGCCGATATTCTCGTGCAGGTTGAAGACAGCATTCCGACCAACAATTCAAAAAGC
>NZ_JACHDI010000035.1:0-64387 GCF_014201025.1 Paraburkholderia sp. MM5384-R2
CCATTCCATTCCTCGTTTAGTGCGCGACGCCCCTCGCAATCTCACGCCACATAGCTCGCGATGACAAACCTAATTTAGACCGGGACGTAACAAGTGCGATCACATGCGCGAAAGTTGCATCTACCTTAGCCTGATCGATGGCGACCGGATTGCTGCATTCTTCCGTCTTATTCCGCAGAATACGAGATGCGTTTGGCGTTTGAGGATCAGCGCGAACGTGGATCGCAATGGACGTCATCTCGTCGATTGCGGCCAAGTTGCGACCGGTTGCAGATAATTGGAAACTCCGGGCCTCGGCCTACGACGACGCGGCGTGAAACTCGACGCCCGCGCTGGTACGCTGGTGCAGACCCAGCCAGGTGTCGGCGCGCGCTTCACCAAACCACGCCGCAAAACGCGTCCTAGCTAACTTAACGGCGATGCCGACTATGATAGTGTGCGCCGATACGACACCGACATCGGGAAAGAAAATGTCAATAAGAGCGCTTATAGCGGCCGGGCTTCTCGTAGTGACCACGCAGGCGTCGGCATTGTGCACGGCGACCGCACCTGAATCAGTGGACAACTCTTACGGCTATTACGTTGCGCTAACGGATGCATTGGAGCAGGCGAAGGAGGCCAGGGACGAGACCTCTTTCCACGGCGACTCGGTGCCAGCCGTCGAATTTTTGGCGGCTACGAAAATGTCTCAGGCTGGCTTCGCCTGCGCCCGGCGGTACATCGAGGGCTACACGCAATCGAAAAACAAGGGCATCCGGGACTCGGCGCAAAGACTATCGACCGCGCTGCAATCACTGCAGTCAGCCGGACACCTCACGGAGCGAGGCCTTACCGCAGCGATTAACGGTACCAACGTTGCGCAAGGCACCCAGGCGCAGCAGACTGCCAACGCGGTCGTGCTGCTTAACGATGGGTGGCAGGGGCTGTATTTGGGCGTGGCCGCATCCAGCCTCGCCGCTTTCAATTATGACAACAATAACAAACGGTTCGCCGGGGTCGCGCTGTCGGCTGCGCAGCGCGAAGACATCATCCGTCGGCTACAGGCGTTCGGCCCAGGCGTCGAGCATGAGGACCACAGCCCGCCGCTCGAGACTTCGATAGCGATGCTGCTCAATTATTTTCGGAACACGCTAGCGACGCACGGCTAGCGGCGTCCACACGGCGATTAAAAATCCGGCCCGGAAGGCGCCGCGAAGGGATTCTAGCCCGCTTAATGTTCATTCGCCGCCGGCCCCATTGGGGATTGAAAACCGACTTTTCTTCAGAGCTTTCGCTCTGCTACGCTCGACCACGTACTGCCCAAGTTGCGACTCCCGGCGCGCCGCAGAGCACGCGTTACTGATATCGCGAAGCCCATCGATTGTTTTGCGAACGCCAAATATTGGACGTATAGCAAATTTCTCGAGCGAAGACTTGGGCACAAGGCATCCATTCCCAGTGGGCGCGGGTGTGCACCGTCCAACGAACCCTTGAATACCGTTGGGCGGCCTCCCGCCACGCTCCACAGGAGCCGCGTCCTGTCTGTGCAAGGGACGCTTGTCGCGGCGAACAGGACCTTAGATTGAAGGCCCCTTAACTGAATGAAGCGGACCTTCTAACGTCCGCATAGGTGTGCGCGGTCGACCGACCGAAACTGGCCGGACAGAGCCCGATGAGGCGGCAAGCCCGGACTCCCCGGCGGCACATCTTGCAAGACCGTAGCCGCAACCCACGTTGGCCATTTGAGTTGGTGTAGCCTTAACGGCGCCTTTCGAGGTACAACGGCCAGGTTGTCCTCGATACCACCCGCCGTGTCATATTCTCTATAGCGGTTGACTGCTATTGCAGCCAGTCTCGCAACTCATGTGCAGAGCAACTCACGCGCAGACCTTCCCTGACAAATCGCAAGCTCTGCTCATTGCTGGTATAAACCGGGAAAGGTGTGCAAACGACGCCGACAATCTCTTTGAATGCTGAAAAATCGAAGTTGTCCCCCACAGGCTCGCGATTGAGGCCTTCCACAATCGAAGTCCAGTGGGTCACAGCTTCATCAAGCCTAGCTCGTTCATTCTCGACGACGCGGTACGTGCCGCGGTCGTACTCACGGTCGTAGATCCTGCTCTTGCTAGAAACGATCAGCAGTACGCCGTCCCTTGTTGCCAAAGCATCGATGTCTGTGAGTCTTTGGCCGGAACGTCGAAGCGGTCGTCCGCGAAGCTCCCTAATGGCTGGCGCGGGCGCCCAAGGTGACTGATCAACAATCTCTTGACACTGCAATTCAAACGCTGCACCGCGCACGTTGCCCAGCGCTGGCGCCCTGGACATTTCGAGCCTTTGCAAAAACGCGTGGGAGCAGCCAGTAATGTCGAGCAGGTACTGATCGGCGTATTGCCGACAAACGTTGCCAGCCATCAAGGGCCAAGGGGACGCGTTGACTTGGTTGACTCCTGCCAGCCATTCTGCAGCCGTAGTCGACCATCGGAATTCCCGTATTTCTTTTGAGAGGATGGCTGCGACCTCAGGGAGGTAAGCGTCGAATAGGTCATTGAGCCGCCTCGCACCACAGAAGAAATAGCCCTGTTGGAGAACGGATCCGAACGCCCATGGAACCTGTGCGATCAAAGCAGGGCAACATAACGAGTAGCTGGATTAGCGGCGCGACATCGCGCAAGTACTCGGGCGACCCCGCTTCCCCATCAAAAGGCTGCAGAACATTGCGCAAATCCAATGTCTTGAGCATATGGCGCGCCTCAACAGTTACTTCGACTTGAGTGCCATTAGCGTCCGGGTATTGGATCGAGGGATAGTAGCTCGGGTGGCACCCAAAGGACAAGAAGGCAGCCAGACCGAAGCGTTCAGCCGATTCCACAAAATCCGAATAACTTGGCTCGACAGTGGCCAATCCAAGACCCGAACCGAAGAATTCATGTGAGCGGTCGTGCCTTTCATCATATATCGCGAGTGCACTCTCAATATTGGCTGGAGTTCTCGCGACGAGGATCGGCCGACGCGCATCAAGCGTTGCGCCCTTGCCAACGCGTCGATAGAGAATGTGTAGCTGAGAAAGCAGCTTCACGCGACCAACGAACGAAGCGAAGTGACGGATTGCAGCGTCGTCGACCTTGAAGGCGATTCTGGTGACTAACTCGCTCTGATTCTCCTGAGCGAATGAAGACGATACGACTTCCGCAAGAAGTTTGTCGTATCCAATGGTCGTGCCATAACTACCGGAGAAAAAATCGTCGGGCGCTCTTCGCAAATACCATAGCCAGCGCACACCGCCATACCCTGAATGCGCGCGCTCGATATGCTCCTGCGTGGCTGCAATGAATTGCTGGAGATATTCAGCCGCTTCCGCGCCGACAAGCTCCGCTTGGAGCGGCCGATTTTCGTTAAAGATCGCAAGTGCGGTGCCAATCGCGGCCTTACCCGATACGTCGCGCCATCGTCCAGAAACCGCACGGCGGAAAGCGGTAACAGCGGGATCAACAGCGAAGGGAGTCATGCCAAGTAACGTCCATTTAATTATAAGAAGGTCCGGCAAGATGATCCCACGGCCGAAGCGTGTTTGTCAGGTGGCTTGATGTTGAGTTGATTGAATGCTCGCCCATCTTGGGCAGATTTCGACAAATCTGGGGATACGGTTCGTGCGCAAGCAGCCATTCGGAAGAGGTCAACCGGAGGACAACGTGAATGACCCCTCCGGCCGACAGCGCGACCCACACCGTTGATGAGCGAAGGTCAGTTATCTGTGTGAAGCCGCCGCTCCAGTGACTCTGCGTGCGCATTGGCGAACGGCAGGAAATGGCCGACCAGCGCCTTTCGCTTCGTCATACACAGCTTGCACGTCGGTGCCGTCGCTGGTCGGCAGCACGCGACCCAACGCAGCCACTCGACGCTTACCATCGTCAGCGTCTCGTAACGGCGAACTTCAGTCATAGGGGGCCTCCATTCGTCGCTGCGGTCGGTGTCACGACCAACAAAAGGCACCGTTATTCGGGATAAGGCTGCGTTTTGTGCAAACATTAAAACAGCAATCTGCTTTGAAAAGATCCATTACACCGAAGGCCGCTCCCCTGGAAATGCTCCGGTCAGCGCTTCGACCAGTTGCGCAAGCGCAACCGGCTTGACGAAGTGCCGCTCGAATCCTGCTTCGTTCGAACGCCTGTAGTCCTCAGCCTGCCCGTAGCCGGTCAGCGCGAACACCCTCACGGGCGTCGCCGTCTGCTGTGCGCGCAGCGCGCGGGCGAGCTGATATCCGTCCATTCCGGGCAAGCCAATGTCGAGTATCGCGAACGCCGGCGAGAACGCCGCCGCTACCTCGAGCGCGGTCGCAGGATCGGTCGCCGTCGCCACGTGGAAACCCATCTCCTCCTTCGGCGACGCATCTCGTCTTCGAGCGCCGTCGCGCGCTGCTGCGCGAGCGCGAGCCTCGGATGCACGTCCTGCTCGCCCGCGTCTCGCAACGCACGGGTAAGCAATACATGCTGGTGTGCGTCGCAAATGTGACGGAATAACGGCGTATGCTCGGCGCCGATGAACGCCCGGTCCGGATACGCGCAGAAAAGCGAGAACCGGTGCTCGCGGGCGAGTCCGTTCCACAAGTCTTCCAGATGCAGCGCTGCGTCGCCGAGACCCTGCGCGTGCAGGATCGCGACCATCTCGCCGAACGCGTGCACCGGCTGCCCCGCTCGCACGGTCCGCGCGACGAGCGCACCGACCGTCGACATGAAGCGCGCGTCGTCCGGCCACCCGTCGACCATGAAGCCGTCGAGCGCGGCGTGCGCGTCAACGAAAACGGCGTCGTGCGCGCGACGCCTGGCAGTATCGGCCGAATCGAGCCATGACGTCAGCGAGGCAACGTGATCGGCGGTGGCGATCGCAATGGCACTCCCCCCCGCGCCCAGCGCGCGGTGCAGAAACGCGCCGACGTCCTCGATCAATTCGACGTCGGACTCGTAGAACTGGACGAAATGGTTGGAATCGTGTTCGGTGTGCCGAGCCGCAGCCGGCTCTATGCTGGTCGTCATCGTTAAACCGTATGAAAGCTTCCGCTGCGAGCCGCGAGACTCGCGGTCGAACATAGGGGAAAAACTCGCGCGCATCGCTATGAGCCTGCACGAATCATACCCGGCGCCGCATCCGCGTTCGATGAGGCGGGCAAACGCGTTGCGGTGGGAAGCGGGACGACACCGACGTCACTTACAATCCGAAGGGTCCAGCGACCAGAGTGCCGATAAGCCTGACACATCCCGGTAGAAGCCTCGAGTGAGCACATTGAGGTCTCCACGGCCGTCTGACCGATGACGACGCAATAACGGTCACGTGAGTGGCAGACTGGTATCTGCGGCGAAAGGCTGCAGCTGGCCGAACTGAGCCGGACGCGATCTGACATCATCTGTCCAATCAAGTCCAAGCTTCTACAGCTGAACGATGCTGGTGCAGCCGAATCCATGCGCAGCCGCCACGACGCACGTGGCGATGGCGCGCGACTCTGTCTAGGTTTGTATGTCTATACTCATTTACTAGCGATATGCAGCTCTGTTTGCGCGCGCATCATGAAGAGCGTGGTGACGGCCACCATGCACTCGGAAATATTCTTCCTTCGTGACGGGATCAATTCTTGAACTGATAAGCTTTACTTTCCAGCCAGCCGTTCGCTCACTGAGCAGCTCCCACAACAGTTGGAGGTCGATAGGATGGTCATAACAAATCACCGGTCGCTGCTTTTTTCCGGTGAACATCGACATCCAGGCTCGTACCGCTTCGCGCATCGCTCCTTGTTCCAAGACTCGCGCCGGATCCGCGCCCAGTTGGGGCAACACACTGGCCTGAACAAACGCGCTGCAGGAGTTCCTATCTATGTGCGCTTGCTCTGCATAGAACTCAGGCCCGTCCTCAGCGACCATGGCTAAGCTTATCAAGCACGGCGCTTCAATATCGGTAAACTCCGTATCGATGAAGACCCGGCGTTCCCATGGGTGCAAAGTGCTCACGCTCCCCCTCCTGCAGTCTGTGGGTCCGTAGGTCCGAGCGAATACTCTCGATTAATGTTTTCCGACCGGCCGTCAGTAAAAGCCTTAAGCGCTTCTGAAACGAGGTCGATATCTTTACGACGAAAAATGTTTTGACGGCTACCATCAATTCGCGGCCCACAAATCGGCGACACCCCGAGATCAGAAAGAACTGCTACAACCTTTCCAACTGACAGACACATAGCCGCAGCAAGCTCGACCGCGAAAGCATAGTGCTGCTCGAAGTCCGATAGGGCGCCCGACGTGATCAAAGTGACCGATCGTCGACCACGAACGGCAGCACGTCCTTTCAATAAACCCGACTTTACCAAATGGTACGCGACTTCCTGCTTGACATGAAGGTGCGCAGACGCTTCTGGAATGGTCATACCTCCAACGCAACATTGTTGTCGATGCCAATTGAGGAACTCTCCACGCCCAAAAATCGCACCTGCGATACCTCGAGCACTCTCATCCCACCGCCGCAAGTTGATACGTCGCTCTTGTACCGCGTAAATGAGAGATACGAATTCCGCTCGTTGCGACAAAAAGTATTTGCTGACTTCGGCAAACGAGATCTCGCGATCTGGATGCGCTACAACGCGGCCGCCGCCCTTGAGGCTATCGATCAACTCCACCGCCTCGCTACGCCGAAAAAGCGACGTCGAGACCAGCCCATGCGTCACGGTCCTTCGTTCCAGCAGACCAACGTCAGCGAGTTGTTCTACCCGCGATATCGACATTCCAAGAAGCAGGCTCATGCTCCGAAGACCGATTTCGTCCGACAGTTCCTGCTTAAGTGACGACAGAGCGGTCCGTTGGATTAAGGTGAAGTGCCGTCGGACGCCGCCAGACTTTTTGATCTCCATGACACCGACACGCGTGGCCAACGCGTGAAGCGTCGCAGCCCGGATGCCAAGCTGACGAGCGGCAGCAGTTGCCGTTACATATGCCTGGGATTGAATGTCGCTATCTGTTGCCCAACCGCGACGTCGGTCCAGAATGTCCATGGACTCGTCACGCATGTATCCACGGAATCCGTCGAGAAGGAAGTTCAAGTCCGGAGGGAGGTCGTGAAATAGGAATTTCTTCAGTCGGTGCAGGCGAGGTGACGTTACAGCGATACCTCTAATTGATCGCTCTTCCTCGCGCAGGAAGTCGTGAAACTTCAGCGGCCAGTCGGTCAAACGTGAATAGGCAACTGATACAAGCCGGGAAGTTTCCGACAATGTAAGGTTGCGCCACGCTTTGGGTGATAGCATGTACTCGGTCGAATTCGTCGTCGCGCCAAGATGGGAAATCAACGACGCAACGGAAGGTAAACTCAGATCATCGATTGCACTAACTTGTGGCCTGTTGGCGCCCTGCTCGACATCAGTCGCTCTCACAAACGCATGCCAGATATGTTGAGCAGCGTCGACACTAGCGCGACTCGCTTCGACCTGTTTCCATGAGGTAATCTCACTCCCGCAGCGGCATTGCATTGTTGACGCCCGCCTCCAGTAGAGTTTGCTTCCGCATGCAGAGCACGTATCTATCAGCTCTAAGCCGTGTATGTGGCAGGCAACGTATAGTCGATGTTCCCATATCGCTCGCCAGTAAGGCGTCGCCAGCAAGCATGCTACACAGCATCTTGCTCGCCGGCCAAGACAAAACTTTTCATCAAACCCCCGTGGAACTACCGTCGGTGCATCTGATTCGTGGAGCCATTTGGGTACGAATCCAAAAATGGCAGTACCTACGAGTTCACCAAGACGCGGGTGGAGATCATCCAGATGCTGTAACCACTCGACAGCAGGATAGGCATTAGATTCCGCAACTCGCAGAAGAAGCCCCTGCACGCTCTCAAAGGGACGAGCCGGTGGAAGGTTGATCAACGGCGCTTTCACGAACGCTCCTTCAATAACGGCGTCGCGTTCCACGGGTTTGCCCTTGACGACTTGTTGGCGCAAACGGCTCCCCTGGCTGATCCAGACGGCGAAACGAAAACTTCGGGTGGAAGGGATTTAGCTCGTCCTGTCCACCGCGCCAGATCTCTTGAACGAAGGCTTCTTGCAACAAAGCTCGATCGATACTTGGCCGGTTCGCAGCCGCCATTAGCTCGAAGGCCCCTGTCGTGAGCCGTCTCACGTATCCGATGAGGCCGTTCGTCGCCATGTATATTCGGCGCGCAGTTTCACGCTCGGCGAGACCCGAACTCCTTCGACAGGGAAGCATTTCATCCAGAGCGTTCAGGACTGTTCGGAACTCAATCTCTTCGTCTTCGCGCTCAATTGAGAACGGCAGCAGTTCTATTCGAGCCGAAAATCGGCGCCGCAATTGCTCGTTGAGTGTAAGAATTGCAGTTGATCTTGGCAGGCCCATTAGCAGGCAAGGTATTCGCGCATCTTCCACGAAGTTTTTGAGCCAGTCAGCCACAGATTGTGGCGAATTGTGCGCACCGTGATCAAGGAAATGTTGAAGCTCATCAACAATGAGCATCTGGACCTCACACTGGCGAATGAGCACGAGCGCCCGTAATCGCTTGACTTCAGCGTTACCCAGGCTTGCCAATGGATCCCCGAGTGCGACGAGTATCGCCTGCGCTAGGCTCTTTAACGTCGGTGACGTTGGCGTTTCGACGACAAGGATTGGCTTGGTTTGGATACCATCAATTTCTGATTCGGGAAGTATCGACCGAATATAACGAGCAATCCACGTCTTACCGGTGCCAGACTCACCTACAAGAAGGGTATGGCGTGGTTCAGCACCATGTCGCGACAGATCGAGAACGTGCTGTAAGCGTTCAACCACCGCCTTGAATTGCGGATGAGGGATGAGAATTCGCTCCACCTCCCTCACCCGCGCATAGTCGTCATCGACAAAGGATCGATCAATCATGGTGTCACCTTCCGTCCGCAGGACCATTCAGTAACAAGCCGGCAAGCTTTGGCAGCTCGGACACAGGCATGGCAGAGGGCTGCTCAATACGGGACTCTGGTTTTGTACGGGTTGTCTTGCTGGCCGACGTAGCGAATATGTCCACTGCTTCCGTCCCGATACCGCGCCATGCCGCGCTTTTCTGCCGTTTTCGTTGTGATTTGCTCAAGGCAAACTCTGAGACCAGGGTTCTGATTTCGGCTTTCGCACGTGCAAGGGCACTCTGGTCGACGATCCCTTTACCGGTCTCACGCGCTCGTGCACAAAGCAATCGGTGTTGCTCTCGTGTTAGACCGCTTGCGTATTCCTGATCAAGCGCCGACACAATGATAGGGATTTTGGTGTCTGGATCAATGACTGCAATGCGTGAAACATCATCGAAGTACGAGATGATGTCGACCTTGACCCGAGGCCCGTGTTTGCTGCGGATTTGCAGAAGAGCGAGATCGTTGTAACGCAGGTTATCGAGTTCAATACCTTGATGAGACAGCGTTCGGATATGCGTTTCGCCGATCGTGATGTCGATGTCTTCAATGCTCGACGGTAGCACAGGCGGAAAACGAGCCGCTCCAGCAAGCCATTTTTCGTGTGGCGTGGTATTGATTCCTCGATGGAGCGAGCGTGCATAGATGTCGACAATCCAGCGAGTCAGGACATGCAACAGCTGGTCGTAGGTAATCAGCGCCTGTTCCTGCGGATCGTAGTCTTCTCGATGAAACCATCGAGCGAAACTGGTTCCAGGCAGCGCGTGTGCAAACTGAAAGTTCAACGTCTTCAGGAAGCGCTCAACTGCGCCTTTGAACCATGGTTGACGTTTTGGGCAAAACGTCACGATCATGCCGAGTTCGAACGCAACCTTCTTGAGTTCGTCGCTGTGAAATTCCTGCCCATTGTCACAGACAAGTTCACGGATCTTGCCGTGACACGGCCAGTCGTTTTGAAGATCCGGATAGCGATCTCGAAGATCGGCCTTTGGCACTATGGCGTGCCTCAAGCACCGCAGGACAGCATGGACGGACGGGCCCTGAAATCCAACGTGCATACCGACCGGCATCCTTGAATACCGATCAAGTGCGATGGTCACTGTCGGGCGGCCCAAGGGTAAATTTGTCCTCTCATCGATCACAAAGAGGTCCAGAGGCGAGTGATCGATCTCAACACGCTCAAGGATCTGTTCAACATGGACCCCGAGGCCACTTGTACGAAACTTGATCTTCGCGATGCGCTTACCACGGCGGGCCGCCGTTACGTCAAACGAATCGAGGGAACAGATCGCCCGATATACCGTGGCAAGACTCGGCATCGGAACCTTCTCGCTCTCGCTGCGAAATTCGTTTTCGCGGTCTACCCGGTAACGCAGGTCAGCATACACATCAGTCACGGAGCCTCGTTCCCGCGCCATGTATATCGAGTCGATCGATTGTTGCAGCAAGCTCAGGCTGGGAAGGGGTAACCTGCTCCCACCCCCTCTGCGATCGAACCGATCGATCAATGCCCGGTTGTCGCCACCTGCCCGTGAGACGCTGCGAGCCCACCTGTAGACGCTAATAGGACTTGGCGGATGCGGGTCGTTCAGTTCCCTCGCACATTCCCTAATGAGCGGAGCCAGTACAGTTGGCGTCGAGACTATCGGACCCCGAGCGAGCAACATGTCCAAGTACTTTCTTTTCCGAAGAGCCTTCCCTTGGACGAGGTCAGGGAAGGTTGATAGCGGGCGCCCCGGTCGTGAGGACGCTGGATCGCCGACGTTCGTTGCCTCGTCCAGAAAGCGCAGCCGACCAGATTGATATTGCCTCTGCAGCTCTGTTGTCGACGTCACGGTTAGTGCGCCGGTGGCCGCCGCTGTCAGGTGCACTAGGCCTTCGGCCGTGAGATACACGATCCTATGATCTTGGTCATCCACTTCGATGGACACCCCAACTTTAAAAATATAGTTCTTCATCGTTCGGCTCGCGGGTTTGAATGGACAAGGCAGTCGATTCACTCAACGGCTGACGCAGATCGCAGGTCAGCAGATCTTGAGCAAGGAACTGCCAAACGGCTGCGGTGGAACCGAGACGAGCGCTCGCACGTCCAACCGTCAGCAATTGCTCATCGAAGAGTGGTGCGACAGCCAGCCTTCGTTGCAAGCGGGACAACGGTTTGCTTAGGTAGGGGAATAACGTGTTCAGATTAGACAGGAGTGTGCCGCTACGAATCTGAGTGTCCGTCAGAACGCGAAACGGCACGCCGAGTTCGGAAAAATGTTCCCCAATGCGGCGCAGCCGGCTTTCTTCGTCTGGCGCAAGCGCCTTTTCTTCTGGTTTGATCTCAATGAGGAGCAAAGCGCCGCTGGCCAGAGTAAGCTCAAAGTCTGGCGTGTACTTCCGCGTTTTTTCTTCGAACGCGTAATAAATCGAGTATGGTTGTTCGCGATAACTGACTACTCCGCGAGAAAATTCGAAAAGAAACAATGCATCACGCTCGATCAATGACTCGAACGCGACGGTTCTGCCTGATTTTCGGGAAGGAAAACGGCCGCGGAAAGTCCCACCGGTAGGCCGGACGACTTGTCGTGCGGGGATGTGATGACTCCCCTGGCTAGCCGTCGGCCTGACGGCGGCATGCGGTTTGTTTTGCATGATTCGCTCCGCTTGCAAATTAAAAGGGCGCATTAAACCCTCTCAACTTGCGAGATCAGAAAAAATTGGGCGCAAAAACTTGACCGCAGGCGGGGGATTGACGATACTTCGATTGTCCAGATCGGGTAGCGTCAGCTCCCACCAGCGGGGCAAGCTTCCAATAGGGGGTTTGCTCCGTTTTTACATTCAGACCTCCTTTTATTCGCGCCCGTCAAAATCGATGGGCGAGCGCAGTGCTGCTTAAAATTAGCATCTTTTTGCAATGAAGACGTTA
Organism: Paraburkholderia sp. MM5384-R2; assembly: GCF_014201025.1. NCBI lineage: Bacteria > Pseudomonadati > Pseudomonadota > Betaproteobacteria > Burkholderiales > Burkholderiaceae > Paraburkholderia > Paraburkholderia sp. MM5384-R2. Next base: position 11,808 of record NZ_JACHDI010000035.1, read on the forward strand.
TTTATTGATTACCGGCCTGCGATTAATAACTATTGCAGTATTTTCTGCTGCGAACCGGTCGCCTTGAGTTTAATTCGCAACGCTTTGCAATTCCAGGAAAATTTCATTTTTTATCGCGCAATCATTTTCACCAGCGCAATGTACAACATTTATTGAATTACAGTTCTTAGTCTCTAGTTCCAAGTGCAACACCTTGAATGAGGTAGGGTGTTGCGATGAAGAAGAACTACAAGCATTTGAGTGCGGAAGAACGCGCGGCGATCATGATCGAACATCGAAAAGGCGGCAGCATAAGAACTATTGCGGGGCTGCTGGGGCGCAGCGCTTCGACCGTGTCGCGTGAACTGGAGCGTAATCGCAGCGCGGACACGCCACGCTACTGTGCGACGCAGGCCGCCTCGGCCTATCGGCTGCGTCGTCGGCGCTGCGTACGGCCGCGCAAGTTGATCGAAGGCAGCGCGCTTTATCGGCATGTGCATGATCACCTGGTCTACTGGCGCTGGTCGCCGCAGCAAATCGCTGCCAAACTGCGGGCCATGTATCCAGACGACCCAAGTCAGCACGTCAGCCACGAGACGCTCTACGCTGCCATTTACACCTATGCACGTGGCTCGCTGAAACCGGCCATGATCGCAGCCTTGCGCCAGGAAAAACCGGCGCGCGGGAATCGGCGCACGACGCTTGCGGGCGGCAGCTATGTTCCCGAGGATTTGCGCATCCAATATCGCCCCGAGCAGATCGAGCAACGGTTGTTGCCAGGGCACTGGGAGGGCGACTTCATCAAGGGTGCGTTTAATCGTTCCGCCGTGGGCACGCTGGTCGAACGCAAGACGCGCTTCGTGATTCTGTGCCGCATGGATGGCTGTACGGCCAAGGATGCGCTGGAAGGCTTCTCGCGGCAAATGAAGAAGTTGCCGGCCTTTCTTCGCGAGAGCCTGACCTACGATCGGGGAACGGAAATGGCCTGCCATGTCGAGCTCTCCAGGCGGCTCAATATCGATATCTGGTTTGCTGATCCGCATGCGCCTTGGCAGCGCGGCAGCAATGAGAACACCAACGGCTTGCTGCGTCAGTTTCTGCCAAAGGGCACAGACCTTTCGACGCTCTCGCAGACCCAACTCAATGACATCGCCAAATTGCTCAACGGGCGGCCTCGCCAGACGCTCGGCTGGGACTCCCCCGAGGAAGCAATGGCTAAAGAGTTAGAGAAGGCCGGATTAGCTAAACGTTGCACTTGACTCTTGAGACTGCCGTTCCCCGGTTGTGTCGGGGTAAGGTTTTTGGCCTCGAAAAAATAAAATAGCCCGGAAGACGTAGGTCGTCGACCGGGCTATAGCATTGCTCTAAATTTTCACAAACACTGAGAAGTAATTTTCATCTCAGTGAGAATTTTTTCACTATCTCTGACAACCTACACCCTCAAACGTCGATATTCCCCGCCCTCAACGCATTCGACTCAATAAAAGCCCTGCGCGGCTCCACATCATCCCCCATGAGCGTAGTAAAGATGCCATCAGCAGCAATAGCATCCTCAATCTGCACCCGAAGAAGACGCCGCACCGCGGGATCCATAGTCGTCTCCCAAAGTTGCTCCGGATTCATCTCCCCGAGGCCTTTATAGCGCTGCTTGGACATATTCCTCTCAGCATCAGCCAGCAGCCACTTCATCGCACTCTTAAAGTCGGTGACAGCCATACTCCGCTCCCCACGCTTGATCACAGCGCCAGAGCCAATCAACCCCTTGAACGTATTTGCGGTCGTCACAAGCTGCTGATAATCCGCAGTCAACTGAAACTCTTCATCGATCACAGAAATCTTCTGATTCCCATGATGCGTCCGCGCGACGCGCAGCGAGCGCAGCTCCCGCACCGGGTCATACATCGTCGTAACGCGCACTTCCGGCTTCAGCGCATCATCCCGCAGCTTCGCCTCAAGCGCGCGAGCCGAAGCTTCGGCCGCCTGCTCGCTGGAGAGGTCGATAACGACGCCATCCATCACCGCCTCGAGCGCACCAGCGTCATACAGCCGACTCAACCGATCAACCACTGCCTGCGCCAACAGATAAGCCCGAGCCAACTCACCCAACGCATCCCCGGTAATCGGAGTCGCACCTTCAGAAGCCACCAACTCCGACCCCTGCAACGCGAGCCGAAGAATATGAGCGTTGACTTCCGACTCATCCTTCAGATACCGCTCATCCTTCCCCGCCTTGATCTTGTATAGCGGCGGCTGCGCGATATAGATATACCCGCGCTCGATCATCTCCGGCATCTGCCGATAGAAGAACGTCAACAACAGCGTCCGGATGTGCGCGCCATCGACGTCAGCATCGGTCATGATGATGATGCGGTGATAGCGCAGCTTGTCGAGGTTGTAATCTTCCTTGCCGATCCCGCAGCCAAGCGCGGTAATCAGCGTAACGATCTGCTCGGAAGAAAGCAGCTTGTCGTAGCGTGCCTTCTCGACGTTCAGCACCTTGCCGCGCAGCGGCAAGATAGCCTGAAACTTCCGATCACGCCCCTGCTTCGCCGACCCACCCGCCGAGTCACCCTCGACGATATAAATCTCCGACTTCGCCGGATCCTTCTCCTGGCAATCGGCGAGCTTGCCGGGCAAACCGACGCCATCGAGCACGCCCTTACGGCGCGTCATCTCACGCGCCTTGCGCGCCGCGTCGCGCGCACGCGCCGCATCGACGATCTTGCCGCAGATGATCTTCGCGTCGCCCGGCGTCTCGAGCAGAAATTCCTCGAGCGCCTTTGCGACCACTTCTTCCACCGGCGCGCGCACTTCCGACGACACCAGCTTGTCCTTCGTCTGCGAGCTGAACTTCGGCTCCGGCACCTTCACCGACAGCACGCACGACAGCCCTTCACGCATGTCATCGCCCGACGTTTCGACCTTCGCCTTCTTCGCGACTTCGTGATCGGCAATGTACTTGTTCAGCACGCGCGTCATCGCCGCACGCAGACCGGTAAGGTGCGTGCCGCCATCGCGCTGCGGAATGTTGTTCGTGAAGCACAGCACATTTTCGTTGTAGCTGTCGTTCCACTGCATCGCCACTTCGACGCCCACACCTTCCTTCTCGCCCATGATGTGGAAGATGTTCGGGTGCAGCACGGACTTGTTCTTGTTGATGTACTCGACAAAACCCTTCACGCCGCCGACGAACGCGAAATCCTCTTCCTTACCCGAGCGCTGATCCACCAATCGAATCCGCACGCCGTTATTGAGGAACGAAAGCTCACGAATCCGCTTCGCGAGAATGTCGTAGTGGTATTCAACATTGCCGAAAATCTTTTCATCGGCCATGAAATGCACTTCGGTGCCGCGGTTTTCGGTGTCGCCGATCACCTGTATCGGCGACGTGGTCACGCCGTCGATCTCTTCGAGCACGCGGTTCTGCGGCACACCACGGTGGAATTCCATGAAGTGCTTCTTGCCGTCGCGGCGCACGGTGAGGCGCAACCACGCCGACAGCGCGTTCACGCACGACACGCCCACGCCGTGCAGGCCGCCCGACACCTTGTAGCTGTTCTGGTCGAACTTGCCGCCGGCGTGCAGCTCGGTCATCACGATTTCGGCGGCGCTGCGCTTCGGATCGTGCTTGTCGTCCATCTTCAGGCCGGTCGGCACGCCGCGGCCGTTGTCGGTGATCGAGATCGAGTTGTCCGCGTGGATGATCACCTGGATGTCGTTGCAATGCCCGGCGAGCGCTTCGTCGATCGAGTTGTCGAGCACTTCGAACACGAGGTGGTGCAAACCGGTGCCATCCGATGTATCCCCGATGTACATCCCAGGCCGCTTGCGCACGGCTTCCAGACCTTCGAGGATCTGGATGGACGAGGCGCCGTAGCTGTTATCGGGCTGCGTATTGTTCGTTTCAGTCATGGATTTTTTCCGGTTCTGCGTTACTGCAAGGTTGCTGCTCTGGACTTTTCAAAACGCCATAAAAACGCCAAAGGGGCGCTGCGCCCCTTGGTGTTCTTCTTGATGTTGGACGCGTCAGATGCGCATCGGCATCACCACGTACTTGAATTCGTCGTTCTCGGGAATCGTGATCAACGCGCTGGAACTGGCATCACCCAGGCTCACCTCCAGCATGTCGACCTTCAGATTCGCGAGCACGTCGAGCAGGTACGTGACGTTGAACCCGATATCGACGCTGTCGCCGTCGTATGCGATTTCCAGTTCTTCCTGCGCCTCTTCCTGATCGGCGTTGGTCGACATGATCTTCAACTGGCCCGGCTCGACGATGCAGCGCACGCCCTTGAACTTATCCGACGTCAGAATCGCCGCGCGTTGCAGCGAACGCTGCAGTTCTTCGCGGCCAATCTGGAATTTGTTCTTGTGCGACTTCGGAATTACGCGCTGGAAGTCGGGGAACTTGCCTTCCACGAGCTTCGACACGAGTTCAACCTGACCGAACGTGAACTTGACCTGCGTCTGCGCGATGTCAATCTTCAGCGTGTCGTCGATGTCTTCGAGCAGGCGCTGCAGTTCGAGAATCGTCTTGCGCGGAATGATCACTTCGTGGCGCGCGAAGGAGCCCTCGATCTTCATCGACGAGAACGCGAGACGGTGACCGTCGGTCGCGACCGCCATCAGCTGATCGCCGTCCACCACCAGCAGCATGCCGTTCAGGTAGTAGCGGATGTCCTGCTGGGCCATCGAGAAATGGACCATGCCGAGCAGCTGGCGGAACGTCTTTTGAGGAACCACCAGGCTCGCGCCGTAGTCTTTGGCCTGAGCGACGGTCGGGAATTCGTCCGCGGCGAGCGTCTGCAGCGCAAAGCGGCTCTTGCCGGATTGCACGGTCAGACGCTTGTCGTTCAGCGTCAGCGTGACCTGGCCGTCAGGCATCGCGCGCAGAATGTCGAGGAGCTTGCGCGCCGCCACCGTGGTCGCGACCGAATCGCCGCCCACGCCGAAATCGGCGCGCGTGGTGATCTGCAACTCCAGGTCGGTCGACAGGAACGATACGTCAGGACCGTTCTTGGTGATCAGCAAATTGGCGAGGATCGGCAACGTATGGCGGCGTTCGACGATGCCGCTCACGGTTTGCAGCGGCCTGAGGAGGTTGTCGCGTTCGGTCTTGACCAGTTGCATAGGGTTCCTTCGTTGGTATAACGGCCTGCACGCCTTACGGGACAAGCTTTTCAGCGCGCAGCCACGGCTCCCCGCCGGCGCCCTGAAAAGCGCCCGACACGGCGTGAAATCCGCCCGTCGCCGCCGGGCGGTTAAACCTGTATTGTGCCTGAAAACGGGACCGCCTCACTAAAATGGGGGCGAGTTCGGGAATAAACAGGTCGATTTTGTAGGGCGTGGTCCGGGCTGCCGCCGACTTGTCGCGCCGCTGCGCGGCGCTACCGGTTCGCAGGCTCGTTTCTCCGCCACTTCTGGCCGGTTGCGCCGCAAATTCGTCACGGGTTTGCCGCGCTTTTTGCGTCGCTTCTGCCTGCTTACCGTCGCGTTCCCTGTCATTTCCCGTTCGGACCCGACAGCGCCGCCGGGTTGTGAGTCCCCTGCCCGTTTCTCGATTTACAGCGTTTTCGCGGCCTCATTCAAACCACTGCGTAGCCGCTTTCAGCGTTTCCTGCCGCCGACGTCCGTTTCACGGTCGCGTGGGGCCAGCCCGTTTAGCCCTTCAGCGTCTGCTCCAGCACGTGCAGTTCGTGATTCAGCTGCGCGTCCTTGCTGCGCTCGTCGGCGATCTTACGCACCGCGTGCAGCACCGTCGTGTGGTCGCGCCCGCCGAAAAGCTCGCCGATTTCCGGCAGACTCTTCTGCGTCAATTCCTTCGCCAGGTACATCGCGATCTGCCGCGGCCGCGCGATGTTCGCCGGACGCTTCTTCGAATACATGTCCGCGACCTTGATGCTGTAGAAGTCGGCGACCGTTTTCTGGATGTTTTCCACCGAAATCTGCCGGTTCTGCACCGTCAGCAGGTCTTTCAGCGCTTCCTTGGTCAGTTCGATCGTGATTTCGCGGCCGTGGAACTTCGAATACGCGAGGATCTTGCGCAGCGCGCCCTCGAGCTCGCGCACGTTCGAGCGGAGATGCTTCGCGACGAAGAACGCGACGTCCTCATTCAGGCTCACGAACTCGGATTGCGCCTTGCGCATCAGAATCGCGACGCGCATTTCGAGTTCGGGCGGCTCGATCGCCACCGTCAGGCCGGAGTCGAAGCGCGAGATCAGGCGATCGTCGATACCCGAGATTTCCTTCGGATAGGTATCGCTCGTGATGATCACTTGCGCCTTGTTGGCGACCAGCGCCTCAAAAGCGTAGAAGAATTCCTCCTGCGTGCGCGACTTGCCCGAGAAGAACTGAATATCGTCGATCAGCAGCAGGTCGAGCGAGTGGTAGTAGCGCTTGAAGTCGTCGAACGCCTTGCGCTGGTACGCCTTCACGACATCGGACACGTACTGTTCCGCGTGGATGTAGCGAATCCGCGCGCCGGGTTTGTCCATCAGCAACTGATTTCCGATAGCGTGGATCAGGTGTGTCTTGCCGAGGCCCACGCCACCGTACAGGAACAGCGGGTTATACGAAATGCCGGGGTTGTCGGCGACCTGGATCGCCGCGGCGCGCGCGAGCTGATTCGCCTTACCTGTCACGAAGTTGTCGAAGGTCAGCACGGGGTTCAGCTTCGAGCGCTCGTACATCGAGTCGCTCTCGCTGGATGCCGTGGCGCCCACGCCTTGGCCTGGGCGCCACGTGCGACGTCCGGCGGCGGCTTCGTTCGCGTCCAGGCTCGGCAGATCGAGATCTGCAACGTCTTCGGCGGCGTTGCGCGAATTCGCGTTTTGCGCTGCGAGCGCCGCAGCCGCGGCTGCGGGATTCGCGCGCGCGGCATGCGCGGCGTGCACGGCGCCGACAGCCGCATCGACGGCCGCGACGCCGCCGGCATTACCGCCCTGCGGCGCGGCCGAAGCCGGGCGTGCCGACGACGGAGCCGGCGCCGCGGCCGTTGGGCTACGCATGCCTGCCTTCGGATCCAATACGAATTGCACGTCCACCGGCGCATGCCAGAAATCGCGGGCCATATCCGCGATGCGGCCGGAGAACTGGCTCTTGACCCAGTCGAGCTTGAAGCGGTTCGGCGCGGCAATGCTCAACGTGTTCGCATCGGCGTCGAAGGCGACCGGGGCCAAGGGTTTGATCCACGTCACGTACTGCTGGGGCGTAAGCTCACGCTCCAGCAATGCGGAACAGTGTTGCCAGAATTCGTTCATCAAGTTGCTATCGTTATGGTGTGCACGGCGGTCGCCGCTGCCCCTGTCGCGCACGCGCAACAAGGCCCTGAGCAGCCAGGCGTAACAGCCCCAGGCGCCTGTGCCACAAGGGTGTGCGGGACAAGCGTGCCGGAGCGGCGTGCAACATTTTTGGGAAGTAAGGCGAGATTCTAACGCCAAAACGAACCCGAAAGTGAGTTATCCACAGGGACCGATCGCTTGGTCCGGCAACCCCCGGCTGCGCCAGACGACGGCTAAACTATTGACGGCCAACGGAAAACCAGTTTAAATAGCGGGTTCCGCGAAAACCAATTTCAGTAAACCACCGGCCATTGCGCTTTCAGCGATGATCGCGCGGTTTTTTTCGATCAAGTGAGAGCAACATGAAACGTACCTACCAACCTTCCGTTACCCGTCGCAAGCGCACCCATGGCTTCCGCGTTCGCATGAAGACCGCTGGCGGCCGCAAGGTCATCAACGCACGTCGCGCGAAGGGCCGCAAGCGCCTCGCGATCTAAGGCAAGCGGATTGCGCGCTGTGACCGAAACCCGCGGCGAAGCGGGAGCGGCCGGGGCGCAGCAACCGGGCTCGGTTCCGTTGCGAGCGCAAGCCGCCTTCCCCAAAGCCGCAAGGCTGCTAAAAACGGATGAATTTTCATCCGTTTTTCGTTTGCGGCCGTGGCGCCGTACCGCACACTTCGTCGTGTACGGCCGGCCCACCGGCAACGAGGCGCGTCTTGGCCTCGTGATCGGTAAGAAGTATGCGCCGCGCGCGGCGACGCGGAATCTGGTGCGCCGGATCGCGCGCGAAGCCTTCCGGCTGCGTCGCGCGGAATTCGGCGGTTGGGATGTGCTGCTGCGTCTACACACCCGTTTCGACAAAAAAGCTTTGCCGAGCGCGTCGTCGCCGCCGTTGAAGGCGCTGTGCCGCAGCGAAATCGAGGCGCTGCTCGACAAGGCAGCGCGCGAAATTACCCGTCGTCAGGCGCCGCCCGCGGAGGCGCCCAGGACGGAATGACGCAATGACCGCCCGCACCACCGTCGGCGCAACGGGCGTTGCGCCGACAGCTTCAGAGCGCGGGCGTCGTCCTGTACTTCACGTTGCGCGGCGCCGTACGGCCGCACCTGCCATGCAAACGGTACTCTTCGCTTTATTGCGCTTTTACAAGCTTGCCGTGAGCCCCATGCTCGGCGACCGGTGCCGTTTTTACCCTTCCTGCTCTGATTACGCGCGCGAGGCAATCCAGTATCATGGCGCCGCGCGCGGGACTTATCTCGCCGTGAGGCGTGTTTGCCGCTGCCACCCGTTTTCCGCGGGCGGCATCGATCTCGTCCCGCCACCCACTTCCGAAAAGCGCTGACGCGCCGTTCCATCGACACTGAGACAACGCATGGATATCAAACGCACCGTCCTATGGGTCATCTTTTTCATGTCAGCTGTCATGCTGTTCGACAACTGGCAACGCGACCACGGACGCCCGTCGATGTTCTTCCCGAGCACGACGCCGACCCAGACCGCCGGCAGCGCCGCGCCGGGCACCACGACACCGGGCACCCAGCCGTCCGATCTGCCGACAACCAACGCGGCCGCGCCGGGCAACGCGCCAGCGGCCGAGCAATCGCAGCTCGTGAAGTTCGGCACCGACGTCTATAGCGGCGAAATCGACACCCGCGGTGGCACATTGTCGCGCCTGTCGCTCGTCAAGCAGGGCGACGGCAAGCAGCCGGATCTCGTGATCACGCTGTTCGACAAAACGAACAATCACACGTATCTGGCGCGCACTGGCCTGCTCGGCGGTGACTTCCCGAATCACAACGACATCTTTACGCTGATGCCGAATCAGCCGACCCATCTGGCCGACGGCCAGAACTCGTTCCAGATGAGCTTCGAGTCGCCGGAAAAGGGCGGCCTCCGGGTCATCAAGACGTATACGTTCACGCGCGGCAGCTACGTGATCGGCGTCGAGACGAAGGTCCAGAACGTCGGCACCACCCCGGTGACGCCGCAACTCTATATGGAACTCGTGCGCGACGACCAGCCGGTCGACACGCCGCGCTTCTCGCACACGTTCATCGGACCGGCTGTCTACACGAACGAGCATCACTTCCAGAAGATGACGTTCAGCGATCTCGACAAGAACAAGCAAAACTTCGCGACGTCGGCCAACGACGGCTGGGTCGCGATGGTCCAGCACTACTTCGCGTCGGCCTGGATTCCGCAGGAAGGCGTCAAGCGCGAGTTCTACGCCGAGAAGATCGATCCGTCGCTGTATCGCGTCGGCATGAAGGAGGCGATGCCGACCATCCAGCCGGGTCAGACCGTCAGCGTGTCCGCGCGTCTGTTCGCCGGTCCGGAAGAAGAAAAGATGCTCGCAGGTATCGCGCCGGGTCTCGATCTGGTGAAGGACTACGGCTGGGTCACGATCATCGCGAAGCCGCTGTTCTGGCTGCTGTCGAAGATCCACAGCTATGTCGGCAACTGGGGCTGGTCGATCGTGCTGCTCACGGTGCTGATCAAGGCGGTGTTCTTCCCTCTGTCGGCCGCGAGCTACAAGTCGATGGCGCGCATGAAGGCGATCACGCCGCGCATGCAGGCGCTGCGCGAGCGTTTCAAGGGCGATCCGCAGAAGATGAACGCGGCGCTGATGGAGCTGTACAAGACCGAGAAGGTCAATCCGTTCGGCGGCTGTCTGCCGGTCGTGATCCAGATCCCGGTGTTCATCTCGCTGTACTGGGTGTTGCTGTCGTCGGTGGAAATGCGCGGCGCGCCGTGGATTCTATGGATCCATGATCTGTCACAGCAGGACCCGTACTTCATCCTGCCGATCCTGATGGCCGTGTCGATGTTCCTGCAGACCCGCTTGAACCCGACGCCGCCGGACCCAGTCCAGGCGAAGATGATGATGTTCATGCCGATCGCGTTCTCGGTGATGTTCTTCTTCTTCCCCGCAGGTCTCGTGTTGTACTACGTCGTGAACAACGTGCTGTCGATCGCGCAGCAGTACTACATCACGCGGATGATGGGCAGCTCGAAGGCGAAGCCGGCCTGATGTTCCGTCCGGCGGCGGCCCGCAGGACCGCCGTGACGCAAGCTGAAAACGAAAAGCCGCCCGGTGCGAACCGGGCGGCTTTTTTTATGGTGCGGTTGTAGGAAATGCGGCGGGCGGCTGCGCTTGAGTTTCGTCGTTCACTCTTCGTCGGAATCTTCGCCGTAAAAACGCACGATCATTTCCTCGACCAGATTCCGGTCCTTCGGGGTCAACGATGCGATCTTCGAAGCGAGTTCGATCGTTTCGGGTGTCGGCGGATATTTTTCGCCACGTGCCATCGGTCGTGCGCTGGCGCCGGGCGGTGGTCCGTAATGGAGCCAGTGCTCCTTGACGTTCAACCATTCGGCGAGCGTGCGCAACTTGTCCGGCTTCGGGATCGTCGTGCCCGTCAGCCATTTGTGTGCGGTCTGGGGCGTCACGGGCCGCTCGCCGTAATAGCGAAGATTGAATTGCTCGGCGAGCTTGGTCCCGCCGCGGATTTTCAGCGGCTCGAGCAGATCCTTCAGCCTCTTGGCGAAGGCGGCTTTTTCTTTGTCGGTCGGCATGGGCCAGATTGTGCAATTCGGAGTTCAGCCAGTTGACAACCGATCAAGCTTTGTTTTCTCTTATTTGAGATAGTTTTAGCTTGCAGCGCGCGCCCCATAACGCGTTGCGCGAATTGGATTTTTTTCATCTCCCGATTGCCAGGCTTGGCTTTGCCCGAACTGCAGTTCCTGCCGAGTCTCAATAATTCCTAAGTAGCACGGTAATAATCCTAGCTTAATTGAGATAAATCTGAGTTGTTCAAACGGTAGGGGCGAACGGACACGTCATCCGCTTCGCGTCCTTGTCGCCAGCGCTTCCGTGCGAGGCGCGCGCGTTACAATGCCTCGCGCCGGCTCGACCGACGCGGCCCTGCTCCTCCTCTCCCGTTTCGCCCGACTTCACATGCTCACGACCGACTCCGATTCCATCGTTGCCATTGCTACCGCGCCCGGCCGGGGAGGCATCGGCGTCGTGCGGATTTCGTTCGGCCGCGCTGGCGCGGCGGCGGCCCAGCCGTTGATGCAGGCCCTCACCGGCCAGACGCTCGCGGCGCGTCACGCGAGCTACGTGCCGTTTCTCGACGCGAGCGGCAATCCGCTCGATCGCGGCATCGCGCTGTACTTTCCGGCGCCGCACTCGTACACCGGCGAGCACGTGCTTGAACTGCAAGGCCATGGCGGCCCGGTCGTGCTGCAATTGGTCCTGCAGCGCTGCATCGACGCCGGCCGCGCGTGCGGTCTACGGCTCGCCGAGCCCGGCGAATTCACGCGTCGCGCGTTTCTGAACGACAAGCTCGACCTCGCGCAGGCCGAGGCCGTCGCCGATCTGATCGAGGCAAGCACCGAGGCCGCCGCGCGTTCTGCCGGCCGCTCGCTCGACGGCGCGTTCTCGCGCGATATCCACGCGCTGGTCGAAGAGGTGATCACGCTGCGGATGCTGGTCGAAGCGACGCTCGACTTCCCGGAAGAGGAAATCGACTTCCTCGAAGCCGCCGACGCGCGCGGCAAGCTCGTGCGCATACGCGAGCGTCTCGCGCACGTGCTGAGCGAGGCGCGCCAGGGCGCGTTGCTGCGCGAAGGTTTGTCGGTCGTGCTGGCGGGGCAGCCGAACGTCGGCAAGTCGTCGCTGCTGAACGCGCTCGCCGGCGCCGAACTCGCGATCGTCACGCCGATCGCCGGCACGACGCGCGACAAGGTCGCGCAGACGATCCAGATCGAAGGCATCCCGCTGCACGTGATCGACACGGCCGGCCTGCGCGAGACCGAGGACGAGGTCGAGAAGATCGGCATCGAGCGCACGTGGGGCGAGATCGAGCGCGCGGACGTGGTGCTGCATCTGCTCGACGCGCGCGCCGGAATGACGGCCGGCGACGAAACGATCGCCGGACGCTTTCCGCGCGGCGTGCCCGTCGTCCGCGTGCTGAACAAGACCGACCTGACAGGGCTCGCGCCCGCGACGCAGGCGCTCGACGCCGACCTCGAACTTAGCGAGGTGCGGCTGTCGGCGAAGCAGGGTGACGGCGTCGCGCTGCTGCGCGACGAACTGCTGCGGATTGCCGGCTGGCAGGCGGGCGCGGAGAGCGTCTATCTCGCGCGCGAGCGGCACCTGATCGCGTTGCGCGCGGCCGACGAGCATCTGGCGACCGCCGCCGTGCATGCGGAGCAGAACGCGCAGGCGCTCGATCTGTTCGCCGAGGAATTGCGGCTCGCGCAGGATCAACTGAACTCGATCACCGGTGAGTTCAGTTCGGACGATCTGCTCGGCGTGATTTTCAGCCGATTCTGTATCGGCAAGTAACGCCGAACTTGTGCGTCGCCGCAATCCAGCCGTCATATAAGCTCTCGCTGCCGAATCGGCGCCGCTGCCGCACACGCGAAAATCGCACTCCGTCGACCAAAAACCCATCGAATTTTTGGTACACAAGCGGGCAAAGGTTTAGAATCCAGCTGTCCGAGCCTAAACGTACAGCGTCCCCAAAGCATGCCCCGCCTCGCCACCCCGCTCACCGAATCCGAGATCCGCGCGCTCGAACCGCGCGCGACTCGCTACTGCGTCGCCGACGGCAACGGCCTCGTGATCGAGGTCATGACGACCGGCACCAAGGTCTGGCGCTTCCGCTATACGTTGAACGGCAAGCGTCAGCCGCTCGCGACCATCGGCGATTACCGGATGATTTCGCTGCGCGTCGCGCGCGCGAAGGCGCAGAGGTATGCGGCGCTCGTCGCGCAGGGCATTTCGCCGGTCGCCACCGCGCGGCGCGATCGCGGTGCCGAGAGCAAGGCCGACGTGCTGCGCGAAGCGGCCGAGCTTTATCTCGCGACGGCGCTGGCCGGCAAGTCGGATGAATATCGCCGCACCACGCAGCGCGCGCTCGACAAGGACGTGCTGCCCGCGATCGGCAACAAGCCGATCGGCGCGGTCACCGCTGACGACGTCGTCGCGATCTGCGAGCGCATCAAAAGCCGCGGCTCGCCGAAAATGGCGCTGCACACGCGCAACGTCGTGAAGCGCCTGTACGCATATCTGATCGCGCGCCAGCTCGCGACCAGCAATCCCGCGGAAGTCGTACCGGCGCGCTCGATCGCGACCTTCGACAGCCGCACCCGCGTGCTGTCCGGCGCCGAGATCGGTGTCATGCTGCGCACGATCGACACATCCAATATCCGCCGTCCGCTGAAGCTCGCGCTGCATCTGCTGGTGCTGACGATGGCACGCAAAGCGGACCTCGTCGAATCGACATGGGCCGAGTTCGATCTCGACGACGCGCTGTGGACGATCGCCGCCGCGCGCCTGAACGCGCGCGAGGACCGCGTCGTCCGTCTGCCGCGTCAGGCGGTTGCGCTGCTGCGCGAGCTGCAGCGCGGGCGCAACAGCGAGACGTTCGTGTTCCCGAGCATCAGGGGCGACGATCGGCCGATCGCGAAAAGCACGCTGAACCAGGCAGTCAAGGCATTGGGGCTCGACGTGGAGCATTTCGTGCTGCATGACTTTCGTCGCACCGCGGCGTCGCATCTGCGCGACATGGAACAGCAAACAGCTGCGGCGGGCGACATCGCGAAGCGTGCAGCAACCGACGAAGCGGCGTCGCAGGGTCGCATGCTTCAGAGTTGGGCGGACTTTGTCGATAGCCAGATGGAAGTCGCGCGGCAGACGGCGAACAGGACGGCTTGACGGCATTGTCATGGGTTTTGGCGCCATGTGACGCTTGCCGTCAGGCCGGTAACAGGATGGTACACAGGCTAATGCGACCTCGCCCAGACGCTAAGCAAATAAAGGAAAAATCATCAAAAAAACAGGTTTCCAAACCGGGCGCAAATGCGCCTTTTTTCGCTTCTCTGGACCGTTTGACATCGTCGTTCTTTCCCCGCTTCCTTCGCCTACACTGAGAGATGGATGCAAGCCGATACGGAGGTTCCGATGCCTGAATCAATGCTCGCTTATCTGATGGGGCCCGCCGTCATGCTGGTGGTCGGCCTTGCCATCTGGATGATGTCGCGTCACCGCGACCCGTCCAGGCCGCCCAGGCTCGAGCGCTGGCTCGACACGCATTACGCGGAGTGGCTGCATCACAAGCATTAAGCCGTGCCTCAAATGGAAAAAGGCCGTCGCATTGGGCGACGGCCTTTTTGTCTGCGCGTTGTTCGGCTAAATCATCCGCGCATCAGAGCCTTGCCGCGCTCACCACTGCGGCTCGGGTTGCGGTTGCGCATAGCCGTACTGTCCGGGCGGCGGTGCGCCGCACGCGACATAGGCGCGCTGATACTGGTCGTAGCAATATCCGGGCGGCGGTGCCCCGTAAGCCGGCGCGGGCTGGTACGCGGGCTCGGCATAGACCGGCTGCGGATACGCGACCACCGGCGCCGGCGTCAACGCCGAGGTGACCACCGCGCCCAGCACCGCGCCGCCAATCAGCGCACCCACCACATCACCGCCGTGTCCGTGCGCGGACGCCTGGCCCGCCACCGTCAAACTACCCGCCATCACCAACGCCACTGCGATCTTTTTCATATTGAGCTCCCGCCGTTCAGGCATGGACGAATTGTCGCCGGCGCGCGCGGAAATAGATGCTGCAGTTGGTAACCGGAGATTAACTCTGTAACAGGTGCATAACGTTGGACGCGTTAACCCACGCGAGGCATTGCGCTGCTTTTCATCCAGGCATCGGGGGGAAGATCGCCGCGCTGGCCTCGATGCGGGCGCCGACTATTATCTGACCAAGGGCAGTGGTCAGCGAGCGCCTCGCCTCCCCGCAAGCTGACGTGCCCTCCCTGAACTTCATCCTGGCCGAACCACATGGACACTTCTAAACCGCCCCAGAACGCCGCAACGCTGCATCCCGCAGACGACGCGAACGCGCAGGCGCACGCGCTCGTCGCTGAGGATGCGCCCAGTCTCGCCAGCGACGACGCGCTCGCGCGCATCTTCGCCGACCCGCCGGCGGCCGAGTGCCCGATCATGGTGCTGCTGGTCGGCGACCAGGCGGTCATCGCCGAGGGGGTGCGCGAGGCGCTCGCCGACGAGCCGGGCATCGACTTTCGCTACTGCGCGTCATGGGAAGTCGCGGTGCGCTGCGCCGAGGAAACGCGCGCGACGGTGATCCTGCAAGATCTCGTGATGCCGGGCACCGACGGTCTGACGCTGGTGCGGCAATACCGGCTGAATGCCGCCACTCGCGACATCCCGATCGTCGTGCTGTCGACCAACGAAGAGCCGCTAGTCAAAAGCGCGGCGTTCGCGGCCGGTTCGAGCGACTACCTCGTGAAGCTGCCCGACCGCATCGAGCTGATAGCGCGCATCCGCTATCACTCGCGCTCGTATCTACACCTGCTGCAACGCGACGAGGCGTACCGCGCGCTGCGGCAATCTCAGCGGCAACTGCTGGCGACGAATCTGGAGTTGCAGCGGCTCACGCATTCGGACGGTCTGACCGGCCTGTCGAACCGCCGCTACCTCGACCAGTATCTGGCGGCAGAATGGCACCGCGGCACCCGCGACAAGACCGGCCTCGGCCTCCTGATGATCGACGTCGATCACTTCAAGGCCTACAACGACACCTATGGGCACGTCGCCGGCGACGAAGTGCTGAAGAGCGTCGCGCATACGATCGAAGCGTGCCTCGGCCATTCACTGGATCTCGCCGCGCGCTTCGGCGGCGAGGAGTTCGCGGTGGTCGTGCCGGACGCGTCGGCGGGCGGCTTGCGCCTGCTCGCGGAGAAAATCCGCATCGCAGTCGAAGACCGCGCGATCACCCATGCGGGCTCGGCAGAGGGCGTCGTCACGATCAGCATCGGCGCGGCGATGGTGGTGCCCTCGGCCGCCGAACCAGTCACGACGCTGATCGAGGCCGCCGGCGTCGGCCTGTATCGCGCGAAACACGACGGCAAGAATCAGGTGGCCGTGAGCGGCTGAGTCTGGCGCCGCCCTCCTCAACCTTCGGCTTACGCGGCTACGGCGCGCGTATAGCGCTCGGCCGGCGCGCTGCGCGACAGATTCGGCTGCAGATGCAAACGCGCGATGTTCAGACGCTCCCAGTCGGCGGCATCGGGCAACGACGGGATCGTCACCAGTTCGCCCTGGTCGAGACCGGCAAGCGCCGCGTCGACCATGTCCTCGGCGCTCATCACGATCTGCGAAGGCAGGTTCTCGACCGCGAGACCCGCGCGATCCCAGAACGCGGTGCTCGTCGCGCCCGGCAGCACCGCTTGCAGCCGCACGCCCTTGCCGCCCACCTCGTGATGCAGCGACTGCGTGAGGTTCAACACGTAGGCCTTGGTGCCGCTATAGGTGCCGTTCAACAATTCCGGCGCCAGCGCGACGATCGACGAAATATTGATCACCGTACCGGCGCCGCGCGCGATGAAGCCCGGCAACACCGCCGCCGTCAGGCGCGTGAGCGAGGTCACGTTCAGCTCGATCATCTGCTCGAGTTCATCGATGTCGGAGTCGACCAGCGTCTTGGTCGCGCCGACGCCCGCGTTGTTGATCAGCATCGTGATGCCTGGCTCGGCGCGCAACTGGTTCTCGATGCGGCGCACGTCGGCCTTGTTGGTCAGATCGGCGCTGACGGTGCTCACGCGGCGGCCGGTTTCCTTCGTCAGCCGGTCGGCGAGGCTGCTGAGGCGTGCGCCGTCGCGCGCGATCAGCAGCAGGTCGTAGCCGCGTCGCGCGAGCCGGTCCGCGTAGACCGCCCCGATACCCGACGATGCGCCCGTGACCACCGCCGTACCCTTGCCTTCGTTCGAATTGCCTTGTACGCCCTTGTCTGCCTGCGTTGCCATTGAAGCTCTCCTTGCGGGCCGCGCATGATGCGGCCGCCCTGTCCGGTAAATGGGAACATCCGTGAACTCGCCGCCTGGCGGCTTTTGCGCTGATACGGCGGGGTTGACGAGCTGAGTTTAGGCGCGTACTGTTTTGTCTCAAATGTCGTATTTCCCTCGTTTCCGGACATCGCAAATGAAACGCATCGGCGTGGTGGTCTTTCCGGGCTTTCAGATCCTCGACATGGTCGCGGTATCGATTTTCGAACTCGCTAATCAGGACACCGGCGAGCCCGCGTACGACGTAGCGGTGATCTCCGAGCACGGCGGCATGGTGCGCAGCTCGGCGGGCGTCGAGGTCGCGACGCGCCCGTTCGGCGATCCCGCCTACGACACGGTGATCGTCACCGGCGCGATGGAGATCGCGCCGTCGTCGCCGGGGCTGCTCGCGTTTCTGAACGACGCCCTCGCCGCCTCACGCCGCACCGCGAGCATCTGCACCGGCGCGTTCGTGCTCGCCGAAGCGGGCATCCTCGACGGCCGCCACGCGACTACGCACTGGGCGCATGCGCGCGATTTGCAACGGCGCTTTCCGCGCGCGCGGGTCGACGAGGACCGCATCTTCATCGTCGACGGCTCGGTGTGGACGTCGGCCGGCATGACCGCGTGTATCGATCTGTGCCTCGCGCTCGTCGAGAACGACCTCGGCGTCGCGGTTTCGCGCGCGATCGCGAAGAAGCTCGTGGTCTATCACCGGCGCACCGGCGGGCAATCGCAGTACTCCGCGATGCTCGATCTCGAACCGAAATCCGATCGGATCCAGAACGCGCTGTCGTATGCGAAGAGCCATCTGCGCGAGCCGCTGACCGTCGAGCAGCTCGCCGACGTCGCGCATCTGAGCCCGCGCCAGTTCAGCCGCGCGTTTCGCGACGAGACGCGCCAGTCGCCGGCCCGCGCGATCGAGGCGCTGCGTGTCGAAGCGGCTCGCACGATGCTCGAAACCGGCCGTCATTCGATCGAAACCGTTGCAGCCGACACGGGCTTCATCGACCCCGAGCGGATGCGGCGCGCGTTTTTGCGCGCGTTCGGCCAGCCACCTCAAGCGATCCGGCGTGCCGCACGCGTGGCGTAAGCGTTCGGGTAGAGAATAGGAAACCCGCGGTGCGAAGCTACGCAAAAAACAGTATCCCGCTCGACCCGTGAATCGAACCCAGCCCAAATGAAAGGAAACGCGATGAGCTACAACGACAGCAACCCGTTCGCCAAAATCTTGCGCGGCGAACTACCGTGCATCAAGGTGGCCGAAAACGACCAGGCGCTGGCTTTCATGGACTTGATGCCGCAGGCCGACGGCCATCTGCTCGTCGTGCCGAAGGAAGCGGTCGCGGAAATTTTCGATCTGTCGGATGCGGCGCTCGTCGCGTCGGCGCGCATGGCGCAAAAGCTCGCGATCGCGGTGCGCGCGGCACTGCGTCCTGACGGCGTGTTCATCGGCCAGTTCAACGGCGCGGCGGCGGGACAGACAGTGCCGCACGTCCATTTCCACGTGATTCCGCGCTGGGAAGGCCAACCGCTGAAGCTGCATGCGCGCGAGGTCGCCGATCCGGACACGCTCGAAGCGCTCGCCAAACGGATTCGCGCGCACTGGCGCGCCCACTGAAGCGCGACGCGAGGCCTGCCGATGCAACGTCGCGCCCCGCATTACGGTCACGCCCGGTAACAACTGTAAAAGCCGTTGAAACCACCGATTAGCGTGTCGCGACTAGACTGCTATTGCCTTGTGTTCAAGGCATTGAGTGTGGATCTCTTTTTTCAGCCTGCCCCTGCGGCAGGCTTTTTTTCTTTGGGGACCCGCTTCGCAATCTCAGAGCCGCTCGCGCGAACGGCGTAGCGGATGCCGCCAGTCGATGCGTCGGCGACGCGCTCGCAACGGCCGTCCGTCGTGCAGGTCTCGATGCTCCTGCCACAGTTCGTCGGAAAAAAGAAACATGACGATCAGCAGCGGAACGACCAGAAAAATCCCGAGTATTACGTGCTCGTTCACGATAGCCTCCGGGTGCAGGAGATTCGTTTTCATTGTAGAGCACCGCCTGTACCCGCATACCGGCTCGACGAAGATCCACCTGGATTCAGGCCGCCGCGAAGGGTACATCGCACTGCGGTCGCGCCCCCCTCGCCTGTCCACGCGGCTTTGCGCCGCGCGGCTTTTTTTCATGCGTTTTCGGCAATGGCGCGTTGCAAGCGTTTCACCAAGGCCCGTGAAAGACGGCTGGCACTGTTTGTTTTCTGCACTTGCCTCGTTATTGCGCATCGCAGCTTTTGCCTGTGGAATGACTTTGTGTGCGACGCACAAACCCATTGATTAAATTGTATTAAATCGCTTAATTGACGCTACGCGTTTACGTGAATGCGCGCGCAAAGCTTTACCAGCTAAGGCGTGGGCGAGAGTGGATTTTTAGTTATTCATTTCATTGCCATTTGGTCAGGCGCGTGCTCAAGCTTTAATCAGCTTCGACAGCAGCTGCGACAATTCGCCACTGTTGCGATCGCACACAAGATGTGCTTGTCGTTCTCCTCGGTTCTCCTAGAGTGCGAGATGCGGGTCCACCGTTAAAGTTAAATACATAGCTAACCGAGATTTTTCGGCCCGCCCCGGAGGAACGAATGAAAACTCGAATTGCCGTTGTTTTCGCCATCGCGGGTTTGGCTGCCGCTAGCGTTCAGGCGCAAGACGTCGTGATCAAGCCGCAGCAAACGATCCAGTTCAAGGCCAATGCCTATGGCTGCGTATCGAAGGACAAGCTCGATGCCGCCGATCACCACGCGCAAGCCGGTGAACAGCAGCAGATGCAGGAATTCTTCTCCGGATATCAATGCGTGTCGACTCCGACCGACTCGAGTTTCCGCGTGGTGCGCGTGGTCGGCCACGACGTCGAGTTCGTGAATTCAGCCAATAGCGATACCGAGGGACTCTGGGCGAACGACCGATTCATCAAGCAATAAGTACAACACCGGTATTCCGGCAAAAGCCGGAATACGGTCGCATGCGTATCCGCTGCGGCTTTAAAAGTCGCAGGCGTGAGCGCGTGAGCTAAAAGAGACGGCTTGGGCATTCCGATGCCAAGCCGTTTTTATTGCTTTTGATACTTGCCAGGCTTCACCTGCAATAAAAAAGCCGATGCGGGTTTTATCGACCCGCATCGGCAGTACGCCTTCTCGCAAAGCGCAGGAAACCGGCCGCGAGCAACGGCGCGTCAGTGCACGCGCTTGCTGCGGCGGAACTGGTCGAACAGAACCGCGAGCAGCAGGATGCCGCCGCGAATCAGATACTGATAGAACGTCGGTACGTTCAGCAGGCTCATGGCGTCCTGCACGGAACCCATGATCAGCACGCCGACCAGCACGCCGGAGATCGTCGCGACACCGCCGGTCAGCGACACACCTCCGAGCACGCACGCGGAAATCACGCCGAGCTCGAGCCCGACCGACGTCTTCGGATCGCCGAGGCTCATGCGCGACGCGAGCATCACGCCCGCGAAGCCGGTCACGAGGCCTTGCAGCACGAACACGGTGATCTTGATCCGCGTGACGGGCAGCCCCGCGAGCACAGCCGCTTCGCTATTGCCGCCGACGGCCAGCACGTTCTTGCCGAACACGGTCTTTTTCAGCAGGAAGCCGAACAGAACAAAGCCGACGATGTTGCTCCAGATCGGATAAGAAATGCCGAGGAACGAGCCGCCGCCGAGGTCGAAGAAGCGCTCCTCGGAGATCATCACCGCGTCGCCGTTCGAGGTGATGTACGCGAGGCCGCGCACGACCTCCATCATCGCGAGCGTGACGATCAGCGAGTTGATCTTGTAGCGCGCGACCAGCGTGCCGTTGACGAGCCCGACCGCGCCGCCCGCGAGCACGCCGGCCGTGATGCCGACTAACACGCTGTGCGTCGCGGTGATCAGCACGGAAGCCACCACGCCCGAAAACGCGACGATCGACGCTACCGACAGGTCCACCTCGCCGAGCGCGAGCACGAACATCATCGTGACGGAGATCGAGCCGATCAGCGTGACCGACAGCAGCAGGCCCTGGATATTGCGCGTGCTCAGAAAGTCTGGGACCGTGAACGACAGCACCGCGAACAGGGCGATGAACACCATCACGATGCCGGATTTGTTGATCAGGTCCCAGGTGCGCGCGGCGCGCGCGGTCAAGCCCACGGAGGCGACGGCGGGGGTCGAGGAATCGGTGGAAGGTGTATTCATGATGTCTGTTCCATTCAATGCCGTTTTCGTTGCGGTATTCGGTAAGAGGTCTGGTGGCGCGATCCGTTGGGCGATCAGCGCGGCAATGCCAGCTTGATCAGCGCATCCGGCGTGGCCTGCGCCTTCGGCAGATCGCCGACGATGCGGCCTTCCTTCATCACGATCACGCGATCGGTCACGCCGATCACCTCGGCGAGATCGCTCGACACGACGATGACCGTGCGGCCCGCCTCGGCGAGCCCATACAGCAGCCCATAGATCTCGCTGCGCGCCCCGACGTCGATGCCGCGCGTCGGCTCGTCCATCAGGAACACGTCGATCTCTTCGGCGAGCCAGCGCGACAGGATCACCTTCTGCTGATTGCCGCCGGACAGCGTGCCGATCGGCGTGTCGCCGTTGCGCGTCTTGATCGCGAGCTTGCCGATGAATTCACGCGTGGTCTGCGCTTCCTTGCGGCCGTTGAGCACGCTGAAGCGGCTGAAGTGGCGGCGGCAGCTGATGTTCAGGTTGTCCGACACCGACGCGATCGACACGATGCCTTCCTGCTTGCGATCCTCGGGACACAGCGCGACACCGGCGCGCACCGCGTCGCGCGGCGTGGCGAACTGCACGCGCTTGCCCTTCAGCGCGACCTCGCCGGCGCTCGGCTTGACCGCGCCGTAGATCAGCTTCATCAGCTCGGAGCGGCCCGCGCCGACGAGCCCGAAGAAGCCGACGATCTCACCCTTGCGCGCCGAAAACGATGCCGGTTCGCGCAGGCCCGGTCCCATCAGGCCGTCGACCTGAAGCTGCACGTCGCCTTGCTCGCGCGCGCGATAGCCGTACACATCGGTGATCGAGCGCCCCACCATGCAGCGGATCAGCCGATCGCGGTCGAGTCCCGCGCCGGCCTCGAAGGTGTCGATGCGGCGGCCGTCGCGAAACACCGTGACGCGATCGCACAGTTCGTAGACTTCATCCATCCGGTGCGTGACGTAGATGATCGCGCGGCCTTCGGCCTTCAGCGCGCGGATGATGCGGAACAGTTGCGTGGTTTCGCGCGACGACAGCGAGCTGGTCGGTTCGTCGAACGCGATCACGCGCGCGTCGCGCATCAGCGCCTTGCCGATTTCGATCATCTGCCGCTGACCGATCGACAGATGCTTGACCTGCTGCGACGGATCGAGCTTTTCGCCGAGCCGTTCGAGCTCGCGCATCGCACGCGCGACCAAAGCCTTTTCGTCCAGTACGCCGAAGCGATTCGGCAGGGCGCCGAGCATCAGATTCTCGGCGACCGTCAGCTCCGGCACCAGATGCAGTTCCTGATAGATGATCGCGATGCCCGCGGCGATCGCCGCCTTGGTCGTCGCGAACTGCTGCTCGATGCCGTCGAGCGACAACGCGCCCGAGACAGGATGATTGACGCCGGACAGCACCTTCAGCA
Organism: Paraburkholderia sp. MM5384-R2; assembly: GCF_014201025.1. NCBI lineage: Bacteria > Pseudomonadati > Pseudomonadota > Betaproteobacteria > Burkholderiales > Burkholderiaceae > Paraburkholderia > Paraburkholderia sp. MM5384-R2. Next base: position 34,559 of record NZ_JACHDI010000035.1, read on the forward strand.
GCGTCGATTTGCCGGCGCCGTTTTCGCCCATCAGGCCGTGCACCTCGCCGCGGCGCACTTCTAGCGAGACCTGGTCGAGCGCGAGCACGCCCGGAAAGCGCACGGTGATGCCGTCGAGCCGGAGATAGGGGGCGTCGGATGCGGGCGTCGTTGCAGGCGCGGGCGCGAGCGCCGCCTCGCTGGCATGAGACCCGGTGAATAAGGACGTCATCGAAAAACCTCGAACGGATGAACCTGAGCGGGCCGCGCTCGCGCTAAACGCGAGGCACGAGGCGGCCCGCCGTCTGCTGCGAGAACCTCGCTTAAATACCCAGTTCCTTGCGCACGTCCAGCCAGTTGCTGCGCACCATCAGCTTGCCGGTGGTCTGCGTGTCGGCGGGCGGCTGCTTGCCGTCCTTGATCCACTCGATAAGGTTCTCGGTGCTTTCCTTGCCGTGGTTCGTCGAGCTGACCGCGATCGTGCCGTAGAAGCCCGTCGGTTCCTTTTTCTGGAACTCGGCGAACGCCTCGCCCGCGCCGTTGATGCCGACGCCGATCACGTCCGCGGCCGGAATATGCAGTTGCTCGGTCGCGCGCACGCCGCCGAGCACGCTTTCCTCGTTGAGCGCGAAGATCACCCACTTCTTGATGTTCGGATGCTGCGCGAGCACCGGCGACACCGCGTTGAAGCCGCCTTCGTCGTCGGTGGTTTTCTGCGGCGCGTCGAAGACGTTTTCCTTCTTGAAGCCGCCGGCGAGCAGCGACTGCGTCGCGCCGTCGGTGCGCAGCTTCGCGGTCGGCAGCTCATAGTCCGTGATACGCAGCGCGCCGACTTCCTCAGGCTTCCAGCCGCGGCGCTTCATTTCCTCGGCGATCGCCTGGCCCACCTGGTTGCCGATCTTGAAGGCCGACATCCCGAGGTGCGGCACGTTCGCCAGCGGCTTGCCGGTCGAATCGACCAGTTGGTCGTCGACGGTCACGAACTTCATGTTGTAGCGCTTCGCTCGCGCCTGAATCGCCGGTCCGAGACGCACGTCGGGCGCGCAGATCACGAAGCCCTTCGCGCCTTGCGCGCCGAGGTTGTCGATCGCGGCCAGCACCTTTTCGCCGTCGGGCGTGCCGATGTTGACGACCGAGAAGCCGTCCTTCTTGCCGAGCGCGGTCGCGGCTTTCTGTTCGTTGATGAACCACGCCTGTTCGGGCATCTTCACGAGGAAGCCGACTTTGAGCGGCTCATCCGCGTGGGCGGACAGTTGTGCGGCGAACGGGGCGGCGAGGGCGGCGGCGGCCATCGCGGTCAGGGTCAAACGGCGAAGCTTGCTGGTCATCTACTGTCTCCTGAGGGTGAAAAGCTGCATTGATGTCGTGTAGTTGCAGCGGGGTAACGCGGGCGGCCTCAGCCGTCGCGCGAATCGGGGCGGATCTGCGCGCGGCACGCCGGGCGGTTCGTGCAAGTCGCGGTGAAAACGGTGGCGCGGCTCATTGCTTCTAGCTCGCCAGATACGCCGTTTTCACGGCGGTCCAGAACGCGGCATCGCTCGCGCCATAGGCCGACGCCTTGCGCCCGCCGCCGGGTCCATGATGCTCGACGGCCGTGGTCGGCAGATTGATCGTGACGAGACCGCTCTGCACGTGGCGGCGAAAATGCCGCGCGCGTTCGAGCGAGCGCGTACAGATGCCGGCGCACAGTCCGTAGGCGGTGTCGTTCGCGAGATGTAGCGCGTGTTCGTAATCGTCCGCGCACAGCACGACCGCGAGCGGCCCGAAAATCTCTTCACGCGCGATGCGATGCTCCGATTCGCCGATAAACAGCGCCGGCTCGAAAAAATAGCCGCGCGTCGCGCGCTCCAGTCGCCGCCCGCCGCGCAGCAACTGCGCGCCTTCCTGCTCGCCGACGCGCACGTAGTCGAGATTGCGTTCGAGCTGCGCGGCGTTCGCCACCGGGCCGATATCGGTGCCGTGCTTCAACGCGTGATCGACGGTGAGTTTCGCGAGCTTTGCCTGCAACGCGTCGACGAACGGCGCGAACACCGCGCGTTCGAGGATCAGCCGCGCGGCCGCCGTGCTGCGCTGGCCGGTCGCGCTGAAGGCACCGGTGAGCGTCGCGTCGACCGCGCCGTCGAGATCGGCGTCGGCCAGCACGACGAACGGATTCTTGCCGCCCATCTCGAGCTGCACGCGCGCCTGGCGCGTCGCGGCGGCCTGCAGCACGCGCGTGCCGGTGTCGGACGAACCGGTGAAGCTGATCGCCGCGACGAGCGGATGCGCGACGATGCGCGCGCCGACCTTGCGCCCGCTGCCCATCACGAGGTTGAACACGCCGGCCGGCAAGCCCGCGCGACTGACGATCGACGCGAGCGCCGCCGCGCAGGCCGGTGCCGATTCGGCCGGCTTGTAGACGACGCAGTTGCCGTGCGCGAGCGCGGCGCCGATCTTCGCGGCGGCGATCGCGAGCGGCGCGCTCCAAGGCGCGATGATGCCGACCACCCCGAGCGGCTCGCGCGTCACGTCGATTTCGACGCCGGCACGCGCCGACGCGAGCGGCTCGACGAACGCGCGCAGCGCCTCGGCCGCGAACAGCTTGAACAGTTGGCCTGCGCGCGTCGCTTCGGCGAGCGCCTCGGGCAGCACCTTGCCGACTTCACGCGCGAGCAGCCGGGCCAGCTCCTCGCGGCGCGCGAGCATTTCGCTGCCGATCGCGTCGAGCGCGTCGGCGCGGCGCTGTGCGGAGGCGAGCGACCAGTCGCGAAACGCCGCGTGCGCAGCCTCGATCGCGCTGTCGGTCTGCCGCACGTCCGCGCGCACGTATTCGCCGACGGGCTCGTCGAGATCCGACGGATTGAACGACACGCCCGTGGTCGCGCCAGTCTCCCATCCGCCATTGATGTAATGGCGAAACGGGCCGGCAACGAGGGGGACGAGCGGATCGCGGTTCATCGGCGAAAAAAGGCACACCGTAAGTTCACAAAAGTCCACGAATGGTATGAGCCGGCCCAATAACTTTCCAATCCCTTTTTAGGCTTCTCCGATATCAGTTTCGGTATGGCATCATGGAGCTTCAGAGGAAGAACGTACAAAAATCGCTCGTAAAAACCCAGGAGACCCTGCGATGACGCGTAGCTATTCAAACTGGTTCGTGCGCGCGCGGCTAAAGACGCGCCAGTTGCTGCTGCTTGCCGCGATGGAGGAGGAGGGCAACGTGCGCCGCGCGGCCGACGTGCTCGGCATGACGCAGCCGGCCGCGTCGCGCCTGTTGAAAGAGCTCGAGGACATGCTCGGCGTGAGCCTGTTCGACCGCACGCCGCACGGTATGCACGCGACGCTGTACGGCGAGGTGATGATCCGCCACGCGCGCATGGTGCTGTCGAACCTGAGCCAGGCGCACGACGAAATCTCGGCGCTGCGCTCGGGGCTCGCGGGTCAGGTGCGTATCGGCGTGATCGCCGCGGCGGCCGCGACGATGGTGCCGCGCGCGATCGCGAGCGTGAAGGAGCGTTATCCGCAGTTGCAGATCTGGACCGAGGTCGAGACCTCCGACGTGATGCTGCCTCGGCTCGCCGAAGGCGATCTCGACATCATGATCGGCCGCGTGCTCGAACGGCAGAACCAGTTCAAGACCGACGTGCGCTACGAACCGCTCGCCGACGAACCGCTGTGCGTGGTCGCGCGTCCCGGCCATCCGCTCGAAAATGAAACGGGATTGACGCTGCGCGGTATCGTCAACGCGGCGTGGGTGCTGCATCCGCCGGGCAGCGTGCTGCGCCATCGCTTCGATCTGATGTTTTCGCAGATCGGCCTGAATCCGCCGCAGAACGTCGTCAATACCAACAACTTTCTCGCGATTTCGAGCCTGCTGCTGCAAAGCGACATGTTGGCGGTATTGCCTGATGAAGTGGCGCGTCAGTACCAACAGTACGGGGTATTGAAGCGCGTACCGATCGATTTGCCTTGCAGGATGGATACATTCGGTATCATCACGCGCCAGTCGCATCTGTTGTCGCCGGCGGCCGCCGTCGTGCTCGACGCGCTGCGAGATGCGGCTCGCGACGTGTACGGCACGGCCACGGAACCCGCGGTGGCCCGGTAAATGCTTCCTTCTGTGTCATAGGCACCGGCTGACGGCGCGGGAGGAACATACGATGTACAGCAAACACAAGAAACGGCAACGCGCCGTCGACGATTCATTTTCGCTGCGCTCCGGTGGAGCGAGCGCCTGGTTTAGCAACGGCATGGCTCTCAAATCGACGATATACAAGGCGGAACTGCAGATCGCTGACATGGACCGGCACTATTACGCCGACCATTCGCTGACGATCGCCCGTCACCCCTCCGAAACCGACGAACGGATGATGGTCCGCGTCGCCGCGTTCGCGCTGTTCGCGCAGGAACGGCTGGAGTTCTGCAAAGGTTTGTCGGATGTCGACGAACCGGATCTCTGGGCGAAGGATCTGACCGGCGCGATCGACACGTGGATCGAGGTCGGCCAGCCCGATGAGCGCCGCATCGCCAAGGCGAGCGGGCGGGCGAATCACGTGGTCGTGATCGCGTATGGCGGGCGCACTTCGGCGATCTGGTGGCAGGGCGTGCGCAACAAGGTCGAGCGCCTGCGCAACGTGACGGTCTGGACGCTCGGCGAAGACGTCGCGGCATCGCTCGGCTCGCTTGCCGAACGCACGATGCGGCTGCAATGCACGGTGCAGGACGGCGAAGCATGGCTCGGCAGCGCCGAAGCCGATGCGGTAAAGATCGACTGGACCGTACTGAAGGCGCCCGCCGACGCGTGACGGCTCAGGTCTGAACCAGTTTTTGCGCCGCTTCGTTCTCGCATTCAGAGCGACGTGAGCCGCGCCGCTTCCGGCGGCCCCTTCAGCTCGACCATATTGCCCTCCGGGTCGAACAGATACAGCGACGGCCCGAATCCGTCCGCGCCATAACGCACTCCCTGTTCGCCGAGCCGCGCGCCATGCGCGCTCAGATGCGCCTTCAACGCGTCGGCGTCGAACGACTCGACGCGCAGACACAGGTGGTCCATGTTGCGCCCCGTGCCCGCCGCGCCGTTTTCCGCGCGATCGAGCTTCGCGCCGACCTGCAGCAGATCGATCAGCGATCGGCCCGCGCGCAGTTGCGTGAGGCCGAGTTCGCGCTGCTCCTTTTCAACGCTGCAACCGAGTACGTCGCAGTAAAAGCGCGCGAGGGTTTCGACGTGCATCGCCCGGATCACGACGTGGTCGATCTCGCGAATGTGGATTTTCATGTCGAACGCCCTTTCGCTAGTTCGGAGAACCGATTAGGAAGTGTAGGAGAAAGGAAAGGGCGGGGTGGATCGGCGGGAAGTCGTGGGCGAACCGGACCAAATGCGGACCAGGGGCGGACAGAAAACGCAGGCAAAAAAAAGCCCGCTCAAGTGGAGCGGGCTGAATCCATATCAGGAGGAGACATGGAGGAGACAGGTACTAATATACACATCGGCTTGGTGCGACGCAATAACTTTTTAAGGGAAAACCCGATATCGTGCGAAATTGCCGCACTTTGAGGCAAAACGTCCGGCCGCAGGGCATTCCAAGGCGCTTCGGATTGTGATTTGCCGGTTTGACCCCACTACGGGTACGGACAAGCGCGTCCGAATGACAGAGCAAGATCCGGCGCGTACTGTGTAGCGTTCGGGCCTAGATTGATGAGCATCGACACTGCCTGCCCATCCGGGCCCCAGGACATCATGAACGCCGCCACTCGCCATTCCGCCCCCATGCGCGCCGCCGCCGACGTCGACACCACCCAGTGGCGCACCGACGACGAACGCTGGGACGCCGTCACCCACCGCGACCGCGATGCCGACGGCGCATTCTTCTACGCGGTCAGGACGACCGGCGTGTTCTGTCGGCCGTCGTGCGCGTCGCGCCAGCCGCGCCGCGAAAACGTTGCTTTCTTCACCGATGCCGCCGCCGCGCGCGCCGCGGGCTTTCGCGATTGCAAGCGCTGCCAGCCCGGTGGTCTGCCGCGCGAGCTCGACATCGTCGCCAGGGCGTGCGCCGCGCTCGACGCCGATCCGCAGCAGCGCCTCACGCTCGCGCAACTGAGCGATGCCGTGCACGTGAGCCCGTTCCATTTGCAGCGCCTGTTCAAGCGCGTGGTCGGCGTCTCGCCGCGTCAATACCAGGCCGCGCAGCGCGGCGCCGCGTTGCGCGATGCGCTGCAGGGCGGCGCCGACGTCACGCGCGCGACGCTCGACGCCGGTTTCGGCTCGCCGTCGCGAATGTACGACAGCGCGCCGGCCGAGCTCGGCATGGCGCCGTCCGCGTATCGCCGCAAGGGCGCGGGCCTGACGGTGCGCTATGCGAGCGCGCCGACCTCGCTCGGCTTCGTGCTGGTCGCCGCGACCGACAAGGGCATCTGCAAGATCGGTTTCGGCGACGACGCCGCGCTGCTGATCGACGAATTGCGCGGCGAGTTCGCGAATGCCGAGCTGCGCGAAGACGCCGGCCGGCTCGCGCCGTTCATCGCGCAGATCGACGCGTATCTGCGCGGCACGCGCCAGGACTTCGAGTTGCCGCTCGATATCGCGTCGACCGCATTCAAGCAGCGCGTGTGGGATGCGCTGCGGCGAATCCCGTACGGCGAGACACGCAGCTATTCGCAGATCGCCGAGGCGGTCGGCTCGCCGCGGGCGGTGCGCGCCGTCGCGAGCGCATGCGCGACCAACCCGGTCGCGCTCGCGATTCCTTGCCATCGCGTCGTGCAGAAGGGCGGGGCGCTCGCCGGCTATCGCTGGGGGCTGCCACGCAAGGCCGCGTTGCTCGACAATGAGGCGCAGCACGCAGGCGGCGTTTCAGCCAGCGACGCGCCCCGCCGCGACGCAAGCCGCACAGATGCCGACTCCCACAACTCCCAACTGGATCACGCCGCTTGAGCACGCTGAACGAGGTTGCAACTCTCGAATTGCCGTTCAAGGCACCGTTCGACTGGCCGCGGCTGCTGCGCTTTTTCAGCGGCCGCGCGACGCCTGGCGTCGAAGCCGTCGAGGACGGCGCGTATCGTCGCGCGATCGACTGGAACGGCGACGGCGGCACACTCAGCGTGCGGCTGCATCCGCGCAAGCGCTGCATCGTCGCGAGCATCGAAGGGCCGGCGAGCCGCCACGCCGATGAACTGGCCGCGCCAATCGCAAGAATGTTCGACCTGTGCGCCGATCCAAAGAAGATCGCCGCCGGACTCGCGGCGGACCCGTGGCTCGCGCCGCTCGTCGCCACGGTGCCCGGCCTGCGCGTGCCGGGCGCGTGGTCCGGCTTCGAACTGGTGGTGCGCGCGATCGTCGGTCAGCAGGTCAGCGTGAAGGCCGCGACGACCATCATCGGACGGCTCGTGCAGCGAGCAGGCGAACGCATCGACGGGCATCCGCACGAAAACACCGCGTGGCGTTTTCCGACGCCGGCCGCGCTCGCCGAAGTCGATCTCGCGCAGATCGGCATGCCGGGCAAACGCGTCGCCGCGTTGCAGGGCTTGGCGCGTGCGGTCGCGAGCGGCGACGTGCCGCTCGACAGCAGCGACACCGTCGACGCCGCGAGCCTGCGCGCCGCATTGCTCGCGCTCGCGGGCATCGGCCCATGGACCGTCGAATACGTCGCGATGCGTGCATGGCGCGATCCCGATGCATGGCCCGAGGCGGATCTCGTGCTGATGCAATCGATCTGTGCGCGCGATCCTTCGCTCGTACGGCCCGCGCAGCAGCGCAGCCGCACCGACGCGTGGCGGCCGTATCGCGCGTATGCCGCGATGCATCTGTGGAACGAGGTGGCGGATCGGGCGGGCGCTGCTCGCGGGGGATGAGCTGAGCGTCGTCGCGACGTGCCGATGCCGATGGCGTAGTTCAGCGCGACCTCGACGTGCCCGCTGAAACTCCGCCGAGGCGGCCGCAAGCAGCGGTTCTGGCGAGATGTTAAAGTGCCCGCTACGAAAATTCCGCCGAACGTTGTCAGCCGCTATACCGTCTGTGAATCGTCTGGCGATACACGGCGACCGGCAACGCCCGACTTGCATCAATGCCAAACACCACACCTTCCTGCACGACCGACGCGCTTTCGCACCGCCTGTCCGTGCTCGACTCGAGCCCGCAGCGCGATGTGCTGATACGCGGCCTGCGCGGCATCGAAAGGGAAAGCCTGCGCGTGACGCGCAACGGCCAGCTCGCGATGACGCCGCATCCGCGCGGGCTCGGCTCGGCGCTCACGCACCCGTCGCTGACGACCGACTACTCCGAGGCGCTGCTCGAGCTGATCACGCCGGCTGAGCAGGACGCCGCCGAAACCCTCGCGCAACTCGACGTGCTGCATCGTTTCGTCTACGCGGAGCTCGGCGACGAGATCCTGTGGAACAACTCGATGCCGGGACTGTTGCCCGCCACCGACGATGGCATTCCGATCGCGCACTACGGCACGTCGAACATCGGCAAGCTGAAGTACGTGTACCGCGTCGGCCTCGCGCTGCGCTATGGCCGCACGATGCAGTGCATCGCGGGCATCCACTACAACTATTCGCTGAGCGAAGACGTGTGGCGCCTGCTGCACGCCGATCAGCAATCCACCGCGAACGCCGTCGACTTCCAGTCCGACCGCTACCTCGCGCTGATCCGCAATTTCCGCCGCACGAACTGGCTGCTGATGTATCTGTTCGGCGCGTCGCCGGCGCTCGATCGGCGCTTTCTCCGCGATCGCAAACACACGCTCGACACGTTCGACGCCGACACGCTGTACCGCCCGTACGCGACCAGCCTGCGCATGAGCGACCTCGGCTATTCGAACACGGCCGCGCAAGCCGCGCTGCACGTTGACTACGACACGCTGCCCGGCTATCTCGACGCGCTCGCGAAAGCCGTGAGCCAGCCGTATCCCGCCTACGAGCAGATCGGCACGCAACGCGACGGCGAGTGGGTGCAGATCAACACCAACGTGCTGCAGATCGAAAACGAGTTCTATTCGACGATTCGTCCGAAGCGCGTCACGTATCCGGGTGAGCGGCCGTTGCATGCGCTCGCCGCGCGCGGCGTGCAATACGTCGAAGTGCGTTGCATGGACATCGATCCGTTCGAGCCGGCCGGCATTTCGCTCGAAACGTCGCGCTTTCTCGACGCGTACCTGCTCGTGTGCGCGCTCGACGACAGCGTGCCCCTGCCTCCGCCCGCGTACACCGAAGCGAACCAGAACTTCGGCCGCGTGACGATGGAAGGCCGCAAGCCAGGCCTCGAACTGGTTCGCGACGGCAAGCCGGTCGCGATGATCGACTGGGCCGACGAACTGCTCGTGAAAATCGACGCCGCGGCGGCCGTGCTCGACAGCCTGAAGGGCGGCGACGAACACGCGCGCGCGGTCGCCGCGCAACGCGCGAAGCTCGCGGACGTGTCGCTGACGCCATCGGCGCGCGTGCTGCAAACGATGCGCGACCAGCAGCAAAGCTTCCTCGCGTTCGGCCTCGCGCAAAGCGAAGCGCACGCCGCGTACTTCCGTGCGCGTCCGCTCGATGCCGCGCAGTCCAAGGCGTTTGCCGACCTCGCGGTGCGATCGCTCGACGAACAGGCGAAGCTCGAACGCGACGAGGTTGGTTCGTTCGATGCGTTCGTCGCTGCGTATCGGGCCTATACGCTCAATCGCTTCAGCGTCTGAGCGTTCGACCACAGCATCCCGGAAGTGCTTCGAGCGGCCCACGTGGCCGCTTTTTCTTTGCCCCGAGTAACGCGCAGGTAACCTCTACGGATTGCGCTCTTCAGGCGTCCGTGGAATCGGCAAATACTCCGCGCGACGTCGCGATTCTCTGATCTCGGTGAAACACCGCTTCGCTGGGGTAGTCCAAAATCTTATGACATGCTCCACAGGGGAGGTATCGACGTGAAGAACAAAGCTCTGTTGGCCGCGCTGTGTCTCTTGGCGACGACGGCATGCTCGACCCAGGGTCAGGTCGATCCCGATGTCATGCAGATCGCGACCAGGCCGTTGACGTGTTCGAACAAGGCCGAATGCGACCTCTGGTGGCAACGGGCGCAAACGTGGGTCGCGAGCCATTCGAAGTACAAGATCGAGACCGCTAACGACTCGCTGATCCAGACCGCCGGCCCGGACGGCGGCAAGCGCGCGCTCGCGTTTCAGATCACGCGCGCCGCAGGTCCCGATGGCACCACCACGATCGGCTTTTCGGCGCATTGCGACAGCTCGCTCGGCTGCAAGCCGAATCCGTGGGAAGCCGGTGCGGATTTCAAGCAGTATGTGAGAGACACCACGGGCACAGCCGCCAGCGCGACGCCATCGCAGAACGCGCCCGATGCGACGCATCCGGAGACGACGCCCCGTAACACGACCAGGCTGCCGAATGGCGAGGCGATGTCGCAATAGATCGAACGGTGGCCGCAGCGGCGATGCGTTCGCCGCTGCGGCGCGTTTGCTTCAGTGTCCTAATGACGGCCCGGTGCCTTTGCGCGGCTTCGTGATCCACACGAGCACCGCCAGCACGATAAACGCCGCGCCCGAGATGCGGAAGAAGTCGTTGGTGGCCATCATGTACGCCTGACTCGTCACCACCTGGTTCAGCTGCGCGGTCAGGCTGTCGCCGGAGAGCCCGACGCCCGCCAGCGCATTCGTATAGGCGTTGGTGTTCGCCGAATACGTGTTGACCGTATCTGCAAGCATCGCGTGGTGATAGATCGTGTCGTTTTCCCAGAACGTCGTGCTGATCGCGGTGCCGATCGCGCCCGACAACGTGCGGAAAAAGTTCGACAGACCCGACGCGCTTGCAAGACGCTCGTCGGACACGCTCGACAGCGTGATCGTCGTCATCGGCACGAAGAAGCAGGCGACGCCGATCCCCTGCACGAGCCGCGGCAGGATCACCTGGCCGAACGGCACGTCGAGCGTGAACGTCGAGTTCCAGAACGATACGATCGCGAACACGATGAACGCGAAGCTCGCGACCATGCGCAGATTGAGCCGATGCATGTTCTTGCCGATCATCGGCGACAGAAACAGCGCGAGCAAGCCGACCGGTGCCGTGGCGAGACCCGCGAGGCCGGCCGTATAGCCCATCACCGTTTGCAGCCATAGCGGGAAGATCACCACCGAGCCGAAGAACGCCATGAAGCCGAACGAGACGATCACGACGCCGAGCGCGAAGTTGCGATCCTTGAACAGCGACAGGTCGACGATCGGCTCCTTCTCGGTCAACTCCCACACGAGCAGGAACGCGATCGACACGAGCGCGATCACGGCGAGCGCCACGATGAACGCCGAGTTGAACCAGTCGCGGTCCTTGCCGAGGTCGAGCATCATCTGCAGACACGACACGCCGGTCACGAGCAGCACGAGGCCCACCGCGTCGATGCGCTGGCGCGTCGTCTGCGTCTCGCGGCCACGCAGCAGCAGATACGCACAGAACGCCGAGAACAGGCCGATCGGCACGTTGATGTAGAAGATCCACGGCCACGTGAAGTTATCGGTGATGTAGCCGCCCATCACCGGGCCGAAGATCGGCGCGCAGATCACGGTCATCGCCCATAAGCCGAGCGCGAGTCCACGTTTGGCGGGCGGGTAGGAGCGCATCAGGATCGTCTGCGACAGCGGCACCATCGGCCCGGACACGAGCCCTTGCACGAGCCGGAATGCGATCAGCGATTCGAAGTTGTGCGCGAAACCGCAGGCCGCCGACGCGATCGTGAACAGCAGCACGGACAGCGTGAAAAGTCGTACCTCGCCGACGCGTCGCGCGAGCCAGCCGGTCAGCGGCACGGCGATCGCCGAGGCGACCGAGTACGACGAGATCACCCAGGTGCCCTGGCTTGCGGCGACGCCGAGGCTGCCGGAAATGGTCGGCACCGCGACGTTCGCGATCGAGGTGTCGAGCACCTCCATGAAGGTGCCGAGCGCAAGGCCGACGGTCAGCAGCGCGAGCGTGCCGCCCTGGAGCGGGGCCAGTTCTGCTGCGGGCAGCGTGGCGTTGGAAGCCGTGGCATCCATAGGTTTGTGCTCCTCAGGCGGCGAAAGCTTGTCGCGGCAGCCTTATCGGGTGTTCCAGATACGATGCTTGCATGCCACATCACCCTCTGCCCAGACAGATATCTGATGACAATGACGCCTTGGAAAAGCGCCTCGCGATTGTCCTGCTAGTACTTCGTGATGACGCGCCGCCGCCATCCGACGACGACCGTTGTTTGACGCATGCTTCGGCTCATCCCGGCGGCTCGTCCGGCGGTGGCGCCGGTCCGCAACCCACGCCGGCGTCTCCCTCGGGACCGTTTGCGATGAAACGGGCGAGCAGGTGAATCAGCGTCGCGTGCTCCTCGGCGGTAAAGCCGCGCAACTGGTCGTTCAGCACAGTTGCGCCGAGGTTCGGCAACTGGCGCGCGGCCTCGTGGCCCTGCTGCGTCAGCTCAAGTTTCACCATGCGTCGGTCGTCGCTGCTGCGGGTGCGCACGACGAAGCCCTTCTTTTCCAGCCGGTCGAGCAGACGCGTCATCGAGCCGCTGTCGTACGACATCGCGCGCGACAGCTCGAATGGCGTGCTCGCGCGCCGCGACGACAGCATCAGAATCACGCCGATCTGCTGCGCGGTAAGCCCGAGCGGCTTGACCGCACGGTCCGTGCGCTCGACCAGCACGTTGCGCGCTTTCGTCAGGTAGTAGCCGAGACTGCTCGTGAGCTCGACCTCGTCCGCTTTGTAGGGGCCATCAGTCATGGGGTATCCGCAACATCCAAGCAACACGAAGTTTAGCTGCCTAAGCAGACAAGTCAAATCGCATTTTGCGGTGCGCAACGAGGCCAACCGAAATACAACAGTCGAATCAATTGCGCCGCACAGTATCTTGAAATTTGATTGCATAGTCAATATTATGACAAGCAATGAGTTTCGCGCACCCTGCGCCATTCGAGACCATGTTCTGACCGATCGACCGCACGCCGCCCGCCTCGCGACGCGCGCCAAAGGATTTCCCCGATGCTGTACCTCAAAAACACGCTTGGCGGCCTCAGCCGCTCACTGACCGATTCCGCACTCCATACCTTCCAGGGCCGGCACCGCTGGTGGAAGCTCGCGCTGTTTGCGGGACTGTTCGTGCTGCCGGGTGGGTCGGTGGGTGTCGCGTTGCTCGCGTGGGCCGAGCATCGAAGGGGGACGAAGCGGGCGAGGAAAGGCAGCGTTGTGGGCGCGGAATCCAGCGAGATCGCGCTGCCGAAGGAAAGCTTCGTGATAAAGGCGGGAAACGTCGTCCCCGCGACGGCCAACAGCGGTAACGTTTGCCTCGCGCCTGGCGGTGCGTCGTGCCGGGCCTCCGCTGGCAAGCTCGCGTGTCAGCGTCAACGCCAGCAGACCCAATCCACGGAATCGCGGCTCTGAAGGTGCACCGATTCGCAGCGCGCTTTTCGGCACACAGTTTCGCTTCGTCTAGCCATCTGAACCACCGCGGACCCGCAGCCCCTCGCGCCGCCGGTAACAACGCGTAACCAGCGCGTCACCGCAAGTAACACACCTGCGCACCGCCTCGCATTAACCTTTCGGCTTTCAGTTTCCCGCGCTCGCGCGGGCTCATACGCTAACATTCCGGCAGACCACGATCTCGCCCGGCCGGTGGCGCCATTCCCGGCCGCATTGCGGCGTCCAGAAGGAATTCATTGCATGCAGTCTGATCGAATGTCGCGGGCGCTTGCGCCGCGCGTCCTGTCCCTTGCCGTGAGCGCGGCCTGCGCGACGCTTCTGGCCGCCTGCGCGGTCGGTCCGAACTATCAGCGGCCGGCCACCGAGATCCCCGCGTCGTTCAAGGAAGCCGCGCCCGGCTGGAAAGTCGCCGAACCCGCCGATCAACACGACCGCGGCGACTGGTGGGCGATCTACGAAGACCCGAAACTCAACGAACTCGAAGCCAAGCTCAACACCGCGAACCAGACCATCGCGCAATTCGCCGCGAGCTACCGGCAGGCGCGCGCGCTCGTCGGCGAAGCGCGGGCAGCGTACTTCCCGACGATCGGTGCGTCGGCGGGCGCGACGCGCTCGGGCAACGGCACGCAAACCAGTGGCAATGCGACTACGGCGACCAGTCGCGAGGGCATCACCAACAGCTTCAACGTGCAGATGACGGCGAGCTGGGAGCCCGACCTGTGGGGCTCGGTCACGCGCTCGGTCAACGCGCAGAAAGCCGGCCAGCAGGGCGCGGCCGCCGACCTCGCGAACGCGCGCCTGTCCGCCCAGGCCACGCTCGCGCAGACCTACTTCCTGCTGCGCGCGCTCGACTCCACGCAGAAGCTGCTCGACGACACCGTGATCGCCTATCAGCGCTCGCTGCAACTCACGCAGAATCAGTACGCGGCCGGCGTCGCCGCGCGCTCGGACGTGATCCAGGCGCAAACGCAGCTGCAATCGGCGCAGGCCGCCGCGATCGACAACGGCATCCAGCGCGCGCAGGACGAGCACGCGATCGCGGTGCTGGTCGGCGTGCCCGCGTCGATGTTCTCCCTGCCGCCGATGCCGCTCACCGCGACACCGCCCGCCGTCCCTGCGCAGATGCCCTCCGCGCTGCTCGAACGCAGGCCGGATATCGCATCGGCGGAACGCAAGGCCGCGGCGGCGAACGAGCAGATCGGCGTGGCGATCGCCGCCTTCTTCCCGTCGCTGACGCTGTCGGCGACCGGCGGCTTCGAGAACTCGGTGTTCTCGCAATTGTTGACGTTGCCGTCGCGCTTCTGGACGCTCGGCCCGCAACTGGCCGGGACGATCTTCGACGCCGGCCTGCGCAAAGCGCAAACCGAGGCCGCGCGTGCCACCTATGACGCGGATGTCGCGACCTATAGGCAGACGGTGCTCGCCGCGTTCCAGGACGTCGAGGACAACCTCGCGGCGCTGCGCATCCTCGAACAGGAAATCGTGGTGCAGCGGCAGGCGGTCAACTCGGCGCGCCAGGCGCTCGCCATCGTGACGAACGAGTACAAGGCGGGTACGGTCGGCTTCGTCAATGTGCTGACCGCGCAGACCACGGCTTTCACGGCCGAACAGAAGCTCGAGAATATCGCCGGGCAGCGGATGGTGTCGTCGGTGGGGCTCGTGAAGGCGCTCGGCGGCGGCTGGGACGCGTCGCAGATGAATCGCGAGACCGGCGATGTCGCGGCGCCCGCACCGCTGCCGGCATCGGCGCCGAGTGCTGCGGCCACGTCAGTCGGCGCGCCGTCCATCGCACAGAGCACCGCGTCGGGCACAGACGCGCCGCAAGCGCGGGTGCAGAGCAAATAATGTGCGCTGCGCTCGCCGCGCAGCAACGCCACAAAACAGAAGAGGCATGGTCGCAACTCGCGGCCATGCCTGTTTTTTCATCGCGCCACGCGCGCGAAACACGCGCCTCGGCACACATCAGCGCACGTCAGCCCCAACTCAGCGCACGAACGTCAGCGCCACCGTATCCGGCCCGCTAGGCCGGCCAAGCAGATTCAGCAGGCCGGCGAGGTTATCGTGCTGTTCCGGCGCGGCGCTCGCCGTGCCATGAAACGACGTCGATGCGGCCGACACCGTGCCGCTGCCGGTCAGCGTCAACGGACCTTTGATCGTGCTCAGATCGAGCGCCGACGACGTGCCCTGCGCCTGAAACCTGACCCGGTACGACCCGAGCGGCTTCACGAGCGACACCCGGGAGCTGACGTCGTCGAGCATCATCGTCAGCTGGCCGAACGCTTCGCCGTTGAAACTGCGCCACTCGGACCACGACAGCTGCACGTTGCCCTGCAGATCGAGCGTGTTGAATGGCGCGCCAAGCCCCGCGAGCAGCGACGCCGGCACCGCGAGCACGCCCGGCGTGACGGTTGCGCCGCGCGGCGTCGCTTCGACCGTGACCGGGTCGGGCATCGCCTCGCTATGGCGCATGACCATGCGCACGCGTCCGGTGAAAAGCGGCCAGAACGCCGTGCGCCATTCGATCCGACCAGGCAGCAGCGTCGCCGCGCTCATATCGGCGCCGGCGGCCAGCATCAGGGTCGCCGAGCCGTGCCACAGCGAGCCCTCGGCGTCGACGAGATTGACGTGCCCGTGCGTTTGCCGCGCGAACTGCGGCGTAATCCAGGTGGCCGGCAGTAACGCGAGCGTCACGGCCGCCACCGACAAAACGGCGACCACCAGCCACGGCAGCGCCGCACGCAGGCGCCACATCCAGTAATTCATGCGAGATCCTGTAGCGAGCGGCGCGTTGTTATTTCGCGGTCGACGGTTGCAGCGCGACCGTCAGATCGACCTGGCCGTCGTCTTTCAACGCGCTGATGTGCGCCTCGGAGACCTGCACCTTGAACTGCTTGCGCACGTCATCGACCCACACGGTCCAGGCCGGAAACGCCACGTTTTTCATTTGCACCTGCACCGCGTTGCCGACGAACTGCACCTGCGTCGCGGCGAGGCCATGTTCGCCGAGCGATGCGGAAAGCGCGTCCTTCAGCGCCGCGCCGGTCGGCGCGACACCTTGCGCGGCCGCCGACAGCGAGCGCGCCTCGTTCGACTGCGCGGTCATTTGCGCAAGCTGCCGCTGCAGGCTGGGCAGCGATTCACGCAGGTGCGCGCGGCCTTCCTGCGCGGGCGCCCACAGCACCGACCACGCAATCGCCACGGCGAGCGCGGCGCCGCCCCACGTCAGCAGCGCCTTTTCACGATCGGTGCGCTGGTCCCAGAAGCCAGCCCATGTTTGAGCGAGTTCAGCTTTCATTGTCCGTTCCTGATGGTCCACTTGCCGGTACTGCTGTCGATCGCGCCGGTAAGGCCGTTGCGCGCAAGGCGCTTGGCGAAGTCGGGGTCGACCTTGACCGCGGGTTTGAAGGTCACGTCGAGGCGGTGCTCGTGATAGTCGAGCGCGGCAATGCCGTTGACCGGCAGCGGCGACAGCGAGCGCGCGAGGCCGTCGGCGAGCGACAGGAAATCCTCCGGCGACAGCTCGCCCGCCGCCACGCGCAGCTGTTGCACCTGACGCGCCATCTGATCGGGCGCGTCGAGTACGACGGTCGTCTTCGGGAACGTATTGAGCAGCAGCTCCGTCATCTGCGTGTTGATCGCGTCACGCTGACGCGCAAGCATCAGCCACTGCACGTTCGCGCCGATGATCGCGACGACGAGCGCGGCGAGCGCGAGCACGATCGGCAGACGCAGACGCCGCAGCGTCGCGCGATCGAGGCGCCACGGCTGCGACGCGAATTCGAACTGGCACAGGTCGAAGCGGCATTCGAGCGCGCGTCGCGCGAGCTGCTCGAACGGCAGCGGACTCGCGCCGTGAATATGCGAGGCGAGCCGCGCGGGACTCGTCGTGGATTGGTTCGGCTCGTTGCCGGGCACCTCGGTCAGCATGTACAGCGACACCGGCGCCGCACCCGCTAGCGCGGACAGCGTCGCGTTCACCGCATCGGCCGGCGCCGCGAAACCCTCGCCCTGGACACCGCGTGCAATCGCCAGTTCGACGCGCGGCACGCCGCTGTCGAGCGCGCCTTCGACGAGCAGCGCGGGTGCGGTCTGCACGACCGCACCGAGCACCGCGGCCACCATCGGCACGATGGACGGCGCTTCGGGCGCGACCACCGGCGCGATGCCCGGTAGCGACGTCGCGACGCTCGCCGCGCCGGCGATCGCCGGCTCGCGCACTTCGGCTGTTTCATCGACGTTCGCGGCAACTTCGGTCACCGGCGCCAGCGGCAGGCAACGCGTGACCGGCACCGCGCGCAGACTGCGATGACCGGCCGCCGTGAACGCCTCACAGATGAAACGGAACCAGCCGCGATCAATGATCGCGAGCAGGTGCCGACCTTCACCAAGCGCCTGCGGATCGACCGCGATATGGCAGGTCTGCGCGTCCTGGATCAGTTGATCCTCGACGATATTGGGCAGCGCCTGGCGCAGCTTCGGGCCACGCAGCGGCGGCAGCGCCGCGGGCATCAGCAGCAGGTCGCGCGCGGCGAGCATCAGCACCGTCGTGCCGGCGCGCGGCAGCAGCGCGAGCGCCGAGCGGCCGGCGCGCTGCGTGCGCCCCGTCTTGTCGAGCAGCACGAACGGCAGCTCGGGCAGTTGCCATTCCTGCGAGGGCACCGCCGGATCACGCGGCGGCAATAGGACGATCAGCGTGCTCAAAGGCCACTCTCTCTATGGATTGCGTTGTTCACAGTTGGTCTTGTACCCGCACGATACGCGTGGTGTGAGTTAGCGGATCGCGATAGACGAGCGTCGTGCGATCCACTTCGGCGCGCTCGTGCTGCACACTGCCGTGGACTAAAAAGTAGCTCGAATTGACGTCGAACTGATTCGGATCGATCGACACCGATTGCACGCCGGCTGCGGTCAGCGCGAGCTGCACGTCGCCGGCGTTGCGGAAAAACACGCTCTGGCGCCGCGCGACGAGTGCTTGCGCCTGCGACACGGTCATGCCCGGCACCACCGCCGCGATCACTTCGGCCGACGCGGTGTTCATGTTGATCGCGGTGGTCGTAGGCAGCACTGTGACGAACGGCCGCAGCTTCGCGACGATCTCCGGCGTGTAGCCCGGAATGTCGAGCAGCGAATCGACGCTCGTCATCAGCAGCGGCGCGACCGCCGCGTTGTCCTCGCCGTCCTCGATGCCGGGCTGGTTCGTGAAGTTGCCGCCCGCCATACCGCCGCCGCCACCCACCTGCGGCGTGCTGCCGATCGACGTACCGGTCTGAAAGCGCGTCGCCGATTGCGACAGCCCCGCGCGCACGTGCAGCGCGGTCGCTTTGGCGAGCTGCCCGCTCAGGCCGAGCGACACCAGCAGGCGCTGATACGCGGCCATCTGCTCGGCGCTGGTTTGCGTCACGCCGGGCGCCGGACTTGCGACCAGATTGCGCAGATTGAATCGGGACTGCGCGTCCTCGATCGAGCCCGACAGGTAGGTGGCCGCGCCTTGCTCAGCGCGTACCTCGCCAATCTGGCCGAGAAAATCCGACAGCCGGGTTTTCGCGATCGGCACGCCCCACACGCCGCCCAGATACGTGATGCCAGCCGACGTATCGCCTTCGGAGCGCAGAATCAGCCGGGTCCAGTCGAGCGCGCCGCGCGCGACCCATTGCGCCTGCGACAACAGCCGCTGATTCTCGATGCGCCGGATTTGCACCTGCTGGCGCCACAACATGCCGGACACGAGGATCGCCGACAGCGCGACGACGAGCAGCGCGCTGATGATGGCCACACCGCGCTCGCGCGCGCCGGCCACGCGCGAACCGGATGCCGGCTTTTTCGACGACGACGAGGAGAACGTCATGTCATTCTCCGACCAGAAAAACGCGCGTGACCGGCCGCGCGAGCGATGTTGCGCCGATGCTGACCTCGAGCCCCGTCACCGAGCGTGGCATCGGCGCGTTGCCGAGCTGCGGCACCTTCAGGTTGTTGACGGCCTCGGTCATCGCGGTCTGTACGTCGTTCATCCGTATGGTCCAGCCGAGCTTCGGCACGTACATGCGCGCCGAGATCGAGCCGACGCCACCCATCAGCGGCACCGCGCTCCAGCCTTCGTCGCTGCCGTGCAACGCGCGCCTCAATTCGCCGACGTTGCCGAGCGGCGGCGACGCGTAGCGCACCACGCGGCCGTTCGAGATCTGATAGCGCACCACCTGCAGACGCGGCGCGGTGGCCGGCAGCACCATGTGCCGCACGATCTGCAGCGCGTTGCCGGACACCGAGACCGCGGCCTGGCCTGATTCGTCGTCGCTGGCGGCCTGGCGTGCGTCGATGCGCATCTGGTCGAACAGCTGCGCGAACACGCGTTCGTCTTCCATCGCGTTCGTGATCGTCGTGCGGCCGCGGATGATCTGATCGAGCCCGCGCCATGACAGCACGGCGATCACCGCGAGGATCGCGATCGCGACCAGCAGTTCGATCAGCGTGAAGCCGCGCGCGCCATAACGGCGGCGGCGCTCACAGCGAGCGGTTGTTTTCATTCGCGACCACCGTGACCATCTGCGCGAGATTGCCGGACTGCCCAGGCATCGTCACCATCACTTCGACACGGCGAAACACCGGATTCGGCGTCGCCGTCACATGCTCGGTACAGCGCAGTTGCAGATTGCCTTGCGAGCAATCGAAGCTCGTTGAGCCGATGTTGGGCCATGCATGCTTCAGATGAAGGTCCGCGAGCGCGTTGTCCGCGCTCCAGCCGGCGAGCAGACGCCGGTGCAGCTCGGCTTCGCCGCTCGCGAGACTGCCGACCGCGCGCAGCGACGCGGCAAGCGCGACCGCGATGATGGCGAGCGCGACCAGCACCTCGATCATCGTGAAGCCACGCTCCTCGCGGCACCCGACATCGCGCACCGTAAAGAGGGAAGGGGCACGGACCGACCTGCCATAGCGAAGCATCCGCATCTCAGCGCACCTCGTAGCGGCCATTGCCGGTGCCGACGATCGTCGCCTGGCCGGCCGCCGAAAACAGCGTGACCTGCACCGGCACGTCGATTGCCTCGGTACCGAACACGATGCGATCGGCGTGCGAATCCGAGCCCGGGTAACTGATCGCGACACTGGTCACGCCGCCTTCCCACTGACGCGGTCCGAGCAGATCGTCGCGCAGCGGACGCCAGCCGTCCTGGGTGCGCTGATCGAAACGGAAGCCGCCCTCGAACGGCTGCCACGCGATCGGCCGTGCGCGCACCTGCGCTTCATCGCCAGCCGATTCGAACAGCAGCGCGAGACGCTGCGCTTCCTCGTTCAGATCGGTGCGCGGATTGCGGGTCATCGTGACCGCGGTCAGCGACACGAGCAGGCCCGCGATCACGAGCACGACCATCATTTCGAGCAGCGTGAAACCTGCCGCGCGGCGGCGGCGCAGGCGGGAGCGCGGCCGCGAAGCCGTACACGGAGTGTCCATACGGGACTTGCAAGCGGACGTGCGCATAGTGCCGGCCATCGACGATCAACGGAAATTCATACAGCAATGCATCGGTGAAGCACGCGCGCTTGCACGCGCCGCGAACATAACGCCGTGGCGGGCAGGGCGCCTGGCGAAACAAGCGGCCGAACCGGTGGCAAGGAGGGCGCGTGCATGAACATCATCGAGTCTGCCGGGATGCCAGGTTCAGCCTGTTCATTGCCAGGACCCGACGTCGGAGTCGTTGCCTTCGCCGCCCGGTTTGCCATCGGCGCCGTAGCTGAACACATCGATCTCGCCGTGCACGCCCGGATTCAGGTACTGGTACGCATTGCCCCACGGATCGTTCGGCAGACGCTCGAGATAGCCGCCTTCCTTCCAGTTGCTCGGCACCGGGTCGGTGGACGGCTTTTCGATCAGTGCGTGCAGGCCTTGCTCCTGGGTCGGATAGCGGCCGTTGTCGAGGCGATAGAGCTTCAACGCCTGCATCACGGTGCCGATGTCCTGCTTCGCGGCAACGCGCCGCGCTTCGTCCGGACGGCTCATGATCTTCGGCACGATCAGCGCGGCGAGAATGCCGAGAATGGCGATCACGACCATGATTTCGATCAGCGTGAAACCGCGTTGACGACGGCCGCGCGAACCCGCGTTGTCAGCGCGGCGAATGGTCGACAGTTGCATAGGTTGCTACCTCTTTTCAGGTGAAATTTTCGGCCCGGCTTATCAGATTGAACACGCCGGGCCGTCATTTTAATGTCATGCAGTTGAAGGGTTTCAACCCACCGCAATTTTCACAATAGTCCGTACAATGTGCGCATGAACGCCATCCAAATCCGCCTCCTGTCGCTCGCGCTGTTCGCCGCTTTCTGCGCGACGCTGACCTACTGGGTCATCACGCTCATCACGATGTCCGGCGCACCGTTGCGGGCTGCGGCAGTGCATGCTCAGGTCTCGACCGATCAGGCCGCGACGCTGTTCGGCGGACAGCTCACGCGCAACGTCAATCAGGACATCCATCTTTTCGGCATCCTCGCGTTGAGCGAAGGCGCCGCGGCGATCGTCAGCGTCGGTGGCGAGCCGCCGCGCGCGGTGTCGCTCGGCAGCACGCTGATGCAAGGCACCAGGCTCTCCGAAGTCCGCGCCCGCTCGATCATCATCGACCGCAATGGCGCCCACTCGGAAATCTTCCTCCCCGCCTACTCCAGCGGTCCCACCATTTACGTGCGCTGAAAGCCGAAGCGGTTGCGCGGCTGATACCGCATGCCGCGCCAATCCTTTCTCTTCCTTCCTCGCGCTACGACGACTACTACTGCACGAGGTTGTTCAGTTCGATGATCGGCAGCATCACCGCGAGCACGATCACCAGCACCACGCCCCCCATCGCCAGGATCAGCAGCGGCTCCAGCAGGCTCGTCAGGAACATCGTGCGACGCTCCAGCTCGCGCGCTTCGCCATCGGCCGCGCGATCGAGCATCGTCGTCACGTCGCCGGTCGCTTCGCCCGAGCGGATCAGATGCACGAGCACCGGCGGAAACGTCTTCGTGTTGCCGAGCGCGCGCGACAGCGACGTACCTTCGCGCACTCGCACGATCGCGTCGTCGATGTTCTCGCGCATCGCATTGTTGCTGAGCGTTTCGGCCGCGGCTTGCAGCGCGCGCAGAATCGGCACGCCCGCCGCGGTCAGAATGCCGAGCGTGCTGGCGAAGCGGACCGTGTTATAGCCGCGCACGAGCTTGCCGATCAGCGGCGCGGTCAGCACCCAGCGGTCGAAGGCGAGCCGTGGGCCCGGTTGCCTGAGGGTCGCGCGCACCAGATAGACGACCACGATCGCGCCGATCAGCATCGCCCACCACCAGTGCCGCACGAAGCCGGACAGCGCCATCATCACGATCGTCAGAAACGGCAGTTGCTGCTTGGTGCTCGCGAACACGTTGACGACCTGCGGCACCACATAGCTGAGCAGGAACGTGACGATGCCGAACGCGATGATCGTGACGATCGTCGGATACGTGAACGCCAGCACGATCTTCTGCTTCAGTGCATTGCGCTGCTCGATGTAGTCGGCGAGCCGCGACAGCACCAGGCCGAGCTTGCCCGTGTGTTCGCCGGCCGCGACGAGCGCCCGGTAGATCTCGGGGAAGTCCTTCGGATGCTGCTGCAGCGCATTCGCGAGCGAATGACCGCCGAGCACTTCGGCGCGAATCGCCGCCATCAGCTCGCGGATGTAGTCGCGCTCCGACTGCTCGGTGAGGACCGCGAGCGCTTCGTCGAGCGGCAGACCCGCGATCAGCAGACTCGCGAGCTGCCGCGTCAGAATGGCCTGCTCGCGCTGCGACAGACGACGCCCGAGCGCGAGCCGCTGATTGCGCTCGCCGCGGGTGCGCGACGCCGCCGGTTCGACGACGAGCGGAGTGAGTCCCTGCGAGCGCAGGTTGGTGCGCGCGCCGCGCGCACTGTCGGCGTCGAGCACGCCTTTTTGTGCCTTGCCCGCCGCGTCGATCGCTTCGAAACGGAATGCCGGCATGCGCTTATGCTCCGCCCGTCACGCGAATCACTTCTTCGAGCGACGTCAGTCCCGATGCGAGCCAGCGCTCCGAATCCTCGCGCAGCGTGCGCATGCCGTGCGCGCGGCCCGCTTCGAGAATTTCGGCGTCCGCCGCGTTGCGGTGGATCAGCGCACGGATCGTCTCATCGATCATCAGCAGCTCGTAGACGCCGCGCCGTCCCGCGTAACCGGATTGGCCACAACGCTCGCAGCCGACCGGATGCCAGCGCTTGCTGCCGTCCTCTTCCGTGCGCTCTTCGCGGCACACCGGGCACAGCCGCCGCACGAGCCGCTGCGCGAGCACGCCGAGCAGCGACGAGGCGAGCAGATACGGCTCGACGCCCATGTCGGTCAGACGCGTGACCGCGGATGCCGCGTCGTTCGTGTGCAGCGTCGCGAGCACCAGGTGGCCGGTCAGCGACGCCTGCACCGCGATCTGCGCGGTTTCGAGGTCGCGGATTTCACCGATCATGATGATGTCCGGATCCTGACGCAGAATCGAGCGCAACGCGCGCGCGAAGCTCATGCCGATCCGCTCGTTGACCTGGGTCTGGCCGATGCCGGACAGGTCGTATTCGATCGGGTCTTCCACCGTCATGATGTTGGTGGTCGCCGTCTCCAGTCGCGACATCGACGCATACAGCGTCGTGGTCTTGCCGGAGCCGGTCGGGCCCGTCACGAGCACGATGCCGTGCGGCTTGCCGATCAGCTTGTCGAACTTGCCGAGCGTGTCGGATGCCATGCCCAGCGCTTCGAGATTCAGTCGCGCCGCGTCTTTTTCGAGCAGCCGCAGCACCGCGCGCTCGCCGTGGCCGGTGGGCAGCGTCGATACGCGCACGTCGACCGGACGACCGCCGACGCGCAGCGTAATGCGGCCGTCCTGCGGCAGACGTTTCTCCGCGATGTCGAGCTGCGCCATGATCTTGATCCGCGAGATCAGCGCGCCGTGCAGCGCTTTTTTCGGCCGCACCACGTCGCGCAGCGTGCCGTCGACGCGAAAGCGCACCACGGAGGCATTCTCGAACGGCTCGATATGAATATCCGATGCCTGTTCGCGCGCCGCTTGCGTGAGCAGCGCGTTGATCATGCGGATGATCGGCGCGTCGTCTTCCGATTCGAGCAGATCCTCGACCTCGGGAATGTCCTGCATCAGACGCGACAGATCGACTTCGCCTTCCACTTCACCGACCACCTGCGCGGCGCTGCCGTCCTGGCGCGCATAGGCCTGGTTGATCGCCTGCGCGAGATCGTCGGCGGGCACGCGCACGACCGATACCGTGCCGTAGTTGCGCGCGATTTCGGCAAGCGCGGCTTCGCTCGTGCGCTCGCTGATCCAGACTTCGAGGCTATCCGCATACTGATGCGCGACCAGGATCTGGCCGCTGCGCGCGAAACCGTACGGCACGAGCCGGGCGGCAAGCGGCGAGGGCGCCGCGCGCTCGCCGGCGGCGGCGTCGCCGTTCAACAGAACTTGCGATGGCGCGGTTTGCGCGGGCGTCTGCGTCACGGACGCGCTCCCGGCGATACCGTACTCGGCACCACTCCGCTGGCCGGATCGACGCCCGCCGGTTGCGGCACGGTTTGCGGCATCGTTTGCGGCACGGGTTGCGTGGTGGGCTGCGCGTTGGCTTGCGGCACGGCCTGCGGCGGTACCTGTTGAGGCACCTGTTGCGGTGCCTGCTGCGGCATCATCTGCTGGCGGCGCATCTGGTTCAGATCGAACAGGTTCAGCGCCGGCACACCGCCCTGGCTCGGGCCGAGCGGCATCGGCGGCACGACCGGATCGTCGCGATCCTTCATGATGTTGTTGTCCGAACGGTACGCACCCTGCACGCCCTGGATGTAGTCGTAGCGGTTCGCCGTGACGGCCTGGGTGGTGTCGTGATCGGCCAGAATGACCGGGCGCAGGAATACCATCAGGTTAGTCTTGTTGCGCGTCTTCTGCTCGGAGCGAAACAGCTGGCCCAGCCACGGAATGTCGCCGAGCAGCGGCACCTTGCTGTTGCTGACCTGGTAGTTGTCCTGCATCAGGCCGCCGAGCACGATGATCTCGCCGTTATCGCACAGCACGGTCGACTGGATCGAACGCTTCGTGAATTCCGGGCCCGCCGGGTTCGTCGCCGCGTTGTTCGTACCGTTCACGATCGCCGAATCTTCCGTATAGAGCTGCAGCTTCAGGATGCCGCCGTCGGTAATCTGCGGCTTCACGTGCAGCGTCAGACCGACGTCGACACGGTCGAACGTGTTGAACGCCGCGCTCGTCGTGCCGCTCGTCAGGTTCGAGTACGAACCGGTCTGGATCGGCACGTTGGTACCGACGATAATCTTCGCTTCTTCGTTGTCGAGCGTGATCAGGTTCGGCGTGGACAGCACGTTCGCGTCGGCGGTCTGCGACAGCGCCTGCAGCAGCGCGCCGAGACCCTGTACGCCGAAAATGTTGTGGATCCAGCCGACGTTCAGGCCCTGTTGCAGGGCGCCCGAACCCAGTGCGGTCGCGAGACCGCCGGTCGAGCCGGCAGCGGCCGCGGCCGCCGTCAGGTTGATGATGCTGTTGCCCGAGCCAGTCGCCAGGTTGGTACCGGCAAACAGGTTACCGTTCGCGACCTGCCACTGAATGCCGAGGTTGCCGCTCGTATTCGAGTTCAGCTCGACGATCAGCGCCTCGATATACACCTGCGCGCGACGCGCATCGAGCTGGTCGATCACCGCGCGCAAGTTGCGGTACGTCGCTTCGGGCGCCGTGATGATCAGCGAGTTGGTTGCGGGATCGGCCGTGATCATGCCGCCGCCCTGGTCTTCGCTCTTCTCCTTGTCTCCGCCGAGAAAGCCGCCATTATTACTATTCGAGCCCGAGGCGCCGCCGCCCATCGGCGAGTTCATCGAGCTGCCGCCGAGTCCGCCTGACGGCAACGGTGGTGTGCCCGACGTGCCAGTCGAATTGCTGGCGTTCGACAGACCGCCGCCGCCGCCACCACTGCTGTTCTGGTTGAACGAGTTCGCCTCGTTCGAGCCGCCCGACGAGCCTTCGCCGCCGCCCTTGCCGAGCATGTTGCGCAGCGTGCGCGCGAGCTTCGTCGCGTCCGCGTTGCGCAGCGGCACGACGTGAATGTTGCCCGGCATCGTGGTCGGTACGTCGAGCTGTTTCGCGAGCTCCTTTGCCGCCGCGAGACGTGCCGTATTCGACGCGCGCATCAGTAGCGAGTTGGTGCGCGGATCCGACGCGATCGACACCTTCAGCGTCGCGTCCGTACTGCCTATCGAGCCCGGATCGAGCATCTTGTTCATCTGCTGCGCGATGTCGATCGCATTCGCATTCTTCAGCGGCACGACCGCCACCGACTGGCCTGCCGCGTTATCGATGCCCGCGATGATCTGCGCGATGCGCCGCACGTTGTCGGCGTAGTCGGTGACGACGATCGTATTGTTGGCGGGGTAGGCCGCGACGGTGTTGTTCGGCGAAATCAGCGGACGCAGTACCGGCAGCAGGTTGTTGGCCGATTCGTTCCTCAGCGTGAAGACCTGCGTGATGACCTGGTCGCCGCGCGCCGTCGGCGCGTTGCCGACGTAGGTCGGCACGCCTTGCAGTTTGGCATCGGCCTCGGGCACCACTTTCAGCACGCCGTGATCCTGCACGAGCGCGAAGCCCTGCATGCGCAGCGCGGACTGCAGGGTTTTGAGCGCCTGATCCTCGGGTACCGCGTTTTCGGACACGAGGTTCAGTTGCCCCTTCACCCGCGGATCGACGATGATCGTCTTGCCGGTCGCCGCGCCGATCGCCTTGGCGACCTGGTCGATGTCGGCGTTGACGAAGTTGAGTGTCACCTCTGCCTGTGCTGTCTGCGCGGTGATCAGTCCAGCCACCAGCAGCGCCGTTGCCACGCGACGCAAAGCCATACAATTTCTTCTCATGGAATGTGATATCGATGCCGGCAGCCTCTGCCACCGACGGTCATGCGATGCGGACCTGGCAGCAAGCTACCGCCCGGTCGGTCTGTGAGCCGGCCCCAAAAGCGAGTTTCGCTTCGAGCTCCAGCGTCCCGACGTCCGAAAAAAACGAACAGTAACAGCTTTTCATGTCGGATTTGAAACAAAACAAGAGGCCTCATGCGAATCCTTAGGGATCGCAGGGTTGTTGTTAAATTGAAAGCTGATCGGCACCGTACACAGACGCCATTACCCGGCTTTGTACGGTCTTATGTCGGTTAGCCAACTTGACGAAGGTCGGACTGCCGGTATGATACGAGCCGTTCGACTCACTGCTATGTGTTTGCTGACGCGGGTTTTCCCCGATGCTCGACAAATGCCCGGCCAGCTTGCCGTTGCGGCCGAAATGCGGCCGGCAAACTGCCTTACCGATTCTTACCTCGGGTTTATCCAGTCCTGTTGACCGATGAAAAGTTCGCTCGTCACCGTCGCCGCCACGCTCGCGCTGCTCGTCGCAGCCGGCTCCGCGCGCGCCGACTGCTTCGACGAAGCGGCGAAGTATCAGAAGGTCAACCCATTGATTTTACGGGCTATCGCGTGGCAGGAGTCGCACAACCGTCCGGATGCGCAGCACAAGAACGCGAACGGCTCGACCGACTACGGTGTGATGCAGATCAATTCGGTGCATCTGCCGGTGCTCGCCCAGTACGGGATCTCGCAGGGCACGCTGATGGAGCCGTGCAAGAACGTTTATATCGCGGCGTGGCATCTGCGCCGCCAGATGAACAAGTACGGCAATACCTGGCAGGCGGTCGGAGCATACCACTCTGAGACGCCGGCGTTGCGGGACAAATACTCGCAACAGATCGCCGCGATTCTGCGCAGCTGGAAGTTGATGCCCGCGCGGTAGGCTTCCCCAGCGCTGTCGCTCGCGCAGGCCGCGCCCGTTTTAATGCACAATGCGGCTTCATGCTGCTGTCGCGCCGTCGCAGCGACGCCGACCATTTGGCCCCGCCCCCGGCACGCCTTTCAATCCTCCCGTATTCCGTACCGCGATGAACCAGCCGCTATTGCCCATCACCGTGCTCTCCGGTTTTCTGGGCGCCGGCAAGACCACGCTCCTGAATCACATCCTCGCGAATCGCGCCGGTTTGCGCGTCGCCGCGATCGTCGACGATCTCGCCGCGGTCAATATCGACCCGACGCTCGTGCGCCAGGCGGCCGATCTGTCGAGCGTCGACGAGCAGGTCGTTGAACTCAGGAACGGCTGTATCTGCTGCACGCTGCGCGACGAGCTGCAAAACGAAATCCGTCGCCTCGCCGGCGAAAATCGCTTCGACGCGCTCGTGATCGAATCGAGCGGCATCGCCGAGCCGATGTCGAGTGCCGAAACCATTACATTCGAGGGCCACGAAGGCGCGTCGCTCGGCGACGTCGCGCGGCTCGATACGATGGTCACGATCGTCGATGCGTTCAACTTCCTGCGCGATTACGCGTCGGCCGATGCGCTCGCCGAACGCGGCATCACGGTCGACGAAGACGACGACCGTACGATCGTCGAATTGCTGATCGAGCAGATCGAGTTTTGTGACGTGCTCGTCGTGAACAAGATCGATCTCGTCAGCGCCGACGAGCTCGCGCGTTTGCAGCGCATCCTCGCACGCCTGAACCCGCGCGCGGTGCAGCTCGTGAGCCGCTTCGCCGACGTGCCGCTCGACCAGATCGTGAACACCGGACGCTTCGATTTCGACGAAGCGTCGAATGCGCCGGGCTGGCTCGCGGCACTCGAGCACGAGCACGGCGGTGAACACGGCCACATGCATCGCAGCGAAGCCGACGAATACGGCGTCGGCCATTTCGTCTATCGCGCACGCCGGCCGTTTCATCCGCAGCGGCTGTGGGAGCTGCTGCATCGGGAGTGGAAGGGCGTACTGCGTAGCAAGGGATTCTTCTGGCTCGCGACGCGCAACGATATCGGCGGTTCGCTATCGCAGGCCGGTGGCGCTTGCCGGCACGGTCCGGCGGGCATGTGGTGGGCCGCGCAGGATCGCAGCGAATGGCCGGCAGGTGACGACGAGCTGGCCGCCGAAATCGCCGCCGACTGGTACGGCGCGCCGGACGATACCAGCATCGGCGATCGTCGTCAGGAGTTCGTGCTGATCGGCGTGGATATCGACCCCGCCATCTGGCGCGCGAAGTTCGACGCCTGTTTGCTCACCGACGACGAATACGCGCTCGGGCCGCAAGCCTGGCAGCAGTTCCCTGATCCGTTCCCGGCGTGGGAGTTCGACGATCACGATCACGATCACGATCATGATGATGATCGCGGCCATCATCATCACGGGCACGGCGACGACTGAGAACATGGCGGACATGTCCACGGCGCGAACGCGCATCGTCATGACTGAACGAAGCACGTCCCGCGCTTGAACCATATGCAATCGGCATAGGGGGTAGCCAAGAGGCTACGCCCCTGCCACACCACCCGGCATGCGGGTCCGCACCGGGCGGTTCGGGAAGTTGAGGTCAGGAG
>NZ_JACHDI010000036.1:0-62003 GCF_014201025.1 Paraburkholderia sp. MM5384-R2
GACGATCACGTGATCCTCGCGGCGCGTCACGAGGTATATGTCCAGGCGCGGGAACGCAACCCCGCACGCTGGTCAGGCTGCACGCGAGACTGGACGCCGATCGGCGCCGTCACTCTCAATCCGGAGCGCGAGTCAGTCGTCACGATGGCTTCGCATGCCACACTTAAACAGCCTTTGGCTGCATGACTGAGGCGACAAGTACCTTGACACGCGCCGGCGGCGATCATTGCATATCTTTTCATCTCGATAAATAACCAGAAAAAGCGAAGGTCGTATCGCTCTTTCTTTCGTTTGTTTTTTATGCAATCGGAATGTGAAAAGTCCTTCGCAAATTTATAGTACTGCGACGGTTTCCGTGCGCTGCGCCTCAGAAGCGATAAGAAATGCCGATCTGCAACGTCGGATACCATCGATAAGGCGAGACCTTATCGCGCAGTTGCTGCAATCCGGTGTTGATGATCTGCTGACTCATCTCCGGTCCCGCGGCCTGCGACAGTGCCGGCGACAGTGTGTACGAGGTCTTCGGAATGCCGTAGGCGACACCGAGATCCACCACGAGCCCCCAGCCTTTGGCTCCCGGGTGCAAGCCATAGCCGATGCCAAGGTAGGGCATCGCGGTCGGGTATCGGGCGGTCGCCGTCGCGTATTCGCCAGGAAAGGCCGGCGAGGCTTTGCCCTCGAATACGTACATGCCGTTGGTCGGAACCGAGTTGCCGCTGACTTCGTTGTCGGTCAGACGCAGGCCCGCTGTAGCGCGAAAGCCGGTGCCGGCCCACGGAAAGAAATCGCCGTAGAGACCGCCCTGACGCAGCCGTATGCCGTCTTCGTAGCGATTGCCCCCAACCTCGAAGTTGTGCGACAAATTGATCGCGTTGAAGTCCGCGTGCACGCCGAACCACGACGTGACGCTCCACGCCGCGCCAACTCCGATGCCCAGCGTGCCGCCTTGCAGATAGACCTCCTGTGCATGCGACGTTTCGATCAGACACGGCAAAGCCACTACCCAGATTACCTTTCCAGCTTTCATGGGTACCCCTGAGCGGCGGGCAGCCCGATCGTTGCGGGACGCGCTCGCCGTTCTGTCGTCTCTTCTTTGTTGCTCTCTTTGTCGCGAACGCTCTAAGGCGTCGTGAAGCGATCATGCGAGCAGAGGGTGTAGACGGTCTGTGAGGTGGCGAACCATACGGTCAATGAATGGGGTTGGAGTGCGCGACGATGTCGCCGCGTCGCCATTCAGTTCGAGCGACGGCAGATGTCAATCGAGCCAACGCATATTCCTTGCGTGTGGATTCCCGACGCAAAAGCGAATGATTCTTCTGCATGGCCGGCCACCGAAAAATCAGCGAGAAGCGTGGCCAATTAAATCGGGCCGCATTGCATCGTACCCGACGAACGACCGCGGGGCGTAAGCGACGGACTGCTGTCGAGTAAGGATTCGCTGGGGCGTCGCGTCGCAACATCTGCCACTGTGGTGAAAACGCCAAATCAACGTTGTTTAATTTTGACAAGTCGCGCCGTGCGTTTATCCGTGCGAGGATGAAATCGTCAATGTTCCTGACATGAAGATCCAGTTACGGGGGCTCCATGAGTAGCATTCCGCTTATCTGGGCAGCGGTGCCGCACAACAGCGACGGTGTTGTCTTTCAGATCCGGCTTGGCCGCGGACTTCAGCGTTTTCATGTGTCGCGGCGCGTGCTCGAGGATGTGTTCGAGCTCCAACGAAAAGCGTCCGACGCGCGCCAACTCGAATTCTTCTATGTGCACGAGCAACGCATCCTCGCGCGCGCCAGCGCAAAGCGTGCGACGGCCTGCTCGGCCACCGTTTCACTACGGGCCGCCGATTTCGGCGTGTCGAACGACAGCGAGCGCTGGGCGATGCCGAGCGGCGTCGCGCACGGCCTCATCTAGGCGAACCGATGTTTGACGCGCCGCCGCGATCAACGGGCGGCCGTGCGTCGATGCCGCGCGTCAGTGTGCCTTGAGCTGCGCCTCGAGCACTTCGAACGTAGCGGGGATGACCGTCGCGCGCGGATGAGAATTGGCAGCCGTGGCCGGGTCGGCCGCGCCGAACTTCGACGACACCAGATAGATCCGGTGCTGCTGTTCATCGAGCGCCATCGTTTTCGCGCCTTCCAGCGTTGGCATGTTCTGCGCGACCGTGTAGTGGTCCGCACCGTTCGAACTGAACGCGAGCTTCAAGGCCGGATCGAAGCCCGCCGCGTCGGGGTGACCCCCTATCAGCAGTTCGGCCACGCGACGGCCCGACGTCGTATCGACGATCATCATGCGGTGATTGGCGCAAACCGAAAACAGGCGCTCGCTCGCCGGATCGATCGCGAGTCCGGTCGGCGACTCGCACCGTGCGAGTGGCCAATGCGCCAGCACCGTCGCGGACCGACCGTCCATCTCGACGATCTCGGCGCGATCTTCCACATTGACGAACACGTGCCCGTGGCTGTCCGCCGCGAGCGCCTCCGGCTTGCCGCCCACGCTCATCGTGGCGACCACCTTGCGCGTCGCGACGTCGATTGCGCTGACGCTGCCGTCGTGGCCATTGCTCAGCGTTGGCGCCCGTCGCCGCATGGACGTTCGACAGCGCGAGCAGGGAAGCGACGCCGCCGGCGATCAAGGCGGACAGGATTTGTTTCGGTTTCACGTCGAGTGGATTCAGACTAGTACTGCGTATAGATTGGGAGCATGGACGCCATTCCGTTGAGCGAATGACGTCCCGGGTACGGTGGGGCGTTAGCGGATCATCATTCATTGTCGTCGAGTTTGAAGTCGACCCACAACTGCTCAGACAGCGTTTCGGTCACGGGGGCTGCATTGGTGGTCGTGGGCGTCGCGTTATAAGGCAGCATGCCGCTCACGACGTACGCCGGATCATAGGCCGTGCGCGAGATCAGCAGGTTGCCAGCCGTGTAGTTGCTGGCGGAAGTCGAGGGCGTCGTCGTCGTGGCCGGGGTGCTGCTCGTGGTGCCTTGCGGCGCCGGTGTGCTCGTGTTTTGGGTGCTGCCGCCGCAGCCGTAGATGGCGGAGATCAGAACCGCGATCGGAAGCGCCTTCAGGGTGGTTTGCATTCTGTGTGTTTGAGTAGGGTGGGTGAAATTTTTTGAAAGTTGCAGCCGGTATTGCAAGTCGCGAGGCTACAAACCACCCGTGGCACAAACATGAATCGAAAATTACTAAAAAGATAAGAATGCGCTGGCGCGTTGGCGCGATGTCGTTGCGGGATGCCGGGTGTTTTTTGGCGGCGTTGGAGGGCGGACGGCAGTGCCTGAACGGAAGGCTACGTTGAGGCCGGCGGGAAGAGGCGGCTCGTTTGCCGTGCGCGTGCCTGTTTGCACACGCGGGCAAAGGAAAAAGAAAAGGGCCGACATGCTTTCGCATGTCAGCCCTCGAATCTTTTGGTAGGCCGTACGGGATTCGAACCTGTGACCAACGGATTAAAAGTCCGCTGCTCTACCAGCTGAGCTAACGACCCAAAAGAGAAGCGAAATTATATCGGCGCACCAATACCCTGTCAACTCGGCAAGACCGTCGCCCAAAATGAAAAGCCCGGGCATCACTACCCGGGCTTTCCAGCGAGAGGCGCGCGTGGCTATCACTTCGGACACTGCGCGTTACTGCCGACTACATCAAAACGAGATCAATCCGACACCACGATCTACTTGATCTGCGACAGCTTGTTCTGCGCCGACTGCGCGACGTCCGAGCCGGCGTATTGCGCGACGATCTGCTCGAGCGTCTTTTTCGCCGCGGCCTTCTGGCCTTGTTCGAGCTGATTGTTCGCGATCGCGAGCAGCGCTTCCGGTGCACGCGGATGCTGCGGATAGTTCTTCACGACACCTTGCCAGACCGCCGTCGAACCCTTGTAGTCGCGCAGTGCATACAGCGCGTTGCCGAGCCAGTATTGCGCGGTCGGCTGATAGGGGCTGTTCGGATATTTGGAGATGAAGCTGCGGAACGATGCCGCCGCGTTCTTGAAGTCGCCGCTGCGGAATTGCTGTGAAGCCGCGTTGAACGCATCGGTTTCACCCGGCTGCACCTCGCCCTGGACGCCGTCCACCGTCTGTTGCTGCGGCTCGAATTTCTTCAGGCGCGTGTCGAGATCGGTGTAGTAGTCCTTCTGCTGCTTTTGCAGCGTCGTGAGCTGGTTCGCCATGTCCTCGTTCTGTCCGCGCAGCGTCGCGACCTGCTGGTTGAGCTGGTCGAGACGGTTGGACTGATCGAGGATCGTGCGTTGCGCCGCCGATAGCTGGCTCGACAGACTATCGGTCTTCGAACGCAGATCGAGAATGGCCTGGCGGGCCTGATCGTCGTCGAAAATGCCCGCATGGGCGGGCACGGCCGTGAGGGCCGTGCCTGCGACGCAGGCCGCTGCGGCAAACCGCAGCCAGGAGAAACGATGCGTCATTCGGCTCACCACCCGTTGACTTACTGTTGATACGCGAGGTCGGCGCGGCGGTTCTGTGCCCACGACGCTTCGTCATGACCCGTTGCCAGCGGCTTTTCCTTGCCGAGGCTCACGGCCTCCATTTGCGAATCCGACACGCCCATCAGCGACAGCGAACGACGCACGGCTTCAGCACGCTTCTGGCCGAGTGCGAGGTTGTATTCGCTGGTGCCGCGCTCGTCGGTGTTGCCCTGGATCAGCACGTGACGCTGCGGGTGGCTCTTCAGATATTGCGCGTGTTGTTGCAGCAGCGGTTGATAGTCATCCTTCACCGAGTAGCTGTCGAAGTCGAAGTAGATGCTGCGCTTCGCGAGCGGGCTGTTCGGATCGTTCAGCGGGTCGACGTTGACCGTCGCGACGTCGTTCGGGTTCGGTTGGGCCGAGCCTGCGCCCTTGTTGGCGTTTTCGTCGAGCTTGACGCCCGAGTGACATGCGGCCAGTGCACCGACCATCACGACGGCGAATGCGAAACGAAGTTTGGACATCATTTGATTACTCTCCTTGTGTTATTGCATCAACGTTATTGCATAAACGGGCCCCAGGACGGCTCGCGTACGCTGCCCCCCTGAACGGACAGGACCTGCCGAGTGCGACCGTCGGTCGATACTGCGGCCAACACGCCACGGCCGTTCACCTGAGTGGCGTAAAGAATGTACTGACCGTTCGCCGCGAAGCTCGGCGATTCGTCATGTGTCGTGTCCGTCAGGCCCGTGGCGGATCCGCCTTGCAGGTCCTGGATGTACAGCTTGAATGCACCGCCGACGCGCGAGATGTAGGCAAGCTCCTTGCCGTCAGGACTCACACGCGGGCTGGTGTTGTAGCTGCCCGTAAACGTGACGCGTTGCGCGCCGCCCGCGCTTTCACCTTGCGCCGGCATCTTGTAGATCTGCGGTGCGCCGCCGCGGTCGCTCGTGAAATAGATCCACTGACCGTCAGGAGAGTAGGTCGGCTCGGTGTCGATCGAGCTGCCTTGCGTCAGACGACGCAGACCGCTGCCGTCCG
Source organism: Paraburkholderia sp. MM5384-R2 (assembly GCF_014201025.1). Classification (NCBI taxonomy): domain Bacteria; kingdom Pseudomonadati; phylum Pseudomonadota; class Betaproteobacteria; order Burkholderiales; family Burkholderiaceae; genus Paraburkholderia; species Paraburkholderia sp. MM5384-R2. Next base: position 5,459 of record NZ_JACHDI010000036.1, read on the forward strand.
CGTTGACCGCGAAAATCTGCGTATTGCCGGTACGCGACAGCGCGACGGCGAGCGTGCGGCCATCCGGCGACCACGCCGGCGCACTGTTGTTGCCCTTCTGGTCCGATACGACGATGCGCCGGCCCGTGGGCAGATCGTGGATATAGACGATCGGCTTCTTCTTCTCGAACGACACGTAAGCGACCTTGGTGCCGTCCGGCGACCAGGCCGGCGAGATGATCGGCTCGGGGCTCGACAGCGCGATGTGCGCGTCCTGACCGTCCGAATCCGAGATCTGCAGCTGGTAGCGGTTGCCCGACTTGATCACATACGACAGGCGCGTGGCGAACACGCCGCGATTGCCCATCAGCTTGGCGTAAATGTAGTCCGCGACCTTGTGCGCGCTCATGCGCAGACCGCTTTCCGGGCTCACCAGCACGAGGCCGCCGAGGCTTTCGCCCTTGACCGTGTCGTACAGCTTGAAGCGCACTTCGTAGTGGCCGTTCGGCAGGCGGTTCACGCTGCCCGCGACGAACGCGTTGGCGCCCTTCGCCTTCCATGCGCCGAGGTCGACGGAATCGGTCTCGGACACGGGCGTCGAGCCTGCGTCGATATTCGTGAATTTGCCGCTGCGTTGCAGATCCTGACGCACGATCGTGCTGACCTGCTGCGGGGAGTTCGCTTCATTGGCGAAATTCGCCGTTGCGATCGGAAACTGAGTGGATCCGACGCCCGTCACGAGGACGTTGAGTTGTGCGTTGGCGGCGCCGCCGACGGCGATCAGGCACGTTGCCACGAGTGTTCGCAGGCCTAGCTTGGTCATCAAACTCATGCTGTATGGGTTCCTCAAAACGGTTTTACTTAATACTCGAAGACAGCAGACAGACCGGCAAACGGCTATTTCGTTCCCGCGCAACGCCGCGCCGGGTGGGGCGCGGCGTTGGCCGCCGGTCGGCTGTCAGCCTGCACATCAAGCCGCCGGACGCAGCGTGATAGTGAAGTAGTCCGGCGTCTTACCATTGACGTCCCGAGGCATCGGATCGGAGGCTTTCACCGCCCGCAACGCGGCGGCGTCCCACGCGGCGTTGCCGCTGCTGTGGGTAATGTTTGCGCTCAGCTGATTGCCGTCCGGCGAACAACGCACGGCGATCACGGTCTCGAGACCTTCCGTTTCGCCGCCCCAGTTCACATGCTGAAGCACCAGCCGTCGTACCTTGTCCGCGTAACCCGGCGATGCCGCCGTGCCGCCCGAGCCGCTACCCGTTCCGCTCTTGCCCAGTCCGTTGCTGCTCGAACTGCTGCCGCCCACGCCGCCGGCCAGACCCTGCATCTGCGCAAGCCGCGCGCGACGTTCGTTGTCGAGCTGCTTTTTCGCCTGCGCGGCCGCATCGGCTTGCGCTTTGGCCTTCGCCGCTTTCTCCGCCTCAGCCTTCTTCTGCGCTTCTGCCTGAGCCTGCTTTTGCTGCTGCTCCTGCTGTTCTTTCAGTTGCTGTTGCTTCTGCTGCTCGGCGAGCTGCTGTTGCTTGAGCTTCTCGGCCTGCTGCTGTTGCTGCTGTTGCGCCTGCTGCTGCTTGAGCTTCGCGGACTTCTGCGCCGCGAGTTGGGCCGCCTGTTCGGCCGCCAGCTGTTGCTGCCGCTTCGCTTCCGCTTCCTGCTGATCTTTCAGCTTCAGCTGGCGCTGCTGTTCGGCCAGTTGGGCCGCGCGAGCCGCTTCCTGCTGGTGGCGCTTCTTTTCCTGCAGCGCGATGTCGGCCTGTTCGTCGCGCACGGGCGGAGCAGGGGCGACCGGGGTGGGCGGCGGCGTGACGACGGGACGCGGAGTCGCCGAATCCGGCACCTCTGTCCACAGTTCCGCCTGCTCGCCCTCGGGCGTGCTGTTCTGCCATTGGATGCCTTGATACAGGAAGAATCCGAGCAGCGCATGCATCACCAGCGCGAACAGAAAAGCTCGCCCGGTGCCGCGTTCACGCGGCGGCTGAAGCGGGTATTCGGAGTTCTTGCGGATCATTGCGATTTGACGAGCAATCCGACGCGCTTGACGCCCCGAGCCTTCAACTCGGACATCACGTTCATCACGACTTCGTATTTCACGGTTTTGTCGGCGGCGATCACGACGGGCTGATCGGGGTGCGATTGTGCCCGATCGGCGATGAAACCGTTGAGGCCAGCCTTCGTCATGTCTTCCTGCTGCTGCGTGCCGGAGTCGTCCTTGTACTTGACGCTCATGTTGCCGTCGGCGCGGATGTTGACGATGACGGGTGGCGTCTGCTGTTGGGGCGCCGCGCCGCCGACGGTCGGCAGATTGACGATCGACGGCGCGACGAGCGGCGCCGTGACCATGAAGATCACTAGCAGCACGAGCATCACGTCGATGTACGGCACGACGTTGATGTCGGCCATTGCGCGACGCGAGCGCGAGCCGCGCATGCTGGAGGAACGGGAGCCTGCCATCATGGCCTCCTCAGTGTGCCTGGCGCTGCAGGATGTTCGAGAACTCTTCGATGAAGGTTTCGAAACGGATCGCCAGACGGTCGATGTCGTGCGCGTAGCGGTTGTAGGCGACCACGGCCGGAATTGCGGCGAACAGGCCGATCGCGGTGGCGGTCAGGGCCTCGGCGATGCCCGGCGCGACGTTCGCGAGCGTGGCCTGCTGCACGTTGGCGAGGCCGCGGAACGCATTCATGATCCCCCACACCGTGCCGAACAGACCGATATACGGGCTGACCGAACCGACCGACGCGAGGAACGCCAGATTCGCTTCGAGCACGTCCATTTCGCGTTGGAACGCCGCGCGCATCGCGCGCCGGGCGCCGTCGAGAATCGCGCCCGAATCGTTCAGGCGCTTCTCTTTGCCCTTCAGGAATTCCCGCATGCCGGACTCGAAAATCCGCTCGAGCGCGCCGATCCTGTGACGGTTGTTCGCGGCGCTCTGATACAGCGCCTGCAGGTCGCCGCCCGACCAGAAATCACGCTCGAAGCGTTCAGTTTGCGCGCGCGCCCGGCGAATCGCAAACCACTTGCGGAAGATGAAAGTCCAGGAGAGTAGCGACAGCAACAGCAGCAGAGCCATGACGGCCTGGGCCAGCAGGCTCGCGTTGAGTACGAGTGAAACGATCGACAGATCTTGTGTAGTGTTCATAAAGGTTCGTTTTAACGTCCCGGGAAGGGGGCGTCCGGCTGCAAGGCCGCTTCAAGCTTGCCGTGGGCAAAACGGAAGCTTCGGCGATATCGAAGCCGAACCATGCTTTGTGTTACCTGACCGGTATGAGTTCACTGGCCCCGTAACAACGAGGCTCAGGGGTCGTCCGTTGACATGCCGCCGTCGTTCAGTCAGCGCTCTCGCTAGTGCCCGGCCCGTGCCGCAGCGCGGCGAGAACCGACGGCGGGATCGCGGCTGGCCGCAGCGTCGCGCGGTCCACACAGCCAATCCGGACCGAACCGGTGGCAAGCAGCGTGCCTTCGCGCCATGCTTCCTGCACGAAGTCTACCGAAGCTCGGCCAAGACGCTCGATCCGGCTGATAATTTTCACGATGTCGTCGAGTCGGGCCGGAGCCCGGTAATCGACCGCGGTACTGCGCACGATGAAAATCGCGTCGTTTTCTTCCGCAAGCCGGTGCTGGTCGACGCCGCATGCGCGCAGCCATTCGGTGCGAGCGCGTTCGAAAAACTTCAGGTAATTGGCGTAAAACACGATCCCGCCGGCGTCGGTATCTTCGTAGTACACGCGGATCGGCCACGTATAGCCGATTTCCGTGCCTGGCTGGCTGGTCGACATATTCATGCGGCGCATTCTACCGGAACGCACAACCCGGGGTCTGTTTCGAAGTGTGAGTTGCTTGTGGCGGGCGTCGGCGGCGATGGGAGCCGGCTTTGCCGGCCGGGCCGGGACTGGCGGAGTGGGCTATCGACGTGCCGCAGGAAAAGCCAGCACGACGATGGGCGGCGGCGCGACCAACGGTAGCGGCATCCGCCGCCGGCCGCCTCCAATCTCAGCCGCGATGCACGGACAGACCGGCGAACGACTGCGCGACCGGCATCAGCTCGATCGTGTTGATGTTGACGTGGGCTGGGCGCGTGGCGATCCAGTAGATGGAATCGGCGATGTCTTCGGCCGTCAGCGGCTGCACGTTGTCGTAGACCTTGGCGGCCTTGTCGTCGTCGCCGCGATAACGCACGTTCGAGAATTCGGTGCCGCCGCACAGACCCGGCTCGATGTCGGTCACGCGCAGCGCGGTGCCGGCGAGGTCGGCGCGCAGGTTCAGGCTGAACTGGCGCACGAACGCCTTGGTCGCGCCGTACACGTTGCCGCCCGCGTACGGCCAGCGGCCCGCCACCGAACCCAGATTGAAGATATGCCCGCGGTTGCGCTCGACCATGCCGGGCAACAGCGCATGCGTGACCTGCGCGAGGCCCGTGCAATTGGTCTCGATCATGGTGTTCCATTCATCGAGACTTGCCTTGTGAGCCGGCTCGGTACCGAGCGCGAGGCCGGCGTTGTTGACGAGCACGTCGATCGCGGCGAAGTCCGCCGGCAGCGACGCGGGCACGGCTTCGACGGCGGCGCGATCGCGCACGTCGAGCTCGTACGGCAGCAGCGCGTCGCCGAGCTCGTCGGCGAGTGCTTGCAGACGGTCCTTGCGGCGTGCAGTGGCGACGACACGATGGCCGCCCTTGACGAACGAGCGGGCGATGGCGGCGCCGAATCCGGCCGACGCTCCTGTGACAAACACGATCATTGCAGTTCCCTGGTCGGTAAGAGACAAAGGCCCAAAGCCTACTTCCAATGGCAGGCTGCGGCAAGGATGCACGAGCCGGATCGGCGGCTGCCGCGGCGGCGCGCAACGGGTGCGCGGCGCGACCGGCGCGCTTTCCTCAGATGGTTGCGCAGCGGGGCCGCCAAACCGTCCGGAGGCCCCGCCGGCGGCCGCCGGAGCACCCGCAAGTCGGTTGCCTATTCGGGCCTCTTCCAATACACTAACGCGCTCGACCCTGCGTGACTGGCGATAGAACCGAGTCGTCCGACTCAGCCGATTCAACCAATCGGGTTCAAGGTGGAACAACCCACCGTGAAGCGCAGGGTGCCGTTTTGCCGTTCGCCTGGGCAGCCGTGAACCGCGCGCATTAATCTGCGCTGACGGTGGCTGGCTCGCCTCGCGTGTGCGGCGACTCTCCACTCGCCACGTCAGGGCAAGCCTCGCCGCCCAAAGCGCTGCGTACCCCGCTGTGTACCCTCTACGCAGGATTCGGCGCACGATCCGGTCAACCTGAAAACACTCAACGGAACCCGTATGTTTGACAGAGCCCAAAGCACCATCGCCAACGTCGATCCTGAACTCTGGAAGGTCATCGAGCAGGAAAACCGCCGTCAGGAAGAGCACATCGAACTGATCGCGTCGGAAAACTACACGAGCCCGGCCGTGATGGCCGCGCAAGGCTCGCAACTCACGAACAAGTACGCCGAAGGGTATCCGGGCAAGCGCTATTACGGCGGCTGTGAATACGTCGACGTTGCCGAGCAGATGGCGATCGACCGCGTAAAGCTGCTGTTCGGCGCCGAAGCCGCGAACGTGCAGCCGAACTCGGGCTCGCAGGCGAACCAGGGCGTGTTCTTCGCGATGCTCAAGCCGGGCGACACGATCATGGGCATGAGCCTCGCGCACGGCGGCCACCTCACGCACGGCTCGCCGGTCAACATGTCGGGCAAGTGGTTCAACGTGGTCAGCTACGGCTTGAACGAAGCCGAAGACATCGACTACGACGCCGCCGAGAAGCTCGCGCAAGAACACAAGCCGAAGCTGATCGTAGCGGGCGCGTCCGCGTTCGCGCTGCGCATCGATTTCGAACGCATGTCGAAGATCGCGAAGTCGGTCGGCGCCTACTTCATGGTCGACATGGCGCACTACGCCGGTCTCGTCGCCGCGGGCGTTTATCCGAACCCGGTGCCGCACGCCGATTTCGTCACCACCACCACGCACAAGAGCCTGCGCGGCCCGCGCGGCGGCGTGATCCTGATGAAGGCCGAGTTCGAGAAGCCGATCAACTCGGCGATTTTCCCGGGCATCCAGGGCGGTCCGTTGATGCACGTGATCGCCGCGAAGGCCGTTGCGTTCAAGGAAGCGCTTTCGCCGGAATTCAAGGCGTATCAGCAGCAGGTCGTCGAGAACGCGCGTGTGCTTGCTGAAACGCTGGTCAAGCGCGGTCTGCGCATCGTGTCGGGTCGCACCGAAAGCCACGTGATGCTGGTCGACCTGCGCGCGAAGAAGATCACCGGCAAGGCTGCGGAAGCGGCACTCGGCGCGGCACACATCACGGTCAACAAGAACGCGATCCCGAACGATCCGGAAAAGCCGTTCGTGACCTCGGGTATCCGCCTCGGTTCTCCGGCCATGACCACGCGCGGCTTCGGCGTGAAGGAAGCCGAGCAGGTCGGCAACCTGATCGCCGACGTGCTGGACAACCCGGAAGATGCCGCGACGATCGAGCGCGTGAAGGTTCAGGTCGCTGATCTGACCAAGCGCTTTCCGGTTTACGGCTAAACCATGCATTGCCCCTTCTGCCGCCATGCCGATACGCAAGTCGTCGACTCGCGCGTATCCGAAGACGGCGCGACGATCCGCCGGCGCCGCCGCTGCCCGGCCTGCGACAAGCGTTTCACGACGTATGAGCGGGTCGAGCTGGCGTTGCCGTCGGTCGTCAAGAAGGACGGCACGCGCACGGAATTCGATCGTCGCAAGATCGTCGCGAGCATGCAACTGGCGCTGCGCAAGCGCCCGGTTGCGGTGGACGCGATCGAAGCGGCTGTCGCCCGTATCGAGTATCAGCTGCTCGGCAGCGGCGAGCGCGAGGTGCGTAGCGAGCGCCTCGGCGAACTCGTGATGAACGAGTTGCGCGCGCTCGACACGATCGCTTACGTCCGTTTCGCTTCCGTGTACCGGCGCTTCGAAGACGTCTCCGAATTCGAGGACGTGATCGAGGAATTCCGCCGCGCCTCTTCCCCACCCAAGCCTTCCCGCAAGCGCTGAGCGCACGCTTGTCGCAGCTGAGCTGCGGTCATTCGCGTCCATCGCCTCGCGCATTTCGCGCTTTTTTTCACGCATCGCTTCTCCCGCCTCCGTGATCGATCGTCACGTGCATTGTTGCGCGCGCTAACGTCTGAATGCCACCTGGCCATTCGGACGATGGTCGGCGCGCTCGCAAATCGCTAGATTGGCTGCATCCGTTCGTAACGCTCAGGGATGCAGATGAAATTCAAGGGGATTTACCGGCCATCGCGCGCCGGTTTCACACTCGTCGAAACGCTGGCGGTGATAGCGCTCGTGATGCTGATGGCCGTGATGGCGGTGCCGTCGTTCGCCGCATGGCATATGCGCGATCAGGTCGACGCGCGCTCGAAGGCGCTGCTGTCCACGTTCGCCTACGCGCGCAGCGAGGCGCTGCGGCGCGGTGCGCGCATCACGGTGTGCCGCGTCGATGCAGCGCGCGTCTGTCTCGCGTCGGGCCAAGCCTGCGCCGGTGGCATCGCCGACTGGGCCTGCGGCTGGGCCGTATTCGCCGAACGTGGCGGCAAGCCGTCGTTGTTGCGCGCGCAGCCGGCGCTCGCGGCGGTGAGCATCGCCGGCGTGCAGACGGATATGATGTTCACGCCGCCGGCTGGGCAACTGATCGGCGCGTTTCGAAGTTTTGATATCGCGCCGCGAAGCCCATCGAAATCGATGCAGGGGAACTCGTGGCGGCGCTGCATCAGTGTCGCGGCAGGAGGTCGCGCGCGGATCTCGGAAGGCGCGTGCGGAGCGACGTCATGAGACAGCCCGCATTCAAGACCGGTTTGCGTGCGCACGCATCGCCATGTGATGGCAGCTCGTTGATCGAGGTGATGCTGGCGGTCGCGTTGGTCGCGGTGAGCGCGCTGGGTTTGATCGCGGTTCAGGTGTGGATCGCACGCGAAGCGCGCGCGATGACGCTGCGCGAGAGCGCCGCGTGGATAGCCGACTCGATTGCCGAAGCGACGCGCACGCCTTCCACGGGCGATGTCGCGCTCAATCAATGGCGCACCTGGGCGAGCGTTCTGCTGCCGCACGGCGACGCATCGATTGGCGAGAGCGGCGCGGTCGCGGCGGCGCGCGTGACGTGGGCGTCCGTGCGGGACCGGCCCGCTTTGGGCGATGCGAGCGCCCAGCCGGCGGAGCCTTGCGGCGACGTCGATGCACCGGCTGGATCGTCGTGTGTCGCGTTGGCGTTCGCGAAATGAAGCGGCCGCATTGCCCACTCGGTCATACGCTAATCGAATTCCTGATCGCGATGGCGCTCGGGTCGATCGTGATCGCGGGCGCCGTGTCCCTTTACACGGCGCAGCGCAACGCGTTCGTGCAGGCGAGCAACGCGACCCGGATTCGCGAAGCGGGCTTGACCGCGCTGATGCTGATCGGCCAGCAATTGCAGATGGCCGGCTTCGTCCCTGCCAATGTCATTGGCTACAACGCGGCGCCTGCGCTATTCGGCTGCTCGGGCGGTCGTCCGACCGGCGCCGACGACAGCCTCGCTTGCACCACCTTGAGCACCGGCTCGGATGGCGTCGCGATCCGTTACGTCGCAGACGTCGTATCGACATGGCCATCGTCGAGCGGTCAGGTCACCGACTGTGTCGGACAGGCCGTCAAAAGCAGCGACGCGGTCCTTGGCGATGAGGGCGCGCCGGTGGTGAATCGCTACTTCGCCAACGTCAGCGGCTCGACCGGCGAGCCGGAGCTTTACTGCGTGGGCAGCGGCAACGCGGGGTCCGCTCAGCCGCTGATCGAAGGCGTCGAGCGCGTGCGGTTGCGCTACTGGCTGGACGGCGCGGCGGATGCGGCGAATGCGTCGGCCGTGGCGGCGGATCAATGGGCGAACGTCGTTGCGGTCGATGTCTGCGTGCTGGTGCGTGGCGCGCCGCAAGGACAGCGTTCGAAGTACATCGACTGCGATGGCGTGAGTACACTCGGTACCGACCTGCGGCCTCGACAGGTGTTTTCCCGCCGCGTTGCGCTGCGTAATCGCGCGGAGGTGTCGTCGTGATGGATCGCGGCACAGCAACGCAACGCGGCCGCGCGTACGACATACGCGGCGGACCAGGCGGAACAGCGAAACACTTAGGTAGGCGAAATTGTCAGGGCGGTGCCCGACGGGCACATCAACGCGGCGTCGTGCTAGCCATCGTGCTGTTGATCTCGGCCATGATGCTCGCCACGTCCGCGATATGGTTCGAAACATCGCTCGCGGCCGCTCGCGCGGCGACCAATGTGCGCGACTATCTGCAGGCTTTCCACGCGGCGGATTCGGCGCTGAGCTGGTGCGAGCGCAACGTGCTATCGGCAAGTGGCGACGCGCGCGATGCACCGCTCACATCCGGCGAGCCGACTCAATGGAGGCTTGAAACCGCGTTCGTCGCAGGCGCCATCACGCCCGTGGCGCAATGGCCGGGATCATCGCGCGCGCCGCAATGCCTGATCGAGCCTTGGCGTCTCGCGAGTCGACCCAACGCCAGCGCTTATCTGCTGACCGCGCGCGGCTTCGGGCGGAGCAGCGAGTCGCAGGTCTGGTTGCAGATGGAGGTCGTGACCGAAGATGGCGCGATCGAACGTCATTGGCGGCGCGTTGCAGCAAGACCATTCTGAGGAACGCACCGACTGGACACGTATGAAAAGGCCGAACACATCCGCATTCACGCTGCTCGAACTCGTGATCGCGCTCGCGATTGCCGCCACGCTCGCCGCGTTTGCGATCCCTTCGTATCGCAGCCACATTGCGCGCACGCATCGCATCGATGCAGCGTCGGCGTTATATCGGGCTGCGCAATTCGTTGAGGCCGCGGCGAGCGATGGCGTGCCGGCCTTGCCACCGGGTATCGATCAGGCGCCGCAGTTCGGCGCCCCGGTGTATCGCGTGCGCGTGCTGCCCGCGGACGACACGAACGGCGGCTATTCGATCGAAGCGGCGCCCGCGGAAGCGGGCCCGATGCGCGACGACCCGTGCGGCACGTTCACGCTGGATGCGACGGGTCAGCGAGGCAATAGAAACGATGCGAGCGGCGCGACGCCCACGAGCAGCGAATGCTGGAACACCAGTTAGCGGGTGATTGACGTCCGACACACGCAACCATGCGAGCGGGAGGTCCGATAGATTGCTGCCACTCGCAGCGGCCACGACCTCAATAGCCGCTTCGCAACGAATCGTCCTGCGCAGCCGGCGACTGCGCCGTAGCGGAAGCCGCCGCGGCCGCCCGCGCCGCCGCCGACTCGTTCTTCATCTGTTGCCAGATCCGGAACGCTTCCCACGCGCCGAGCGCAAGGCTGCCCCACTTGAGCACGGGCTTAGCGCTCGCGACGACCCTCGCGCGCAGCGGTTTGGCGAGCAACAGCGAAGCGATCGAGCTGATGAACGGGTACTGCTTGAGCAACGCGCCGATCGTGCCCGCGTTGAGCACGCTCGCCTTTGGCCCTTTACCGACGCGCACGCCGCCAAAGCCGGGGATCACGAACCTGAGCCAGCTGAAATGCGCGACGGCCTGGCGCAGTTCGAAGGTGGCCCGTGCGAGCTCGACGCGCTCGACGTCCGCGCGCACGAGCAGCAATTCCTTGCGCAGCGCCCGCAGATGCGGCGCGCTCAGATCCTTCGACGGATGGCGCTTGTTACGAAAGGCGGTATCAGGACGGGAGGGGCTCATGGCGTATCGACGGCAGTGAGGGTGAGGCGATGGATCGGATGCAGACGAACTTTCCCATCAGTCGCGGCTGCGAAACGCTTCGCGATCCTTTTCGAACTCCGCGATGGTCGCTTCGAATACCATCGGCGCGTTGCGCAAACCGCTGCGCGCCTTCAGCGCACAGGCGAGCCCGGCAATCGCGTAGACCGCGGTGATGCCGGCAAGCGCCTGCCATCGGTAGGTGTCCCAGAAGGCAATGGCGACGAGTGCGGTCAACGCGATCAAGGCCATCGTGGCGAGCATCGTCGCGGCAAGACCGAGAAACAGCACGCCGAGCAGGCGGTCTTTTTCCTCGGCGAGTTCGATGCCCACCAGTTCGAGCCGCGTTTGCAGGATCGCAAACACGGAACTGAGAATACGGCGCAACGGGCTGCGTTCTGCGCGCTGCGAGTGTGTTTCGGTCGTCATGGCTGTGGGCGTTGCGCGTGAGGGCCTGGCCGGCGCGCGCGCGCCAGCAGAAGGGGACCGGCGAGGCTCGCGCCGGTCCGCCCGTGTCGCCGGTGCGCCGGACATGCCTGCTCCGGCGGCCTCACCGGCCTTTACTTGCGATTGATCAGCAGACCGACCACCACGCCGATGCCCGCGGCGATGCCGATCGACGCCCACGGATGCTCGTGCACGTAGTCGTCGGTGGCGCGGGCGGCCTTCTTGCCTTTTTCGACGACCACGACCTGAACGTCGGCTGCCTTTTCTTTCGCCTGCTTCAGGCGCGTCAGCGCGGTTTCGCGCAGTTCCGACGCGCGTTCGCCGGTAGCGCTCGCGGCCTGTTTCAGCAGGTCTTCAGCGTCCGCGAGGACGGTTTTGATATCCGACATCAATCTCTCCTTGTTGACTTCCGACATTGACAGCTCCCTTTGTCTCACGCTACGCGTAAATCGTAACCAAAGAAACGGTCGCTGGCGAGCATAGTGCCGGTTGCATGCCGCCGCCGCACGATTCGTTCCCGCCAGCGCGTGGCGTCAAGACACCCGATTGAGGGCACTCTGCTCCAGAGCGGTATCTGGATTGAGTTGATCTGTCCCGAAAAGTTTCCGTCAAACGGGAGAAAATTACAAAGACACATTAAGTACTGACGCGATGTTGGTTCGCCATGTACCACCGCGGCCTTATGCTTTATCGTGACTGGCCGCCGCGGGCACACGCCCGCGACCTTATCCGGATACCTTCCGAATACCTACAGGAGATGCACTATGAGTCTACGTCTTGGCGACATTGCGCCGGATTTCGAACAGGAGTCGAGCATTGGCCGCATCAGGTTTCACGAGTGGCTCGGCAATAGCTGGGGCGTGCTGTTCTCGCATCCGGCCGACTTCACGCCGGTCTGCACGACCGAACTGGGCCTGACCGCAAAGCTCGCGGGCGAGTTCGAAAAGCGCAACGTGAAGACGATCGCGTTGTCGGTCGACAGCGCGGAGTCGCACAAGGAGTGGATCAAGGACATCAACGAGACGCAAGCCGCCAACGTCGGTTTTCCGATTCTCGCGGACGGCGATCGCAAGGTCTCCGGGCTGTACGACATGATTCACCCGAACGCGAACGAAACGTTCACGGTGCGCTCGCTGTTCGTCATCGATCCGAACCGGAAGGTGCGTCTGATCATCACGTACCCGGCGAGCACCGGCCGCAACTTCGACGAAGTGCTGCGGGTGATCGATTCGCTGCAACTGACCGACAGTCACTCGGTCGCGACGCCGGGCAACTGGAAGCAGGGCGATGACGTCGTGATCGTGCCGTCGCTGAAGGACGAGGAAGTCATCAAGCAGAAATTCCCGAAGGGCTACAAGGCGTTGCGTCCGTACCTGCGCCTGACGCCGCAGCCGAACCGGTAAGCGGCGCGGCATGAACCAGAAAGCCGGTTCGAAGGAACCGGCTTTTTTGCATTATCGATACACCAGCATCGGAATCAGAAGAACGCCTGAATACCGGTCTGCGCACGGCCGAGGATCAGCGCGTGAACGTCGTGGGTGCCTTCGTAGGTGTTGACGACCTCGAGGTTCACCAGATGACGCGCGACGCCGAATTCGTCCGAAATGCCGTTGCCGCCGAGCATGTCGCGCGCGAGGCGGGCGATGTCGAGCGCTTTGCCGCACGAATTGCGCTTCATGATCGAGGTGATTTCGACCGCGGCCGTGCCTTCGTCCTTCATGCGGCCGAGGCGCAGTACGCCTTGCAGCCCGAGCGTGATCTCGGTCTGCATGTCGGCGAGCTTCTTCTGGATCAGCTGGTTCGCGGCGAGCGGCCGGCCAAATTGCTTGCGATCGAGCACGTACTGACGCGCGATGTGCCAGCACGCTTCGGCCGCGCCGAGCGCGCCCCAGGCGATGCCGTAGCGCGCCGAGTTCAGACACGTGAACGGACCGCGCAGGCCGCTGACACCCGGCATGATGTTCTCTTCCGGCACGAACGCTTCGTCGAGCACGATTTCGCCGGTGATCGACGCGCGCAGACCCACCTTGCCGTGGATCGCCGGTGCCGACAGACCCTTCCAGCCCTTCTCGAGAATGAAGCCGCGGATGTTGTCCTTGCCGTCTTCCTCGAGCTTCGCCCATACGACGAACACGTCGGCGATCGGCGAATTGGTGATCCACATCTTCGAGCCCGACAACGAGTAGCCGCCATCGACCTTCTTCGCGCGCGTGACCATGCCGCCCGGATCGGAGCCGTGGTTCGGCTCGGTCAGGCCGAAGCAGCCGATCCACTCGCCGCGCGCGAGCTTCGGCAGATATTTTTCCTTCTGCGCGTCCGAGCCGAATTCGTAGATCGGCACCATCACCAGTGACGACTGCACCGACATCATCGAGCGATAGCCGGAGTCGACGCGTTCCACTTCACGCGCGATCAGCCCGTACGCGACATAGTTCAGACCGGGGCCCCCGTACTGTTCGGGAATCGTCGGACCGAGCAGGCCAAGCTCGCCCATTTCGCGAAAGATCCCGATATCGGTCTTTTCGTGGCGGAACGCCTCCAGCACGCGCGGCAGCAGCTTGTCCTGCGAGTAAGCCGCAGCGGCATCGCGCACCATACGTTCGTCTTCGGTGAGCTGCTGATCGAGCAGCAACGGGTCTTCCCAGTGAAACTGCGCGGCCACGGCCATGACGTATCTCCTGATTTCTCGCTCAGAACCAGCTTGACTAGAGTTCCGCGTTGCGAAACAATGTTTTGCAAATGACGCCCGAGTGTATCACCCTATGACGCCGCCATCCACTTTCTCCGCTTCGCTCGACGAACGCAAATTCGTCGTCGCCCTTGCTCGCGGGCTGGACCTGTTGCGCGCGTTCCGGCCAGGCGAGACGATGCTCGGCAATCGGGATTTCGTCGAACGCACGGGTCTGCCGAAGGCAACCGTGAACCGGCTCGCCTACACGCTGACCGTGCTCGGCTATCTGCGGCTGGACGAAAGACACGGCAAATATGCGCTCGACGCGGGCGTGCTGTCGCTCGGTTTCGCGCTGCTGTCGGGCACCGACATGCTCGAACTGGCACGCCCGCACCTACGCAGCCTGGCGCGCGAGGTCGGCGCGGCGGTCTCGCTCGGGTGCCGGGACGGGCTCGACATGGTGTATCTGGAGACGATTCGCAGCGAAACCGCATTGACGCTCGGCCTGGCATCCGGCTCGAAACTGTCGATGCTGACGAGCTCGATGGGCCGCGCCTATCTCGCCGTGCAGCCGCCCGACGCGCGTACCGCGTTACTCGCGGAACTGAAAAAAGCGGCTGGCAGAGTGGGGGCGATGCTCGTCGCCGAAGCCGAACAGGAGATCGCCGCGTTCGCGACCGAGCGATGCTGCTACTCGTTTCGTGCGTGGCATGACGACGTGAACGCAGTCGCGGTGCCGTTTCGCGAGCCGCGCGAAAAGCGCTGGCTCGTGCTCAGCTGCAGCGGGCCGGCGTCGTCGATGGGGGAGGAAATGTTTCGCGAGAATGTCGCGCCGCGCCTGAAGGCGCTCGCGGCGCGGCTGGGGGAGCCGGCTGAGGTAATGCCGGGGCGCCCCGGCTAAGGGGCCCACATCGTGTCACGCCGCCCGGTCGTGATAATGCGCGTTGAATAATGGCCCTTGCACGAACCGCACGTCGTACTGCTGTAGCGCGGAGAATTGCGCCTCGTCCATCACGCGATTGAAAATCAGCGGCACCCGCAGCCGGCCCGCGTAGCCGACGAGCGGCTTCACGGTCGCGTCGCGCAATGCGGCCGCCGCATCCATCTTGATGAAGTCGAGCCGCGCGGTTTCGGATACCGACAGGATCTGCCCCGCGTTCGACAGATTGCCCGCCACCTTGAACCCGTAGTGCTGATAGCTGCGCGTCAGATAGCCCAGGAACGTCTTGTGTGCGACCGCCGCCGCCGGCAATTCGATCACGATGCGCGTCGGACTCAAATTGAACGAGGTCAGCACGCTCGAAAAATGCCGGCCGTGGTCGTACTTCACGCTCTTCAACAGCCTCTCGTGCACCCGCAGAAACAGCAACCCATGGCGCTGCGGCCCGAAGAAGTTGATTGCGTGCAGCGCGCGCGACATGCGGTCTAGCGCGACCAGTTGCTGATCGTCGGCGATGTTGTCGAACGGATCGAACACCTCGAATGGCGGCGCGTCGAGCCGGTGCGTGACCGCCTGAAAGCCGAGTTCATCACCGAAGCGGTCGACCCCTTCCGCGCCGCATGACAGCGACTGCGCGAGCCCGTGCACGCTGATGTCGAAGATCGGCTCGTAGGCACTCGTGAGCTCGGTGCCATCGAAATGTGCGAGCGCGATGCCGGCGTGCCCGCCTTGTCCCATTGCCAGATGCTCGCCGAGAAACGGGTGATGAGCGGCGCGGGCGATCAGATCGGGGATGGTCGGCGAAATCATGAAGGCAAATGAAAGGCGACGATGAACGCGCACCGGGCGCGTGGCAGCGCGACGCGATGGCCGCATTCATTGATGGTAGCAGTACGCGCCCTGCGCAGATTAACAAAATGCTCATATCGTTATTGGCCTCACGCTTATCGGCCGGGGCTGAGCGCGGAATGGCGAGGTTCGCGGGCGTGTTTCCAAGGGTATACGTTAGTTTCACTATTCGTAATTCGTTTTACTATTCGTAAAATACACTCTTAGCCAGCCAGAGGGGACGACCCAATGCTGATCGCGTTGAACTGCTCGAATGCCGCGCTGTTTCATGCGGCGGCGCTGCCGGTGCTGTGCTCGGCGCTGCTGGTGGTCGTGCTCGCCGGTGCGACGCGGCCACCCAGCCGCGCGTCCAAAGCGGAGCCGGCCTGAGCCTGACAGCAAAGATCAGCAAAGATCACCTATCAACCGGGAAAGAATCGGGCAACTCGCGGAGAACCTTGTATGGATACCTCAACACGTAAGCCGGCCGACGAACGCCTGCGTCATGAAATCGAGCCCGGCTATCAGTCGGGTTTCGCGAATGAATTCGCGACCGAGGCATTGCCGGGCGCGCTGCCGACCGGCCGCAATTCGCCGCAACGCGCGGCCTATGGTTTGTATGCCGAACAGATTTCGGGCACGGCGTTTACGGCGCCGCGCGGTCACAACCGTCGCTCGTGGCTGTACCGGATTCGTCCGGCGGCCATGCACAAGCCGTTCACGTCGAGGCCGTCGGAGCGGCTCGTCGCGAACTTCGCCGAGGTGCCGCCGACGCCGCCGAACCAGCTGCGCTGGGACCCCCTGCCTATGCCCAGCGAACCGACCGATTTCATCGACGGCTGGGTCACGATGGCGGGCAACGGCTCGGCCGAAGCGATGAGCGGTTGCGCGATCCATCTGTACGCGGCGAACCGCTCGATGCGCGATCGCTTCTTCTACAGCGCCGACGGCGAACTGCTGATCGTGCCGCAACAGGGGCGCCTGCATATCGCGACTGAAATGGGCCACGTCGATGTCGAGCCGTTCGAGATCGCGGTAATTCCGCGCGGCGTGCGCTTCGCGGTCAGCCTGCCGGACGGCAGCGCGCGCGGGTATATCTGCGAGAACTTCGGTGCGCTGCTGCGTCTGCCGGAACTGGGGCCGATCGGCTCCAACGGTCTCGCGAATCCGCGCGATTTCCTGACGCCGCACGCCGCATACGAAGACCGCGAAGGCGCATTCGAACTCGTCGCGAAGATGAACGGCAATCTGTGGCGCGCGGACATCGGCCATTCGCCGCTCGACGTAGTGGCATGGCACGGCAACTACGCGCCGTACAAATACGACCTGCGCCGCTTCAACACGATCGGCTCGATCAGCTTCGACCATCCGGATCCGTCGATCTTCCTCGTGCTGCAATCGCAAAGCGACACGCCGGGCGTCGATACGATCGACTTCGTGATCTTCCCGCCGCGCTGGCTCGCCGCCGAAGATACGTTCCGGCCGCCCTGGTTCCATCGCAACGTCGCGAGCGAGTTCATGGGCCTCGTGCATGGCGTCTACGACGCGAAGGCCGAGGGCTTCGTGCCCGGCGGCGCGAGCCTGCACAACTGCATGACGGGCCACGGCCCGGACGCGGACACGTTCGAGAAGGCGTCGCATCTCGATACCTCGGTGCCGAAGAAGGTCGACGACACGATGGCCTTCATGTTCGAGACCCGCACGCTGATCAAGCCGACGCGCTTCGCGCTCGAAACCGCGCAATTGCAGGCGCATTACTACGAGTGCTGGCAATGCCTCAAGAAACACTTCAATCCGGAGCAACGATGAACGCGGTGAACGATCTCCAGGCGACGCTCGATGCGTCGCGCAAGAGCTGGATCGAGTCGGCCAACGACCCGGCTGGCGACTTCCCGATCCAGAACCTGCCGTTCGGCATTTTCAGCGACCGTGGCAACGACGCGCGTCGCGTGGGCGTCGCGATCGGCGATCGGATCGTCGATCTCGCCGGATTGCAGGCCGCGGGTCTGCTGAACGTGCCGGCGCACAACGTGTTCGCGCGCGATGCGCTGAACGATTTCATCGCGCTTGGCCGCGACGTGTGGCGCAGCGTGCGTATCCAGCTGAGCCAACTGCTCGCGCGCGACACCGCGACGCTGCGCGACGATGCCGCGTTGCGCGCGAAGGTGCTCGTGCGCGCGGCCGATGCGCGTCTGCATCTGCCGGTGCAGATTCCGGGCTACACGGATTTCTATTCATCGAAGGAACACGCGACCAATGTCGGCGCGATGTTCCGCGATCCGAAGCATGCGCTGCTGCCGAACTGGTCGGAGATGCCGATCGGCTACAACGGACGGGCATCGTCGGTGGTCGTGAGCGGGACGCCGGTGCGTCGTCCGAATGGTCAGTTGAAGTTGCCCGACCAGGAGCGTCCGGTGTTCGGCGCGAGCCGCAAGCTCGATATCGAACTGGAGACGGGTTTCATCATCGGCGGCGGCAATGCGCTGGGCGAGCCGATCGCGTGCGAGGACGCGGAGGCGCACATTTTCGGCATGGTGCTGCTGAACGACTGGAGCGCGCGCGACATCCAGCAATGGGAATACGTGCCGCTCGGCCCATTCAATGCGAAGACCTTCGCGACGACGATCTCACCGTGGGTCGTCACGCTCGATGCGCTCGAACCCTTCCGCGTCGCGCAGCCGGTGCAGGAGCCAGAGCCGCTCGCCTATTTGCGGCATCGAGGAAAGCATGCGTTCGACATTCACCTCGAAGTGACATTGCGTGCGCAACCCGCGCGGCAAGCGAGCACGATCGCCCGGACCAACTTCAAATACATGTACTGGACGATGGCGCAGCAGCTCGCGCATCACACGGTGGCGGGCTGCAATACGCGGGTGGGCGACCTGATGGGCTCGGGGACGATCAGCGGGCCGACCGAGGATTCGTACGGCAGCCTGCTGGAGCTGACGTGGAACGGCAAGAAGCCGCTGGCGTTGAAGGAGGGCGGCACGCGCACGTTCATCGAGGACGGCGATGAGTTGACGCTCGTCGGCTGGTGCCAGGGCGACGGGTATCGCGTGGGGTTCGGCGCGTGTGCCGCAGAGATTCTGCCGGCGCGAGCGTGAGCGCGCGGCAGTCACGATGAGCGAGGGCCGGCGCGGTATGCCGGCCCTCGTCGGTTGTGCGAGACCTTGGGCGTACCGGGCCGCAATGAATCGGCGCGTTGTCCGCTTCACCCACCCAGCAACCCGAATACGGCCACCCCATTCGTCGTGCCGACATACACCTTGCCGTTTGCGATCAATGGTGTGATGAACTTGTTGCCCGTGCCGAACTGATCGCGCGTGCCCATCTGGTTGCTGTTGTACAGCTCGTTGAGCGTGATCGGGTCGAACGCATGCAAGGCCGCGACGGTGCCGTTTTCGGCGGCCCACACGATGCCGTTCGTGGTGCCGTTCGCCGAGATGCTCGGCGTCGTCCCGGGATAGGCGAACGTCATCGCGCTTTGCGCGGTCGGTGTGATCGACAGCTTCGCGTTGGTCACGGTGAACGCCTTCAGATGATCGCCGACCGAGCCGAAATACACGCGCCCGTTGAAATAGGCGGGCATGCCGAACTCGCCGCCGGCAAGCTGCGCGGGAATCTCCTGATAGATGTTGTCGGCCGCCGGGTTGAACTTGCCCATCGAGTCGCGATTCAGCACGTAGATGGTGCTGTCCTTGCCCGCGCCGAGCGTCAGATGCTGTACGGTGCCGTTCGCGTCGGTCAGGTCCGGCAGCACCAGTGCGCCGCCGGAGCCGAGGTCGATGTCGTCGTTGGCCTCCTGCACGACGTTCGTCATCGCGAAGTAGTCCGCCACCGACAGGCCTCCCGCCGTGCCGAGCTTCAGAAACGTATTGCCGAAATCCTTGCTGGCGGGGAAGCCGCTCGACGTCATCGTCGTGTCGAACGTGCCGTTGGCATCGAGCAGATAGATCGACGAGCCGTCCGACGCCGGTCCCGCGCCGCTCATCCAGATCGCGCCGCCGATGCCGTTAGCCGTCAGGTTGAGCACGGTGGTCTGCTGCAACGTGTCGGCGCCGTAGCCCATGATCCAGCCCGTATAGCCGCCGTCGTCGCAGTGCGAGGTCCACGTCGTGTAGACCGTGTTGCCGAGCAATAGCAACCCCGCGCGCTCCGCGTACAACGACGAGGTGAACGGCACGACGCCGTTCGTATTTCCCGCGCCGCTGCCCGGGTAAGAGGCGGCGACTTCGGTGGGACCGTTCAGCAGCTCGCCGCCGGTCGCGAGGTCGAGCGCGTGAATGCGATGATGGTAGCCGCCGGCCGCGTCCTTCGACATCGCGACGACGTAGATCGTGCCGTGCGTGCCGCGCGAACGGTCGATCAACGGTGTCGAGGTGATGCCGATGGTGTTCACGATCTGGCTGCAGCCGAGGTCGTCGCTCGGGGTTTCGCCGGTGCCGAGTGTGCGCACCTGCCACAGGGTCGCGCCGGTGTCGGCATCGAATGCGTACACACTGTCGTTCTCGGTCGCGACGTACAGCACGTTGTGCGTGCCGCCCGCGATCGCCAGCGCGGCGACGAATAGCGGCTGCGCGTCGACCTTGCCGTCGACGCTAAAGAAGCCGACCTTGCCGAACGTCGAAGCCGCCACGTTGGCGGGCGTCAGCGTGGTTTCGCCGAGGTTCTGGCCGGTGCGCGCGATGTCGTCGTGATAGGTGAGCACGTCGCGCACGGCTGCCGCCGATGTGCCGCCCGTCGGGGTGCCCGAGCCGCTGCCCGAGCCGCCGGTGCTACCGGTGGTGGTGCCGCCGCTCGTGGTGCCACCGCTGGTGGTGCTGCCGCCGCTCGCTGCGGCCGGAGTCGATGCGCCGGATGCGCCGCCGGCGCCGACGCTCGCGCCCGTCGGGGCACTGCTGTTTCCGCCTCCGCCGCCTCCACAGTTCGCCGCGACGATCGCGGCTACCGCGATCGCCGTGCCCAACAGGCTGGCACGGAGCAACAGGCGCATCGAGACCATGGCGGACTCCCCGTTGCTTGCGGCGGCGCCACGAAATATGGGCCGTTTGTCGAGTGTCCGCGCAACGTGGGTTGAGATTATCACCCTACGTATAGATCGCAAAAGCCAGCGATTAGCGTCTATTCGTCAACTCGGCGACCGCAGCAGAACGGTGTAATCGCTGTCTCTCGAACCATGACTTCGAGCCGGCAAGCTCACCCCGCCACCGCCACCCGCCGTTCGATCGACACCGACCACAACGTCAACAACAGCGCGCCGAGCGCGGTCGCGACGCCGACCCACGGCAGCGTCGTCAGCGGCGCGCCGGCGCCGATCGCCATGCCGCCGAGCCATGCGCCGGTCGCGTTGCCGAGGTTGAACGCCCCTTGGTTCAGCGTCGACGCCAGATTCGGCGCGTGGCTCGCCCGATCGACGATCAGCATCTGCAGCGGCGGCACGATCGCGAATGCGAGCACCCCCCACACGAACACGGTCAGCATCGCCGGAGTGCGCGCGTGCATCGTGCCCGCGAACACGCACAGGATCACGACGATCGCCATCAGGAACGCGACCAGCGAGGGCATCAGCCGCCAGTCCGCGAGCTTGCCGCCGAGCGTGCTGCCGACCGTCAGGCCTAGGCCGAACAAGAGCAGCACCAGGGTGACCGCGTGCGGCGTGAAGCCGGTCACGTCTTCGAGAATCGGCGTGATGTAGGTGAAGGTCGAAAACAGGCTCGCCGACGCGAACACGCTGATACCGAGCACCATCAGCACCTGCGGGTTCTTCAGCACGCTGAATTCGCGCACGAGGCTCGCCTTGTGCATCTCGATCTTCGCGGGCAGGCACACCGCGAGCGCGGCCGCCGCCAGCACGCCGATGCCGGTCACGGCCCAGAAAGTGGCGCGCCAGCCGACCGCCTGGCCGAGCGCGGTGCCGAGCGGCACGCCGAGCACGTTGGCGAGCGTGAGGCCGGTGAACATCAGCGCGATTGCCTGCGCGCGGCGATTCGGAGCGACGAGCCCGGCCGCGACCACCGAGCCGATGCCGAAAAACGCGCCGTGGCAGAAAGCGGTGACGATGCGCGCGGCCATCAGCACCGCGTAGCCGGGCGCGATCGCGCACAGCAGATTGCCGACGATGAACACGCCGATCAGGCTCATCAGGGCCTTTTTGCGCGGCATGTTGGCAACCGCGATCGCGACGATCGGCGCGCCGATCGTGACGCCGAGCGCATACGCGGACACCAGCAGGCCAGCCGCCGGAATCGACACGGACAGATCGCGCGCGACATCGGGCAACAGGCCCATGATGACGAACTCGGTGGTACCGATTCCAAACGCGGCGACGGCGAGGGCAAGTAGAGGCAAAGGCATGGCGATGATGGGGTGTGACGCGTGAAGCGGCGCGAACAACGGGCGCCGGGCGGGCGATTCCGAAGGCGGAAACGCTGTCGCCGGCCAGGGAAAAACAGTAGGGGATTCTACCTAAGTCAAATCTGGCTTGCCGGCTGTCCGGAAAGCTGTTGTTTTTTGTGGAACGCGGCGGTCGGGTAACCCAGGTCTCGTGCGCGCGGGGGTGTCGCGACCGGCGATTGCAAACCTGTCACCGATCGCGCGGCGCCGTCTTATCCGCGATCCGCGTCGAACGTGTCGCCATGACGGCCCGCGCCGGACACAAAGCGCGCCGCGCCCGCCACGCCTTCGGCGAAGACCGCCGCGTAGCCGCCCGCGCCTTCGCGCCGCAATGCCTCGGCGAGATCGTCCAGCGTGCTGTTCTCGAGCGCGGAGCGACGATCGGCGAGCAGCGCCGCCTGCGGAAACGCGGCGAGCTCCGCGGCCAGTTGCTCGGCAGCCGCGCGCGCTTCGCCCTTCGGCACCACGCGGTTGGCGAGCCCGAACGAAAGCGCCTCGCGCGCATCGACCGCGCGGCCGGTCAGGATCAGATCGAGCGCACGCGACAGACCGATCAGTCGCGGCAGCCGGATCGTGCCGCCGTCGATCAGCGGAATGCCGACACGCCGGCAGAACACGCCGAGCACCGCATCTTCCTCGACGACGCGCAGGTCGCACATCGCGGCAAGCTCGAGCCCACCCGCCACCGCATAGCCGGCGATCGCGGCGATCACCGGCTTGCTGAAGCATGTGCGTGTCGGTCCCATCGGCCCCGGGCCGCTGCCGTCCGCGTGCAGCTCATTGCGGCGCGTAGCGTCGGCGAGCGCGCCGAGGTCCGCGCCCGCGCAAAACGTGCCGCCCGCGCCGAACAGCACGGCCGCGTGCCACGCCGGCTCGGCCTCGAAGCGGCTGAACGCAGCGCTCAACGCCTCGGCCACCTGCCGATCGACCGCATTGCGCCGCGCGGGCCTCTCCAGCACGATCGTAGCGACGCCGTTGCCGTCATTCGACTCGATTCGCACATGGTTATCGAAATATTGGAAGGCTATCATCGTTATGTATACCTGAAGGGTATCTGAAGCTCCCTGTTTGCCTGTCGATCAGGCAGTGTTGCCATGTGCTCATGCAGCGTAATTAATCCGGTAGGCTGTCATGTTTCCGTCACGTCCGGCTCGTAGCGTTAGCGCTCTATTAATGCTCTGGCGTCCTGCCGCCAGCTTGCCGAGCCTGCCTTTGTCCCTGCCTTTGCCCAATTCATCGCCGGCCCGCGCCCCGGGCTGCGCCGAAACTGTCTGGATCGTGCCGTTGCACGAGCATGCGTGGTACGACCATGTGCGTCTGAAGCGCGTCTTCGTCACCGACGGCACACGTCATCAGGTCGTGCTCGTCGATCTGCGCAAGCTGCTCCTGTGCGCGAATCGCGACAACACCGATTACGTGCTGAAGCCGGTCGCCGAATGGCACGCGGGCAAGGTCCGCGGCATTCGCGAGTTTCTCGATCCTGACAGCCCGCGGATTCCGCAGATGCCCTACGTGACGATCTCCACGCGTCGCGCGCCGGGATTGCTCGGCTGGGTCGGCATCGAGCGCGAGGGGGTGGTGGCGTTTCGCAATGGCCAGCATCGCGCGCGCTATCTGGCCGAGGCGGGCGCGCGCTGGTGTCCGGTCGAAGTGCACGAGCGCGAGGCGGGATTGCTGCGTGAGCTGTGCGGCGCGGCCGATGATGCCCGCACCGCGATTCGCGCGACCCAGTCGGGCAGCGACAGCGACGTCTGACTTTCGCGGTCCGCGGCAATTCGCGCACGCCACGGTTATCACGGCTACCCCGCCTGCACCAGGTTGCGCGGCGTGCCCGCCTGCCACGCCGCGATGTTCGCGAGCGTGGTCTGCGCGATCTCGGTCATCGCCTCGCGCGTGAAGAACGCCTGGTGCGCGGTGACGATCACGTTCGGAAACATCAACAGACGCGCGAGCACGTCGTCCTGTAGCGGCAGATTCGAATGATCCTCGAAGAAGATGCCGCCTTCTTCCTCGTACACGTCGAGCCCGAGATGGCCGAGCTGGCCGTCCTTCAACGCGCCGATCAGTGCGTTCGCCTCGACGAGCCCGCCGCGCCCGGTGTTGATCAGCATCGCGCCGCGCTTCATCTTCGCCAGCGCGGCGCGGTCGATCAGGTGATAGGTGTCGGGCAACAGCGGGCAATGCAGACTGACGACGTCCGATTCGGCGAGCAAGGTATCGAGCGGCACGTAGCGCGCGCCGAGCGCGAGCAGTTCGTCGGCCGGCGGCCCCGGATCGTAGGCGAGCACCTGCATGCCGAAGCCCGCCATGATGCGCGCGAACACCCGGCCGATGATGCCCGCGCCGATCACGCCGACCGTCTTGCCATGCAGGTCGAAGCCGAGCAGCCCATGCAGCGAGAAGTCGCCTTCACGCGTGCGCGCGACCGCGCGCGGCAGGCGCCGGTTCAGCGCGAGAATCAGCCCCACCGCATGTTCGGCGACCGCGTACGGCGAGTAGGCCGGTACGCGTGCGACCGGCATGCCGAGCCGCTCGGCCGCCGCGAGGTCGACGTGATTGAAGCCCGCCGAGCGCAGCGCGATCATGCGCGTGCCGCCCGCATGAAGCCGTTCGAGCGTGGCGGCGTCGACGCTGTCGTTGACGAACGGGCAGACCACGTCGTAGCCATGCGCGAGGATCGCGGTCTCGCTGTCGAGAGGGGATTCCTGGAAATGCAGTTCATAGCCATGCGCGGCATTGGCCTCGGTGAATGTATCGACGTCGTATTGACGACTGCTGAACAGGATCGTGCGCATATCGGGCTCCGAAGAAGCTGTTTCTCGATGTTAGGCGACTTCGCGAATGAAAGAGTAGGGTGATGTGGTGAACGCGGGTACCGCTCGCGCATGACGGCTGGCTACCCTGGCCAAAAAACTTGCGCAATCGCACGGTTCGGTGAATGATCGGACGAACGGCCTCGAGCGGCGTGCCTGCTGCGAGGCCGTTCGTTCCTTTGCGCTTCACATTCATATACCGATCATGCCGACTTCGACCTCCACTACCGTTGCTTCGTCCGTCCCCTGTCCGATTGTCGAATCGCTCGACGCCATCCTTCCCGAAGAACCGCTGCTGATGATGGGCGCCGGCCCCGTGCCGATTCCCGCCGCGGTCGCGAAGGCCAATGCGATCGTGATCAATCATCTGGGCGGCACGATGGCGAAGGTGGTGAACCAGGTGAAAACGATGGCGCGCTACGTGTTCCAGACGCAGTCGAAGTGGGTGCTCGGCGTCGCGGGACCGGGATCGGGCGCGATGGAGATGGCGATCTCCAATCTCGCGTGGGAAGGCACGCGCATGCTGTGCATCAAGAACGGCTTCTTCAGCGACCGCATGGGCGAAATGGGCCGGCGCGTCGGCGCGCGCGTGA
This sequence comes from Paraburkholderia sp. MM5384-R2, assembly GCF_014201025.1. NCBI lineage: Bacteria > Pseudomonadati > Pseudomonadota > Betaproteobacteria > Burkholderiales > Burkholderiaceae > Paraburkholderia > Paraburkholderia sp. MM5384-R2. The sequence goes on from NZ_JACHDI010000036.1 coordinate 30,841, forward strand.
GCATGCTCGAAGTCGCGGACCGCACGGTCGCGAGTCTCGACCAGATCGCCGACGCGCTGCGCCGCGAGCGTCCCGAGGTCGTCACGGTCGTGCAGGGCGAGACCTCGAACACCGTGTGGAATCATCATCTGAAAGACATCGCCGCGCTTGCGAAGGAAGCGGGCGCGCTCGTGATCGTCGACGCTGTCTGCACGCTGAGCACGATGCCGCTCGAAATGGATACCTGGGGCATCGACGCGGTGATCACCGGCGGCCAGAAGGGCTTGTCATCGATTCCGGGCGTGTCGCTGATTGCGTTTTCAGACGCCGCCTGGGCGCGCGTCAAAGGCCGCACGGCGCCCAATACGCACTGGTGCCTCGATGCGTCGCTGGCGGAAAATTTCTGGCACAACGCCGGGTATCACTACACGGCGCCGGTGTCGGGCGTGCTCGCGCTGCACGAGGCGCTGCGGCTCGTCTGCGCGGAGACGCTGGAGAAGCGCTTCGCGCGCCATCTGAAATGCTCGCTCGCGTTGCAACAAGGCGTCACCGCGCTGGGCCTGCAACTGTATGCGCCGGAGAATTGCCGCCTGAATTCGGTGGTCGGCATCGACGTGCCGGACGGCCTCAGTCCCGCCGACGTCTGCGCGCATATCTCGCGGCAGCATCAGGTGGAAATCTCCGGCTCGTTCGGTCTGCCGATCGTACGTATCGGCCAGATGGGCGAACAGTGCCGCGAGCACAACCTGTTTCGCACCGTGCATGCGCTGGGCCGCACGATGGTCGATCTCGGCGTCAAGGTCGATCTGCCGGCGGGTGTCGCGGCGCTCGAGCGCGGCTTGAGCGAAGGTAAATAAGCATTTTTCCGATGCGCTACGAATAGCATTCGCAGCGCGTATCTTTTGTGCGATCCAGCACTTTATAGTCCCATTAGAAAGTTTTTTCCCGCCATTATCGCGTTGCAATAAATTAATGCTTCGCAACCTTTTTACATAACAATGGCGAAATCTCCGAAACCGTTACGGAATAAGGCTCTGCGCCTTTCTAAAAGGTTTTTTTCCTTTCTTACTTTCTATTGTTCTCTGTGCGCCGGCGCACGTATCGAGATCAGGCCGAAACGTAAAGTAGGTCAAGGCAAGAGCAGCGCAATGCTCACGCTGCGGTAAATCGCAAGACCATGATTCGACACACGGCGCGTGCCAGGACGTGCCTGCCGCGCTCATGCATGCATGCCGCCGGAACCAAGCTTTAACGCCAAAGCGCCCCCGCGAGGCGACAAAAAAGGATTTCTATCCGATTCGATAATTCGATCGCGTGGAGTCTCGAAGTCTGTCTTCGAGGGTCCGCGCACGTACGAAGCAGGGATATCGACACTATGGCGAGCGCATACGACTCAGGTCAATCGGCAGGGGTTATCGTTGGAGCAGAGTTGAACGGGCTGGGGGTGGCGCGATCGCTCGCGCAGGCCCGCGTTCCGGTTATCGCAGTCGATACGAGGACCCGCGCGGCGACGTGGTGCCGACACGTTCATGCGCATCAGGTAAAGAGTTTTGTCGGGAAAATATTCGTTGATGAAATGATCGAACTCGGCAAGCGGTTCGATCGTCTGCCAGTTCTGATTCTGACCGACGAAGACGCGGTGCATGCGGTGTCGGAAAATCGGGCGGCTTTGTCGCACTGGTATCGGTTCCGCCTGCCGGCCGACGACACCGTCAAGATGTTGTCGAGCAAGGCGCGCTTTCACGAATTCGCGCAGCGGCATGGCTTTCCGGTGCCGCGCTCGGTCGTGCTCGACAAGCTTGCCGACATTGAACGGCTGGCCGAATTGCGCTACCCGTGCGTGCTGAAACCGGACGACAAGCGCAACGTGCTGCGCGGCGAGAAAGAACGCGCGGTGCGCGTCGACATGCTGCAGCATGCACGCGATCGCGCTATCGCGATGCTCGCGACGCCGGGCGGCATCATCGCGCAGGAGTGGATCGAGGGGCCTGACAGCAACATCCACTTCACGCTGTTCTATCGCGGCGCCGACGGCAACATGGTCAGCATGTTCACCGGCCGCAAGGTGTTGAGCTCGCCGCCGGGTGTCGGCAATACCGCGATCTGCGTGGCCGCGCCCGAAGCGCGCGGGACGCTCGAACCGCTGACGCGGCGCTTCGCCGAGCTGGCCGGTTTCGACGGCATGGGCAGCATCGAGTACAAGTGGGACGACAACTACAACGAGTTCGTGATGGTCGAGCCCACGGTCGGCCGCACGGACTGGCAGGAGGAGATCGCGACGCTGTGCGGCGTCAACATTCCGCTTGCCGCGTACCGCCATGAACTCGGCCTGCCATTGCCCGTCGAGCGCCCGAGCCGGCAACCGGTTGCGTGGCGCGCGACGTTTTCCGACCGGCCGCCGCCCGAATTGCTGAGCGAGCGCACGAAAATTTTCGATGGCTATTTCCGCTGGACCGATCCGTTCCCAGCGTTGCAGCACTATGTCGTGATGAATCCGCTGCGGCGCATGAAGCGCAGCTGGAAAAAAGCGATCAGGGCGCCCGAGTCGCATCAGGCCAAAGCCTGACGCTGGCAACGAAAGCCGTTCCCCTGGAGACCAGCATGTCTTTGACCGATACCATCATCATTGGCGCGGGGCCCTACGGGTCATCTCTTGCCGCGCATCTGAAGGCCGCCGGCGTGGATCACCAGATCCTCGGGGAACCGATGGGAGCGTGGCGCAACTACATGCCGCCCGGCATGCTGCTGCGCTCCGAGGCTTTCGCGTCGAGCCTGCACGCGCCGCGCAGCGGCTTTACCGTCGAAGACTACTGCCGCCTGAAAGGACTGCCTTACCAACCGCTCGGCATGGCGCTGCCGCTCGAAACCTTCGTCGAGTACGGCTTGTGGTTCCAGTCGAATCTGGTCGGCGAAATCGAGCCGGTCGACGTGCTCGCATTGCGCCGCGTCGGCGATCAGTTCCAGCTGTCGCTCAGCGACGGCCGCTCGCTCGCCGCGCGCAGAGTCGTGATCGCGCTCGGCCTGAAGGGCTTCGCGCAAACCCCGCCGGCGCTGCGGGACTTGCCGGCGCAATATGCGTCGCATTCGGAGCTGTATGGGAACCTCGAATGGGCGCGCGGCAAGGACATTGCGATCGTCGGCGGCGGGCAGTCGGCGCTCGGGCTGTCCGCGTTGCTCAACGAACTTGGCGCGCGCGCGCACGTGCTGATGCGCGAGAGCAGCGTGGTGTGGCATGAGCGGCCGCACGGCGGTCGCAACATCCTGTCGCGCATCAAGGGGCCCGACGCGGGACTGGGGCGCGGCTGGCGCTCGCTGTTCCTGTCCGAGTGTCCCGGCGTGTTCCACATGCTCGATCCGCGACGCCGCAAGCAGATCATGGAGCACACGTACGGCGCGTCCGGCGCGTGGTGGCTGCACGATCGCGTGGTCGGCAAGGTGCAGATCTCGCATCGCGCCGTGGTGCGCTCCGCGGCGGTCGAAAACGACCGCGTCGTACTGAACGTGCTGAGCGACGGCAAGCAAGCGCGGGTGAGTGCCGATCACGTGATCGCCGCGACCGGTTTCAAAACCGACATGCGGCAGCACGCGTTCCTGTCCAAAGATCTGGCCGACGCGATTTCGAATCAGGGCGGCATGCCCGACCTGACGTCGCACTACGAAACGCGCGTGCGCGGCCTCTATGTGATCGGACCCGCGTGCGCGCACAGCTTCGGGCCCGTGATGCGCTTCGTCTATGGAACCAAGCACGCGTCGCCGACCGTGGCGCGGCACATTATCGGTTCGTTGAAAGCGGGTGCGCGGCAACGCACGTGGCCCGTCGCCCATGCACCCATGCCGGAGCGCTCAGGTGAATAAAACCCAAGCAACGGGCGCGCCCGCGCGCTCGCACCTGTCCGACAGCTACCGCGGGCGCCGCATGAAGCGCTACAAGATGCTCGTGAAGGAGATGCTGGCGGGCTTCGTCCTGATTTCGGGTCTGGCGTGGTTCACGCGCAAGGTGCTGTGGCGCGATCGCGTGGCCGTGCTGCTTTATCACGATCCCGATCCGGACACGCTCGACCGTCACCTGACTTATCTCGGCAAGCTGTGCGAGTTCGTGCCGTTGACCGACGTCAGCGCGCCCGGCCGCGGCCGGCCACGCGTGGCGATCACGCTCGACGACGGCCACGCGGGCAACGGGAAGCTGTTGCCGGTGTTCATCAAGCACAACGTGCGCCCGACGATCTTCCTGTGCAGCCGCATCGTCGGACGGCCGCGCAGTCACTGGTGGCTGCATCCGGGCTCGCTGCGCGTCGGCCATGAACGTCTGAAGCGGATGACGAACGACGAGCGCCTCGCCGCGCTGGCGGCCCAAGGCTACCAGCAGGACGGCGACGACCGGCCGACCGGCCTGTCGATCGAAGCGATGCAGGCGATGCGCGAGCACATCGACTTCCAGGCGCATACGCGCTTCCATCCGATCCTCACGCATTGCAGCGACGCTGAAAGCGAGGCCGAGATCCGCGACAGCCGCCATGAGATCGCGGCGCTGCTGCAACAACCGTGCGAGCACTTCGCGTATCCGAACGGCAATTACGGCGAACGCGAAGTGGAGTTCGTGCGGGCCGCCGGCTTCAAAACCGCGCGCACCTGCGACATCGGCTGGAACGATCAGCACACCGATCCGTACCGGCTGCGCACGATCATCATCGACGATGCGGCATCGACGCTGCGCTTCGCGGCGCAATTGAGCGGCATTGCGCTGTTTCTGCGCTATCTGCGCGAGGGTGGAGGCTGGCGCGGCAAGTTTCCGCAGTTTTGAACAGAGGGAGCGCCTGGACGAAGCGATTCGTCCGGGCAACGCCGTCGGGGTTTTTCGCGAGACGGCACGAGGGGCATACGACAGGAGGGGACATGCAGCGCTGCAGGGTACTGGTGATCAACGATTACGCGCACATGGGCGGCGCGGAAGTGGTCTATCAACAATCGGCCGAGCTGTTGGGCACGCTGCCCGGCGTCGAGGTCGAGCGTTTCGACGATAGCCAGTTTTCCGCGCGCTCGACGATGCTGTCGCGCTCCTGGAACACGACCGCCGCGCGCGCGCTCGAAAAGGCGCTGCATCGTTTCCGGCCGCATCGGCTGATGGTGCACAACTACCACAACGTGCTGTCGCCTTCGATTCTCAGCGTGATCGCGCGGCACGAGCGTCAGTTCGGTTATCGCGCGTATCACACCTGCCACGACTATCACCTCGTCTACTACAACCCGTCGCTGCAGTACTTCGACAAGGATAAGCGTCCGATCATTCTGCCGCTCGACGTGCTGCGCACACGCGCGGTCTTCACGTTGCGGCCGACGCCGAAGGGCCTCGTGCACGATCTGATGACGAAGGCGTGGTGGCACGCGGTGCGCGCGGCCTATCAGCCCGCGCGCGTGTTCGACAGGATCTTGTGCCCGAGCCTGTTCATGCAGCAGGCGCTGCATCGCGTCGGCATCGAGAATACGGTCATCGTGCACAATCCGTCGGCGGTGCCGAGCGCGATGCCAATCGTCACGGTGCGTGACAAGGAGCGCTTCAACATCGCGTTCGTCGGACGGATCTCGCCGGAGAAAGGCCTGCTGCAATTTCTGACGCTCTGCGAGGCGACGGGCTTCGAGCGCATCAATTGCATCGGCGTGTACGGCGACGGCCCGGACCGCGCGGCGATCGAGCAGCGCTACGCGTCGCTGATCGCACAGCGCAAGCTGATCCTGTTCGGCACGATGCCGCAGCAGCAGTTGTTTCCCGCCATGCGCGAGTTCGCCGATGCGGTGGTCGTGCCGTCGGTGGGCGCGGAGAACGCGCCGCTTGTCGTGATCGAGGCGGCGATGCTCGGTCTGCCGGTGCTGGTTCGCGATGGCGGCAGCATGGCGGTGACCGCGGAATCGGTCGGCAACAAGATCAAGTTCAAGTTCGATCCGGGCAGTCTGAAACAGGCGCTCGGCGAACTCGCCATTCATCTGGCCGATGAGCACAGAAAGTACGACGTCGAAGAATATCTGCCCGAGCATTACGCGCGGCGTCTGGCTGAAATCATGCACATCGGCGAAAGTTCGACGCACGTCTCGCCGTCGCGCCGTCGCGCGCGCTATGCGGATAATCCGCGTCCGGTGCCCTGAAAATAGTCGGCGCTGATTGTGGCAAACGGCGTGTATATCCGTGCCGTTATCGTCGTTTTAAACACGTGCTTTTTATCGCGTGATTTGTCTGAAGCAATCCTGTAGCAATCGGCTTTTGTGTGCGCTGCCGAACGTTGTAAGGACGGGCTCTCTGAATATTATGATCGCCATGGAAAGGCATTTTATCGAGCGCTGAAGCGCGTGGCTCGACAGAGTAAACGAGGCCGCGGTGACGGCGCGGAGTTGGCGATGACCGGCTCAATGGGTCGGCGAAAAAGCCAGACTCGTCAGAACAAAAGCATGTGCATGTCGTGAGCGTTTGCGTGGAAAGACGGCGGACGAGACGCGGCTAATCGGGGAATCTTCGCGACCGGGCCCGGCAGTCGGTTCAAACCAAACAGGAATGTGGCCGCAAGCGGCCACATCGGCGATACGGGGGGTCCAGACGGTGATGCGCTACAACTCAGCGCACGCTGTACGGATCGGCGGTCTCGGGAGACGCGTAGGTCTGGTCTGAATTCCACAAATCGCTGCCGTAGGGGTCCGCTGAGTTCTTGCCGCGGACAGGCTGTGCAACGCTTGTACGTTTCTGCTTCGGAAGGCTGTTTTTGGTTTGGGTGTACACGTTGGGCGCGACATAGCGGTTCTTTTTAGCGTACGCGAAATCCGACGAGGAGCCGTAGAGCGTGGTGGAACTGGCCGCATGAGGCGTCATCGCGTCGAGTTGCGAGTGTTTGGCGACATAACTCGGCGCATAAGCCGAAGAGGCGGCGGACACGATGCTCTGGGCGTAACCCACCTGGGCGCTCAGCAAGACGGGCATTACGGCGGCAAGAAGTTTTTTCATTTCGGGATCCGTAAGAAAGCATGTGATGCGATGTTAGGGAAAAGAGCCGACCTCGCATAGGCGCTGTTACACACAAAGGTAGCCGATGTGGCGGAAATCAGCTACCCCCGTCCGATCGAGGCGGTCAGCTCGCTGGACACAGGCGTGACTGGATGCGGCGACGTGCCGGTCCCGGCGCCGGGAACAAGTGGCAAACCGTCGAGACTTTGGGAGAACTCGCATGAACCAAAGCAGTGCACCATTCGATAGCCGGAACAACAACAGCGAACATGCGCCGGCAGGCTTCGCGAATTATCTGGATGCGCTGTACGACAATCGCAAGCTGATTGCCATCACGACGGCCATCGCGGTCGCGCTCGGCATCGCTTATTCGGTGTTCTCCGAACCCGTGTATCGCGCGGACATTCTGGTGCAGGTCGAGGAGAACGCGGGTACCTCGTCCAGGAGCGTGATCGGCGACGTGTCCGCGATGTTCGACGTGAAGACCGCGACGTCAGGCGAGGCACAGGTGATCGGCTCGCGCATGGTGGTGGGCCGCGCGGTCGACAAGCTCAATCTCGACATCGAAGCGGCGCCGCGCTACTTCCCGCTGTTCGGCCGCTGGCTCGGCCGTCATTCCGATCATCTGTCGACGCCGGGACCGCACGGCTACGTGTACGGCAACGAGCGCATCACGGTGTCGAAATTCGACGTCCCCGAAGAGCTATTCGACCGTCCGTTCGTGCTGAAGATGGGCGAGGGATCGAGCTACGAGCTGCAATACGGCAAGCTGAAGCTCGAAGGCACGGTCGGCCAAGCGCTGAGCGCGACGACCAACTACGGGCCGCTCACGCTCGTCGTCGACCGGATCGAGGCGAAGCCCGGCGCGACCTTCGAAGTGCGGCGCCAGTCCGCGCTGACGACGACCGAAAAGCTGCGCAAGGAACTGACGATCTCGGAAAAAGGCAAGGAATCGGACATCCTCGGCGTGTCGCTCGAAGGCAGCGATCCGAAGAAGATCAGCGCGATTCTCGCGACCATCGCTGGCGAATACGTGAGCCAGAACCTGAAGCGCAAATCCGAGGAAGCGGAGCGTTCGATCCGTTTCCTCGAAATACAGCTTCCGGAAATGCGCCAGCAGCTTTCCGCTTCGGAAACGCGCTTCAACGACTTCCGCGCGAAGCATGGCACCGTCGATCTCGGCGAGGAAGCGACCAACCTGCTGCAACTGTCGGTTCAGGCGCAGACGCGGCTCGCGGAACTTCAACAGAAGCGCAATGAACTGCTGACGCGCTTCACCGACCAGCATCCGGCCGTGCAGTCGGTCAACGCGCAGTTGCATGCGGCGCAACAGGAAGCGAAAGATCTCGCGAGCCGGACGCAAGCGCTGCCGCCGCTCGAACAGAACGTGCTGCGCCTGCAGCGCGACGTGCAGGTCGGCACCGAGCTCGATACGTCGCTGCGCAATACGCTCGAACAGCTGAAGCTGATCAAGGCGGGTAAGTCCGGCAACGTGCGCATCGTCGACGGCGCCGTCGCGCCCGATACGCCGGTGCGGCCCAAGCCGCTGCTGATCATCATCGGCGCGCTGATGCTGGGCGTGTTCGTCGGCTCGGTGATCGCGCTCGTGCGTCAGCGTCTGTTCGACGCGATCGACGATCCATACGAAGTCGAGCTGCGCACCGGTTTGCCGGTCTACGCGAGCGTGCCGTTCAGCCGTCAGGAAGAGCGGTTCGCGCACAGCCGTCGCCGTCCGGAATCGAAGGCGCTCGTGCTTGCGGGCGAAGCGGTGATCGATCCGGCCATCGAAAGTCTGCGTGGCTTTCGCACCGCGCTCGAATTCACGATGACCAAGGCGCGCAACCATATCGTGCTGATCACGGGCCCGACGCCGGGCATCGGCAAGTCGTTCGTGTCGCTGAATCTCGCCGCGGTAATCGGCGCGACCGGCAAGCGCGTCCTGCTGATCGACGGCGACCTGCGTCGCGGCTTCCTGCATCGGCATCTCGGCGGCGATCGCGGTCCCGGCCTCACCGATCTGATCCAGGGCGCGTACCGTCCCGAGGAGCTGATTCGCGCGACCCGTTTCCAGGGTGTCGACTTCATCGCGAGCGGCCGCCAGGTGGCGAGCCCGAGCGACGTGCTGTCGAACACACGGCTCGAAGCGGTGCTGCGCCAGGTCGCGACCGGCTACGACGTCGTGCTGCTCGACGGACCGCCGGTGCTGCTCGCCGCGGATGCGGTCCGGCTCGCCTGCGTGGCAGGTACGACGTTCTTCGTCGCGCGTCAGGGTGTCACGGGCATCGGCGAGCTGCGTGAGTCGGTCCGCCAGATGCAGAAGGTCGGCCTGCCGGTGCGCGGCGTGATCATGAACGGACTGCGGATGCGGCCGGGACGCTACAGCTACGGCTACGGACGCTATCGCTACGCGGCCTACATCTACAAACCGTACGACAGATAAGCCCGGGCGCCTGGTTCGCGACGCGCCCGCGGTGCGGGGCGTAGCGCCCGACTGGACCGATCAGAACAGCAACATGGCAATGCGAAGGGATCTTACGGCCGCGCTTACCGAGCGCGTACCGTACAGGCAAGGGACTACTCGGATGAAACAGCTATTTGTCACGCCTTTTCTGCCTCAGAAAAATGCGCCGCAAGCTGGCCACCGTTTGGCCTACGACTACCTGATCAAACTGAGCGCGGAATCGGAGCTCGACGTGCTGATCGTGTCGCGCGTGCCGGTCGACGAAAAAGCCATCGAGTTCCGCGCGAACGTGCGCAACGTGTACATCCAGTACGTGAGCCGGTTCGACCTGATTCCGTCGTTCCTCGCGAATCCGCTGACTTTTTCGCCGCGCCTGTTCTCGCGCTATAAGCCCGCGATCGGCAAGTTCCTCTGCGAGCTCGTCGACAGGAACCGATACGACACCGTGCGGCTCGAGTTCTCGCAATGCTTTGCGTATGCCCAGAATCTGCGCGAGCGTTTCCACGACGGCGTGAAGATCGTGATGTGCGCGCATGACTTGCAGATCCAGGTCATATTGCGCGTCAAGTCCATCGAAGGATGGCTGTTCACGCGGCAGACCTTCATGCTCGAGCAGCGTCTGCTGAAGCTGGCCGACAAGGTGCTCGTGCTGTCCAGCAAGGACGCGCAGCTGATCAACGGCCTGTACCCCGGGGTCGGCACGTTGCAGGTCGTGCCGATCTCACTGCCGGCGTTTCTGAAGGAAGTGCGGCGCTCGAAAGACACGGTCGAGAAAGGCAACATCCTGTTCTGGGGGGCGATGCAACGCCGTGAAAACGAAGAGGCGCTGCTCAATTTCATCGACACGATTTTTCTGCCGCTGCGCCGGCGCGGCCTGCACCTGAAGCTGTTCGTGGTCGGCTCCGATCCGAGCGACCGCGTAAAGCGCCTGAATAGCGACGATATTTGCGTGACCGGCTTCGTCGAAAATCCGGGCAAGTACTTCGAGTCCGCCGATATCGGCGTGGTGCCGCTGCTGTCGGGCGCCGGCGTCAAGCTGAAGACGCTCGAAATGCTCGCGGCGAAACTGCCGGTCGTCTCGACGCCGCTCGGCGCGGAAGGCGTCGAGCACGACGGCACCTTGCTCAACGTCTGCGAAATCGATGAGTTCCAGGACGTGATCGAGCGCATCTACCGCGGTGATCCGGTCAACCTCACCGCCTCCGTGGCGTATCAGGTCTGACGCCATGATCGCAACCATCGCCTATCTGCTGGCCGTCGTGCTGTGTGCCTCGCGCGGCGTGCTCGAGTATCTGATCGGCAAGGACGCCGCCTATCTGATCCAGGTCGGCGGCATCGTCGGGCTGCTCGTGTGGTACGTCTCGCCGACGGCGATCGCCGCTTACTTCCGCGACGAAGGACGCCTGTCGTTCGGCTTCCTCGTGGGCATGCTGTTCTCGACCGGGCTGTCGATCGTCGCGACGCTCGCGCTCACCGGTGAGTTCGGGCCGTCCTATCTGTTCGTCTTCATCTTCACGCTGTTCATCTACTTCTACGCGATCTCGAACTATCAGAGGCGCTTCGTGCAGCCGCGCGTCGCCTATGCGGGGCTCGTGCTGATCGCGCTGATCGAGGCGGGTGTCGCGCTCGCGCAGCAGCAGAACGTCTTCCCGATCGATCTGCCCGGCGCGACGTACGGCTTCGACAATCTGCGCGCGCCGTCGCTGACCGGCAGCTATCTGCACTACCCGCTGTTCGTCGCGATTGCCGCGTCGCTGTGCGGCGTCGACTATCTGGTGCGCAAGAACGTGCTGTCGGGCCTCGCGTGCGCGGTGCTCAGCTTCGCGATTTTCTCGGCGCTGTCGCGCAGCGGCATGCTGATCATTCTCGGTACGTTCGGGCTCGCGTTCGTGCAGGCGCCGATCCAGTTCATCACGAGAAACGCGAAACTGATCGTTGCCACCGTGTTCGCGACGATGGCGATCATGATCTTCGGCGTCGCGGTGAGCAGTCAGAACGATAGTGTCGTCAACGTCGGCACCGAACGGATCATAGGCGCGACCGATCTGCAATCGGACGGCAACGACGGCCGCACCGAAGCATGGGAAAAGGCCAAGTCGCTCGTATTGCCGGTCAACGTGATCGCCGGCACGTACTTTGGGCTCGTCACGAACTCGGCACCCGAGCCGGTGAAACAGGAGTTCGGCGTCGTCGAATCGAGCGTGCTGCAGCAGATTCTGAATATCGGCCTGATGGGCGCGATCTTCTATTACGGCGTGCTGATATCGGTGACGAAACTCGCGAGCAGCGCGAGCCGGATTTCGTTGTGCATGTGGGCCGCTTTATTTCAAACGCTCTTCTATCAATCGATCGAAGTGATTCCGTTTGTCTTCATCCTGATGACATTGCCAGTGTTCGATTACGTGGGCGGACCGCGTGCAAACAGCACGTAGCGAACCAGAAGGCAGTGCGCTCCGGATCGTCTGCATCGCGCGGACGAGCAGGGGGTAGTCGGTAGTGCGCGCGAACAGCGCGAAGCAAGGTGCAAGAACCAGAAAGCCGTGTTTGGGGGTAATTCCACGAACACCAGATGTAAAGCAGGAGGTGGGGATGAACCTGAAGGGAATGTTTAGCGTGGTGATCGTCAATTACAACACGCCAAAACTGGTCGGAAATTGCGTGCGCTCCGTGCTAGAACTTTCGATTGCGGATAAGGAGGACATCGTCGTGGTGGACAACGCTTCACCCGACAATTCGTTTTCCTATCTGAGGGAGACGCTTCCGACCGGAGTGAGGCTCGTCAAAACGTCGATCAATCGCGGCTTCGGAGCCGGCGTCAATTTCGGCATGGTCGGTTGTCTGCGCGAACTCGTGCTCGTGCTGAACCCGGACACCTATTTCGTCGATACATCGCTCGAAAACGCGGTGCAGTTGTTCAGAACGGAGAAGGATGTCGGCCTCGTCGGTCTCGATCTGGTCTATCCGGATGGCGAGCGGCAGTTTTCCGCGCGGCGTTTTTATTCGGTGCTCGACATACTCGGCCGGCGTTCGCCGCTCGGGCGGCTCGGCGCGTTCAAGCGCCGCATCGACAACCACATGATGCGCGAAGCGTGGGCCGCGGGAACGCCGTTCGAGGCCGACTGGGTGCTGGGCACGGGCTTTATCGTGCGGCGCGCGCTATTCGGCGAACTCGGCGGCATGGACGAGCACTTCTTTCTCTATATGGAGGACGTCGATTTTTGCGCGCGCATCTGGCAGGCGGGCTACCGCGTGCTGTGCGTGCCGGGCGCGCGACTCACGCACGAGCATCAGCGTGCGTCGGCAGCGGGCTTCCTGAGCAAGGCGGGGCGCCGGCATATGAACAGCTTGTGGCGTTTCAGCCGCAAGTATCGTGTGCCGCTGTTCAGACCGCCAGGCGTGCAGGGCCTGAGTCGCAGCGCGAAGGCGCGTGCGGTGCCGGTCCCCGTGACCGTGAGCGCGCGTCCGGCGGCCGCCGAGCAGGGGCAAAGCATCACGGTGGACTGATGCCTGTCGATGTCTCGACGTGAAAAAAGAACGGAGTAATGCAATGGGGGAAGGCTAGATGAAAACCCGGCGACAGGCGCTCAAGACGTTCCTGCTCGGCGGCCTGGCCGGGGCCAGTGCAAGCACAGCCGATTTGGGCATCGCGCGCGCGACCGGGCACGCGCTGCGCGAGCGCGACGCGTTCGCGAGTATGGGTAACGGCGCGGGCGACGGCGCCGGCGGCGTCCTGCGCGTCGCCGCGTCCGTGCCCGAGCGTGCCGCATCGGAACCGGTTGCGCCGAGCTATCTGAAGACGCTCAGCGACATCGTCGCGGGACTCGAGGTCAGCGTCGCGCGCTTCGTCGATCCGCACCGGCTGGCGGCGATCCAGCGCGGCGCGTCCGGTTACGACTGCGGCGCTGAACTCAGGGAAGCGTTCGCGAGCGGTGCGCGCGGGTTGTATCTACCGCGCGGCATCTGGCGTTACACCGGCGACCTGGCCACCGCGAACGGTTCGAGACTGCGCGGCGACGGCGGCGGCGAATACGTGGTGATCACCGACATCGCGATGGCGGCGACCGTGCTGGAGCGACAGGACTCGGGCGGCCCGAGGTCGGCGGCGCTGACGCTCGGCGACTCGGCGTTCGTCGATCATCTGCAGGTGCGGCCTGCGCATTACGACAAGGTCATCTACTACCTCGCCAACTATCCGGCGCACACCGGCAACACGGCGATCGGCATCCACTTCGGTACGTCGGCCGGGGCGAGTCGTTGCACGGCGATCGGTTTTTCGCGCGCGGGCTACGAACTCGGCGTCACCTCGACGCTCGAGCGCTGCTATGCGTACATGTGCGAGCGCGGCTTCTACGCGACCGAGCACACCGACGGCTCGCTGATCAATTGCATCGGCATGTTCTGCCATACGGCCGGCGCCGATATCGTCGACAACTTCTGGCAGGTGATCGGCGGACGCTGGGAATGGAACGCGCGACACGGCGTGATTCTCGGCGCGGAGTCGCTGATCGTCGGCGCGGTGTTCGATCGCAATGGCTGTGCCGGCGTCTATATGAAGAGCGGCAACTGGGGCAAGGTGGTGAACGGCAATTACTTCTCGCGCAACGGTTGCGGCGGCGACGGCAAGATCGGCCGCTGGAAATTCTCGACGCGCGGCCATCCGTCGTACCTCGATGTGCCGCCCGGTCAGAGTTGCCACATCCAGATCGATTACCAGCAGGGGGCGACGATCGTCGGCAATCGCTACCGTCCCGGCCAGGACGACGAGAACGCCGGCTGCGACGGCCCGCAGTTCGTGTACGGCAGTTCGACCGCGCCGGGCAGCACACCGCTCGACGGCATCACGATTCAGGGCAATTTCGGCGATCGCGCGGGTGACACGATCGTCGGTTACGCCAAGGCGTATCCGGGCGGCGGCGCGATCGCGGGCGGCAAGGACGCGAGCCTCGCGCATGCGCTGAATCTCGGCGTCGGCTACGAACGCGGCGGCGTCGCGGCGGCGCTGCATTGCGGAAACCAGACCGTCTCGCAGGAGACGACGCGCATCGCGGTCAACGTGCTGCGCTCGACCTCGGGCCGCGTGGTGTTGCGCGCGGCCACACGCGGCCATGCTCTACTCGCCGAAATCCTGTTCGCAACCGACGCAACCGACGCCAACTACAAGACCGTGGTAAGCAATCTGATCGGCAATGCGGTGAAGAGCGCGGTGTTGAACGCAAATGGCGAAGACGATCGCTACAACAGGATCGATATCGCACTGAGCGAACCTGCTTTCGTCTCGTATTCTGTTTTTTCGACCTGAGTTTTCACCGCCTACTGCAAACAGGACGATTGTGTCGACGAGAAACGTCATCATCGCGCTGTATTCGGTGTACGCACTGAACTACGTGCTGCCGCTCGTTACGTTGCCGTATCTGTCGCACGTACTCGGGCCGGCCGGGTTGGGCGTGATCGGTTACGCGCAATCGATTTCGCAGATTCTTCTCGTCATCGTCGACTTCGGCTTCGGCCTGTCGAGCGCGCGCAAGGTGGCGGTGCACATCGATAGCCCGGAGGTCGTGAACCGCATCTACTGGTCGACCACGATCGGCCGCGCGATTCTCGCGGTGCTGTGCTCGCTGGTGCTGGTCGGCTGGGCCTTCGCCGCGCACATGTCGCCGCAGGAGCGCGGTGCGACGCTGCTGGGCTCGCTCGTGATCTGGGGCGGCGTGCTGACGCCCGGCTGCTTCTACGAAGGCACGCAGCGCCTGCCGGTGCTCGCGGGCACGCTGCTCGCGACGCGCGTGGGTCTGCTGATTCCGCTGTTCCTGTTCGTGAGGACTCGCGACGACGTGATGCTCGCGGCCGCTCTGCAATATGCGCCGACCTTCGTGTGCGGCGTGATCCTGATGGGCGCGCTGATCTGGAAGCGGGAGATCCTGCTGACCGTGCGGGTCAGTTGGGCCGACGTGATGGCCGAGGCGAAAGAGGCGTATCACATCTTTCTCGGTTCGGCGCTGACGTCCGTGTACATGTACGCGAACGTGATCATGCTGCGAATGATCAGCGGCCCGGGCGCGGTCGGCTATTACGTGGCGGCCGAGCGACTCACCAACGCGCTACGCGCGTGCACGGCGCCGGCCATCCAGGCGTTCTTTCCGAAGATCTGCGTCGCTTACGAGCGCAGCGACTTCGCCTATATCCACAAGGTCAACCGCGGCTTCATGGTCGCGTTCGCGGCGTCGGCGGTGCTGATTCTGGTTGGCTTTACGGTGCTCGGCCAATGGTTCGTCGGACGTTTTCTCGGCGAGGCATTCGGCGAGACGTTCCGCATCTTGCGCGTTCTCGTGTTCGTGCCGGCGATCGTCGGCATGACGACGACCCAGGTGATGCTGACGGTCATCGCGTCGGGCAATCAGTCGTTGCTGAAGCGGATCTATATCTACGGCGCGCTGTTCCATCTGGTGCAGGCACCGATCAGCATCTACTTCTGGGGCGGTGTCGGCACCGCGTGCTCGGTGGCCGCGACCGAGCTGTTCATGCTGATCGGCGTGTACAACGTGTCGAGCCGAATCAATCACGGCCAGATCGCGGTGCGCGCGCAGACGACGATCAAGCAGGAGATGGCGGCGG
This sequence comes from Paraburkholderia sp. MM5384-R2, assembly GCF_014201025.1. NCBI lineage: Bacteria > Pseudomonadati > Pseudomonadota > Betaproteobacteria > Burkholderiales > Burkholderiaceae > Paraburkholderia > Paraburkholderia sp. MM5384-R2. The sequence goes on from NZ_JACHDI010000036.1 coordinate 46,875, forward strand.
AGAGGGATTAGCCGCGAGGATGGACAGTGGGATCGAATGGCCGCGGCGCGCGTCGTGAAGACCTTGCGCGTCGCGGCCTTGTTGCGTCTGCGCCGCGCGTTCGTTGCGCGCGTTCACTGCGAGTGCTTACTGCGCGGTAGACAGACTGGTTACTTTCGCGTTGCGCAGATACAGCACCGTCGACAGCACGACCGCCGCGGCAGCCGCGATCGCGGCAAACAGGAACACCGAGCCGTAACCGAACTCGCCGGCGATATACCCCGCCAGCGGCCCGGTAATGCCGAGCGACAGATCGAGAAACACCGAGTACGCGGACAGCGCCGCGCCGCGGCTCGCCGGCGGCACGAGCCCGACCGCCTCGACGCCGAGCGCCGGAAACACCAGCGCGAAGCCAAAGCCGGTCAGCGCGGCGCCCGCGAGCGCGATGTGCGGCTCGGGCGCGAGCCACAGCATCAACAGACCCGCGCATTCGAACGAGAACGACGCGATTGCCACACGAAAGCCGCCGTAGGTCTTGATCGTGTTCGCGAACAGCAGGCGCGCGCCGATGAACAGCGTGCCGAACAGCGTCAGCGACAGCGCCGCATTCGGCCAGTGCTTCGCCGCATAGAACAGCGTGATGAAGGTCGCGATCGAACCGAAGCCGGCCGAGCCGAGCGCGAGACCCATACCGTGCGGCAGCACGCGCGTCAACACGCTGCGATACGACATCCGCTCGCCGTGCACGACCGGCACCGGCGCGATCAAACGCGCGAGGTAATAGCCGAGCCCCGCGAGCGCGATCACCAGAATGCCGAGCGCGGTAAAGCCGATCGAGCGCGAGATCATCACGCCGAGCGGTGCGCCGATCGCAAGTGCGCCGTAGGTCGCGATGCCGTTCCACGAAATCACGCGGGCGTTGTTGGAGGTGCCGACCCGGCCGATTCCCCACAGGATCGCGCCGGTGCCGCACAGGCTCTCGCCGAAACCGAGCACGAGCCGGCTGCACACGAGCAGTGCGAGGCTCAGCCCCGGCCAGCGACCGGTCAGCGCGGCGAGCAACAGCAGCACGCCGCTCGCGCCGCAGCCGAGCAGACCGATCGACACCGTGCGCTTCGGCCCGAGCGTATCGGCCGAGCGGCCCGCGAGCGGCCGCGACGCGAGCGTCGCGAGGTACTGCACGCTGATCGCCGCGCCGGCCAGCACCGCGCTGTAGCCGAGGTCGCCGTGCACATAACCGGGCAGCACCGCGAGCGGAATACCGATCGCGAGGTAGCAAAGAAAGGTGAAAAAGACGACCGGAATGATCTGCAGGGTCGTCGCAAATTCGCTGCGGGCGGACGCGGAGTCGGTGGACATCGGGAAAACCAGACTTGAATTCGGCGGGAAGGCGTGATTCTCCCATGGAACCGATTCCCTTGCAGGGTTTGCTTAAAAAATGGGACGAATCAATGGCGGGTCATATCGCGCGAACAATATGTCCCCCATGCGATTCAGGCTATGGGTTAGGTTTATTGACGGTGATAGCTTTCAAACCATCGACGCGGCGTGTCCGCGCAAACACGGAACAGACGAGAGCACCGAGACATGACCGAGCCGATTCGTTTCTATCACCGCAACGCGATCCGCGAAATCGAGGACGCGCCCGTCACCCGCACGGTGCTGCAGTATCTGCGCGAGGACGCGCATTGCACCGGCACCAAGGAGGGCTGCGCCGAAGGCGACTGCGGCGCCTGCACCGTCGTGATCGGCGAGCGCAATCCGGCGGGCGGCGTCGAGTTCAAGGCGGTCAACGCCTGCATCCAGTTCGTGCCGACCCTCGACGGCCGCGCGCTCTTCACGGTCGAAGACCTGCGCCAGCCGGACGGCTCGCTGCATCCGGTGCAGCAGGCGATGGTGGACTGCCACGGCTCGCAGTGCGGCTTCTGCACGCCGGGCTTCATCATGTCGATGTGGGCGCTCTACGAGAAGCACGGCCACGAGCATGGCTGCGCGAACCGCACGGTGCCGTCGCGCGAGGCGATCGGCAATGCGCTGACCGGCAACCTGTGCCGCTGCACCGGCTACCGGCCGATCGTCGACGCGGCCGAGCGCATGTTCGACGCGCCCGCGCCGCAAGCGCCAGTCGACGTAAAGGCGCTCGCCGACACGCTCGCGACGCTCGAACGCCGCGACACGTTTCAGTACGAGCACGCGGGCCAGCGCTTCGCCGCGCCGCGCACGGTCGCGGCGCTCGCGCGGATCAAACAGCAGGAACCGGCCGCGCACCTGCTCGCGGGCAGCACCGACATCGGCCTGTGGGTCACCAAGCAGATGCGCGAGCTCGGCGACCTCATCTACGTCGGACAGATCGCCGAGCTGCAAAAGCTCGAAACCAATGAAGACTGGATCGAGATCGGCGCCGGCGTCAGCGTCGAAAAAGCGTATGCCGAGATCGCGAAGCAGTACCCGGAGCTGACCGAAATGTGGCAGCGCTTCGCGTCGCTGCCGATCCGCAACGCCGGCACGCTCGGCGGCAACATCGCGAACGGCTCGCCGATCGGCGATTCGATGCCGGGGCTGATCGCGCTCGGCGCGCGCGTGATCGTGCGGGGCGGCGACATCGAGCGCGAGATGCCGCTCGAAGACCTGTACCTCGCGTATCAGCAGAAGGACATGGCCGGGCACGAGTTCGTCGTCGGCCTGAAGGTGCCCGCGCGCGGCGGTGCGCGCGCGAACCTGCGCTTTCGTACCTACAAGCTGTCGAAGCGCTTCGATTCGGATATCTCGGCCGTCTGCGCGGCGTTCTCGTTCATCGCCGACGGCGACGCGATCCGCGAGCCGCGCATCGTGTTCGGCGGCATGGCCGCGACGCCGAAGCGCGCGCTCCAGGCTGAAGCCGTGCTGCGCGACGCCGAGTGGCACGAGGCGACCGCGCAGGCCGCGATGCTCGCGCTCGGCACCGACTACGCGCCGCTCACCGACATGCGCGCGAGCAGCGAGTACCGCCTCGAGTCGGCGAAGAACACGCTGTACCGCTTCTGGCTCGAAACGCGCGCGCATCAGCCGCTGCCGAAGAGCGCGCTCGACGTGCGCGCGGTCGCGCCGGCCGGCGCGAGCGCCTGAGCCCCGCGCGTTCAAGAATACGGAGAACACAACCATGAACCAGCAAGCCGAACCGTTCCTGAAAGAGGTTCAGGAACTCGACGACTTTACCCAGGTGCACGTGTCGCGTCCGCACGAGTCCGCGCATCTGCACGTAAGCGGGCGCGCGACCTACACCGACGACATTCCCGAGCTGGCCGGCACGCTGCACGCGGCGCTGGGGCTGTCGTCGAAGGCGCACGCGAAGATCGTCTCGATCGCGCTCGACAAGGTGCGCGCGACGCCCGGCGTCGTCGCGGTCTTCACCGCCGACGACATCCCCGGCGTCAACGACGTCGGCCCGATCGTTCATGGCGACGATCCGATCCTCGCCGACGGCGTCGTGCAATACGTCGGCCAGCCGATGCTGATCGTGGTCGCGACGTCGCACGAGGTGGCGCGTCTCGGCGCACGGCGCGCCGAGGTGGTCTACGAGGAACTGCCGGCGGTGCTGAGCGCGCAGCAGGCGCGCGCCGCGAACCAGTTCGTGCTGCCGCCGATGAGGCTCGCGCGCGGCGACGCCGGCACGAAGATCGCGCGTGCCGCGCATCGCGAGGCCGGTGAGATGTTGCTCGGCGGCCAGGAGCAGTTCTATCTGGAAGGGCAGATCTCGTACGCGGTGCCGAAGGACGACGACGGCATGCACGTCTACTGCTCGACCCAGCATCCGACCGAAATGCAGCACCTCGTCGCGCACACGTTGGGCGTTGCATCGCATAACGTATTGATCGAATGCCGGCGCATGGGTGGCGGTTTCGGCGGCAAGGAATCGCAGTCGGCGCTGTTCGCGTGCTGCGCCGCGCTCGCCGCGTGGAAGCTGCTGTGCCCGGTCAAGCTGCGCCCGGATCGCGACGACGACATGATGGTGACCGGCAAGCGTCACGATTTCCACTACACCTACGAAGTCGGCTACGACGCAGAGGGCGTGATCGAAGGCGTCGCGGTCGACATGACCTCGCGCTGCGGCTTTTCCGCCGACCTGTCGGGGCCGGTGATGACGCGCGCGCTGTGCCACTTCGACAACGCGTACTGGCTGTCGGACGTCTCGATCGACGGCTCCTGCGGCAAGACCAACACGCAGTCGAACACGGCGTTTCGCGGCTTCGGCGGCCCGCAGGGCGCGTTCGCGATCGAGTACATCCTCGACAACGTCGCGCGCTCGTGCGGCGTCGATGCGCTCGACGTGCGCCGCCGCAATCTCTACGGCAAGACCGAGCGCAACCAGACGCCGTACGGCCAGGTGGTCGAAGACAACGTGATTCACGAGCTGATCGACGAACTCGAAGCGACCAGCGACTATCGCGCGCGCCGCAAGGAGATCGACGCATTCAACGCGAACAGCGAGATCCTGAAGAAGGGCCTGGCACTCACGCCGGTCAAGTTCGGCATCGCGTTCAACGTCACGCACTTCAACCAGGCCGGCGCGCTCGTGCATATCTACACCGACGGCTCGGTGCTCGTGAACCACGGCGGCACCGAAATGGGCCAGGGGCTGAACACGAAGGTCGCGCAGATCGTCGCGCATGAACTCGGCGTCGGCTTCAACCGGATTCGGGTGACCGCGACCGATACCAGCAAGGTCGCCAATACGTCGGCGACGGCCGCGTCGACCGGATCCGACCTGAACGGCAAAGCCGCGCAGGACGCCGCGCGCCAGTTGCGCGAGCGGCTCGCCGCGTTCGCGGCCGAGCGCTTCGGCGCGGGCAGCGTGAACCCGCGGGACGTGCGCTTCGCGCATGATCGCGTGATGGTCGGCGAGGTCGCCGTGCGGTTCGAGGAAGTGGTCGCGAAGGCTTATCTCGCGCGCATCCAGTTGTGGTCCGACGGCTTCTACGCGACACCGAAGCTCTACTGGGATCAGTCGAAGCTGCAAGGACGGCCGTTCTACTACTACTCGTATGGCGCGGCGGTATCGGAAGTCGTGATCGACACGCTGACCGGCGAAATGCGCGTGCTGCGCGCCGATGCGCTGCACGACGTCGGCGCCTCGCTGAATCCGGCGCTCGACGTAGGCCAGGTGGAAGGCGCGTTCATTCAGGGCATGGGCTGGCTCACCACCGAGGAGCTGTGGTGGGACGCCGGCGGCAAGCTGATGACGCATGCGCCCTCGACGTACAAGATCCCGACCGTCAACGACGTGCCGCCGGTTTTTAATGTCAGGCTGTTCAGGAACCGCAACGCGGAGGACAGCATCCATCGTTCGAAGGCGACCGGCGAGCCGCCGCTGCTGCTGCCGTTCTCGGTGTTCTTCGCGGTGCGCGACGCGGTGTCGGCGGTCGGCGGCCATCAGGTCAATCCGCCGCTCAATGCGCCCGCGACCAGCGAGGAAATCCTGAAGGCGGTCGGCGCGGTGCGGGCCGCGACGGCGGCCGCGCGGCGGGCGTGATGGCGAGTGGCAAACGAGTTGGGAGCGCAATATGCAAGCACGCCTGAATTGTTCTCCGGGCGGGACCGGACCCGAGCTTGCACCGCGGCCGGCGCCGATGCACATCGTGCTGTTCGGCGCGGGACACGTCGGCCATGCGCTCGCGCATCTGCTTGGCAGCCTGCCGTGCGTGGTCCAGTGGGTCGACGAACGCGACGAGCTGTTCCCCGACGAAACGCCGCCCAACGTGCAGGTCGAAGCGACCGACACGCCCGAGGCGATCGTCGACGCGGCGCCGCCCGGCGCGTGGTTTCTGGTGATGACGCACAACCATGCGCTCGATTTTTCGCTGGCCTCGCGCATCATGCGACGGCGTGATTTCAGCTACTTCGGCATGATCGGCTCGAACACGAAGCGCGTGAAGTTCGAGCGGCGACTGCTCGAACGAGGCGTGGAGTGGGAGCGGCTCGCGGAGATGACCTGTCCGATCGGCGTCGAAGGGATCGTCGACAAGGCCCCCGCCGCGATCGCGATTGCGGTGTGCGCGCAACTGCTGCGACTGAGGACACGGCAGGCCGCGACGGTTCATGCGTTGGGGCAGGCCGCGAACCACGTCCGCGCAACGGCGCAGATCACGGTTTAGGCCATACGGCGCAACGGGGGCTTGCGCGCGACCAGCTCACCCGACACCTCGGACATCAACGTCCTCAGCCAGCCGATATCGCTCGGCCGATCCGGCTGCGGATGCCACAACTGATAGCAGCGGATGCGCGGAAACGCGATCGGCACGTCGACGACCGCGAGCGGCAACATGCTCGCGTAGTGCATCGCGAAACGCCGCGTCGTCGTGAAGATCAGATCCGATTGCAGAAGCGTCTGCGCGACGAGGCCGAAGTAGGGCAGCGTCGCGACGATGCGCCGGCTCGCCTTCGCCCGCGCGAAGCCGGTATCGATCGCGCCGCCGCGCGCGCCGCTGTAGGGTGTCGGCGCGAGATGCGGCGCGGCCAGATAGGCTTCGCGGGTGAGCGGCTCGTGTGTCAGCGGATGGTCCGCGCGCATCATGCACACGACGGTATCGGCGAACAGGTCGCTGCGCTCGAAGCGCGGATCGGGCTTCGGCCAGTTGCCGATCACCAGATCGAGTTCGCCGGCGTCGAGCGCGGCCGAATGATCGAGCAGCGGCCCCAGCGATTCGATTTCGAGCCGCGCATGCGGCGCCGCTTCGCGAAACCGCGCGATCACGGTCGGCATGAAGAAGTCGTTCAGATAGTCGGGCGCGGCGACGCGAAAAGTGCGGCGCGAGCGGTCCGGGTCGAAATCGCCATGCGGCGTCGCGACGAAATCGACATCGCGCAACACGCGCTGCGCGGCCGCGAGCAGCGACTCGCCGTATTCGGTCGGCACCATGCCCGACTTGCCGCGCACCAGAATCGGATCGCCGAGCGTTTCGCGCAGCTTGCGCAGCGCGGTGCTGATCGCGGGCTGGGTCTGGTTCAGCCGCAACGCGGTCTGCGTGACGCTGCGCTCGACGAGCAGCGTGCGCAGCACGCGCACGAGCCAGATATCGAGTGAGGCGGCGGTGTCGTCCATGATCGAAGCGTGGTGGCGCGGGCGCTGCCGATGAACTCGCCGCGCGGCGCGCGCGTGGGGTGCGAAAGCTTAACCTTAGGCCCGTTTGCGCTTCGGCGGCATAGCGGGCACGGTATGGCCGGCATCAGCGCGACGCCTGCCGGCATCGATTCGTTCGGGCCGAAGCCGCAACCAGGGCGCGGCCCTCAGCGGCCGCCGCGTTATGCCGGTGTTGGTTTGTCCGGCAGCCCCCATGGCAGCGAACTGATCCGCTTCACCTCGCGCGATTCGAGCCAGTTCGGCGTGCGCGCGCAGTACAGCACCATCGGCAGCGCGTCCTCGCCCCAGAACAGCTGATCGTTCAGACGAAACGTCGGCACGCCATAGACGCCGAGTTCGATCGCATCGGCGGTATTGCGCTGCAATTGCGCCTTCACGGCTTCGTCCTGGATCAGTTCCGGGCCGTCCGGCTTGCCGACGCGCTCGCACAGCTCGGCGAACGCTTCGTCGCTCGACGGATCGCGCCCCTCGCGCCAGATGAAGCGGAAAATCTCGCGCACGAATTGCACGTCGCCGTTCGCGGCGGTCGCGAGCAGCAGCGGCTTCATCGAATCGAAGGGATGGGCGGGCGGCATTTTGTACGGAATGCCGAGCTGCTCCGCGCGAAACAGCGCGTGCCGGTACATGAAGGTGCGCTTGGCGGGCACGCTGTACGCGGAGCGCTGGCCCCAGTGGCGATACAGATCGTTCAGCACGACCGGCGTGAACGCGAAGTCGAAGCCGGGCCATTTGTCGTATTGCTCGAGCAACAGGTAGGTGAACGGCGAGACGAAATCGTAAAACCACTGCCGCTGTTGGGCGTCGATGCCAACGGTCATAAATGTCTCCCGGATTGCCTGTGTCGGACGACGCGGACGGTGCGTCCGTTATCTCATCAAAATTGTAGCGATCTTACGCGGTGCGGTCCCGGCTTGCACCGGTCGATATCCCCTGATGGCGGCCGGTGGGCGTAGGTTCCGGCGGTGTCGTCAGGGGCGCTCAGCCTTTGACTTTATCGGCCGCCTGCTCGTCGGCCTCGTCCAGCCCGCCCTGCGTGTCGCGGCTTTCCGTGAGCCGCCGTCGCACGAAGCCGATGTGCTCGCGCAGCACGTAGAACTGGTCCGCGTACGCGAGCGGCATCTTCATGCCGTTGACCGAGTCTTCGATCGCGTCGAGCTGCTCGATCAGCGACGCGCGTTCGGCCGACGCATGTTCGCTGAGCGCGCTGCGTTCGATCGCGATCAGCGCGCCGTACCAGCGATAGATGCGCGATTTGACGCGCCACGCGTACAACCCGGGCACGACGCGCAGCGCCGGCACCAGCAGCACGATCAGCGGCACGACGATCACCAGCAGGCGGTCCGCGAGACTCGCGATCCAGAACGGCAGCGTTCGGTACAGGAAGCTCTTGCCCGACTTGTAGTAGCGCGCGGCGTCGTCGGAAAGCGGGAAGTCGTGCGCGAGCGGGGCGGGGAATTCGCCGGCGCGCTGCAACGTCGTCGCGCCGCCGTGCACCTCGCGCGCGGCTTCGATCAGCAGGTCGGACAGCGCCGGATGCAGCGAATCGCGCGCGATCAGCTCGGCGGTCGGCGCGACGATGCTGATCGAGTTCGCCGGCAGGTTCTTGCCGAGGTCGAAGGCGCCCATCGGCACCTTCAGCTGCGTCAGGTACGGAAAACGGCGCGTGTACGCGTCGGCCTGCGAAAAATCGTAGAAGCGCACGTTCTGCGTGCGGTAGAGCTTGCCCATCACGGCCGGCTGCGCCGAGTCGCCCGCGAGGAAGGTCGCGTCGATCGTGCCGTCGATCAGCGCGTCGGCGGCGGCGTCGCCCGTTAGCGGCAGCAATTGGGTCGGACCGCCCGGCACGATGCCGTTGGCCTTCAGCAGCGCGAGCGCGAGCTCGCGCGTGCCGCTGCCCTCGGGGCCGATCGCGAGGCGTTCGCCCTTGAACCCGGACAGCCAGTCGACGGGGGCGCCGCGGTAGAAGATCGCGAGCGGCACGTAAGCGACGCTGCCGAGCGACATCAGGCTTTTGTCCTTGTCGAGCCCGGCGGGCGCGATGCCGCTCTGCACGAAGCCGACGTCGACGTCCGCGTTCGGGTCCAACAGCCGCTTCAGATTGTCCTGCGAGCCCTGCGAGGCCAGCACGTTCAGCGTAATGCGATTGCGCGCAAGGATCGTCTTGTACTTCTGCGCGGCGATCCAGAAGGTGCTGCCGACGGGACCGGCGCTAATCGTCAGCGTATTCGGCGGGGCGGGTTGGATCAGCCGCACGGCGGCCCAGATTGCGACGATCACGAGCAGCACGAGCGGGCCGAACGAGACCGCCAGGTCGCGCCACGAGATCGCGACAAAACGGGCGACGAGATGGGTAGGGCGGGTGCGGCCGGTGTCAGGCTTCATCGGATCATCTGAAAGCGGCGGTCGATCGGGCTCGAATGCGCGAAGGCGGCTTGGGCGGCGCGCGCCAGCACGCGTCGCGCCGATGGTACCTGAGATTGGCGCGGCCGCGAAACGCGTAGCCGCCCGTCACGCCGACAGACGCGTAACAAATGGTGAGCACCGCGGCGAACGCCGGCATGAGCGCCGGCATGATGCCTGTGCAAATTCTTGCGCGACCACGGAGCGTGTCTGCTTCTCTCCGGCACGCATGACGCACCCGCTGTCGGCGCGCCACGCCGCGCGCTAAATCCTTTGCGCTTCTGTGCCGGCTAGATTAAATTGTGCATCGCTACCGCAATCCAATGTTTGCGGCGCGACCCCGGCAAGACGGACAAGAACCGGGTGCGTCGGCGAACGTCGCGGTTTGCCGGTTACCGGTTACCGGTTACAGGTAATCAGCCTCTCTCGCCTCTTGCACATCGTGTCACAGCCGTTGATGGCCGTCGCTCACGCGCGCGTTCGCGTGATGACGGCCGCCCGTAGTCGTAACGATGCCGCTTGTTCATGCGGTCCAATGTGAAACCAAGGAGAAGAGAGCTATGAAGACGGTCGGTTTTCTGAAAGCACTGGGTCCGGTTGTGGCGATGGTGGTGGCGTGCAACGTCTACGCCCAAAACGCTCCGGCAACCGATACGGCGTCGGCGGCAGCCGCCGTCAAGGCCGGCAAGGCAGCGAATCACGAACTTGGCCGTAAGGTGCGCCACGCGCTGACGAAGACCCAGGGTCTCGACGTGTCGCACATCGCCGTGCGCGCGCGCGGCGGCGCAGTGACGCTGACCGGCTCGGTGCCGACCCAGGGACAGATCGATGCGGCCGGCGAAGCCGCCAAGGGTGTCGACGGCGTAATGTCAGTGTCGAACAAGCTCAAAGTGGTGCAGCAGTAAGCGGTACGCGTGCGCGCGGCGCCGCAAGGCCCGCGTCGCGCGGTCTATCTATCAACCTGGAGGCTCCGGCATGATCGTCGGAGCTTTTTTTTCGCCGCCGGTTTTATGGCGTGGCACTCGCGAGGTTTGCGGGACCGCAGCAATGCGGCTTGCCGCACGCACAGGTCCTGATGGAGGCGCGGCCGTCGCGGATTCGTGCGCTGCGACACACTACCGACGCATCGCGAGGCGTACTGTGACCAAGAGGGAAGGGGGAGCCAAGGTCATGGAAACCACGCTGTTTCGTTATATCGATCTGCCGATCGGCGATCGCGCGGCATTCGAACTGGTGTGCGCGCGACACGGTTTCGCGCCCGCGCATTTCGACATCAGCGCGAGCGTGGCACCCGGTGAGCCGGCGCACGAGCGGGTCGTCACCGTGCGGCGCGGCAGTTGGTCACAATCGTATTACGACCGCCACGGTCAGTGGGTCAGGCAGTTCGAGGCGGATCTGACCTGCCGGTTCTTCAAATAGACACGGGTTGCGGCGTGCGCGCTTGACGCGTCTTCAGCGCCTCACGACAACACCAGCCGCACGCCGACCAGCGTCAGCGTCGCGGCGAGCAGATTGCGCAGCAGCGCGTCCGGCGCGCGCGAGGCCAGATAGCTGCCGATCGCGATGCCGGGCAGCGATCCCACCAGCAGCGACAGCAGGATCGACCAGTCGATCGAGCCGAGCAGCCAATGTCCGGCGCCCGCGAGCAAGGTCAGCGGCACCGCGTGCGCGATGTCGGAGCCGACGATGCGCGTCGTCGGCAGCATCGGATACAGCAGCAACAACACCGTCACGCCGATCGCACCCGCGCCCACCGACGTCAACGACACCAGCACGCCGAGGGTCGCGCCGGTCAGCATGGTCAGCGCGAGCGTGCGTGCCTGGCTCGGCGCGCGTAGCTTGCGCGCGCCGAGCGCCGCGAGCTGCGGACGGAACACCAGCGCGATCGCGGTAATCAGCAGCGCCGCGCCGAGCACGACCTGGATCAGCCGGCCCGCGCCGGGCGTATCCATTCCATAGCGATGCAGCAGGATCAGCGTGACGGTCGCCGCGGGCACGCTGCCGGCCGCGAGGCGTAGCGTGACCTGCCAGTCGACCGAGCCCTTCAGTCCGTGCACCAGCGTGCCGGTCGCCTTGGTGGCGGCCGCGTACAGCAGGTCGGTGCCGACCGCGGTGGCAGGGTGCACCTTGAACAGCAGGACGAGGATCGGCGTCATCAGCGAGCCGCCGCCGACGCCCGTCAGCCCGACCAGAAAACCGACGAACAGGCCGGAGACGGAGTACAGCAGATCGATGTGGGGTAGAGCCATTGAACGGAAAGCTGACGCAGCGCGGGTGAAGGGTTGGGCGGCAAGACCGGCGTACGCGCCGGGGCGGGTGGGTGCGGCGGCGTGCGGTGCGCTGCACGGCCGCGTCGGCCGGCGCCTCAGCGGCGAAAGGCGCTATTGTCGCAAAACTGGCGCGCCAGCGTGCGGCACTTGTTCAGGGGGAGCGCGTCGCGGCTGGCAGCGGGCTGCGTTCGGCGTGTGCGGCGCTGATGTGCCGCATGGCGTGTGAGGTGCCGCTCAGAGCGCGCGGCGGATTTCGACGACGCCGAACGCCGCGAGCGTGAAGCCGACCACGCGATCGATCGCGACGCGTAGCCTGCTGCCTATCGCATGACGCGCGAGCGACACCATGGTCACCAGACAGCACCACCACGCGATCGAGCCGGCGAACACACCGCCGACCGTCGTCAGCGCGATGGCCGGCGAGAACGCGCCGCGCGGTGCGAGCGTCGTGAATAGCGCCGCGAACATGATGACGGTCTGCGGATTGGTCAGCGTCAACAGCAGCGCGCTCGCGTACGCACGCAGCGCGCCGGCGCGGCCGATCTGCGCGAGCTTGCCATTGCCATTGCCGTTGCCGTTGCCATTGCCGTCGGCGGTTTCAGCGGGTGGCTTCTGCAGCAGCGCGCGCACGCCGAGATACAGCAGGAACAGGCCCGCGAGCAGATGCAGCGGGCGGTCGTACGCGAGCATGAACTGCGAAATGCCGACGAGGCCGAGCGCCGCGATCAGCCCGTAGGCCGCGTCGCCGCTGGCGATGCCGAAGCCGATCGCGAGTCCCGCGCGCGGACCGCCGCTCAGCGTTCGGCGGATGCACAGCATGCCCATCGGGCCGACCGGCGCGGCGATCGCGAGGCCGACGCCGGCAGCGGTGAAAAACAGACTGGTGGTGGACATGGGCAGGTTCTCGAGCGTTGTTCTGGCTGGGGCGGTCGCCTGCGGGCAGCCGGCGCACCCGCCAGCATAGCCAGACCGACAAGCGCGGGCAAGGGCGGGGATGGGTGAGACTCGACGCGCGATGACTCGCTTCAGCGGATCGGCCAGCATGGCGATGAAAGCTAACATGGCCGCGCTCGATTACAACGGCTTTTTTGTCAGAAAAACAAAAATGCCGCTCAGTTGCTTAACTGAACGGCATTGCGGCTCAATGCCGCTTTTTTTGTTTGGCCGTGATATCGGGAAAAAATCGCCTAAAAATGAGATGGCCAGAGCAATCGTTAATATCTGTCAATGAAGCTTTGTCTCAAATTAAAATCATTGACCGTGCCCCCGTTTAGGGAAACGCTGATCAATGGACCAACTGCCCAAGTTGCAGGCGAGCTGGCGTCGAATTTTCTGGATGACGAAGCGAATCGACACTCAGTTCGGTGAAGTACATGGGGATGACTGACGACCAAGGTCACAGCATCGCCGCGCCCCGTGTAAACCGGTTTTGCCAGAAAACGAAAATGCCGCTCAGTCGCTTAACTGAACAGCATTACGGCTTAATGCCGATTTTTTTGTTTGACCGTTGTATCGGAAAAATTCGCATAAAAATGAGATAGCCAGGACAATCGCTAATAATTGTCAAAAAAGTTTTATCTCAAATTAATGTCGTTGACCGTGACCACGTTTAGGTGGTTAATTCTCTGAGTGTTCTCTGGAAAATCAGAAAAGGTCAAATGGGACGACAGAAACAAGATGGTACCGTGGGCAAGGAAGAGTGCGAGCTTTGCCGTATCACCTATTCAATATATTCAAACTTCCCACCAATGCCGTCCGCAATGGCGCTGAACGCCGAAACCGGCGAATGGTTTCCGTTCGATAGGCTGAAGTCGTATTCAAACGGTTACGACATGGCTGAAGCCCTGGGTTACGCATGGGCGTGCGATTGTCGGGGGCGTAAAGCAACGCCAACGCTGACTTCGAAGGTTCGCACTGGCGTGTTGGCAGTACAGTCCGAAGCTGCACGGCACGACGAACAGTTCACACTTCACGATGCGAACGGCAGGCCGCTCGCCAGTACCTATTACACCGTGCGTCTTTTGTCAGGCGCTCTGCATCGCGGCACCACTGATTCTCAGGGACGCACCGAGCGATACGAAACAGAAGATGCTCAATCCATGCATATCTATCTTGGTCATAGAGAGGTGGCGTAATGCCTGATGCGCTTGGAACGGCAGTAACAAACACGGTCCCGAATTCATGCGTAGTTGTCCACTCGGACAGGCTTTGCAAACCTTGGGTTGCGTCAAGCCAGATTTCAACCTTCCTAGCGGTATGGGAGAGCGGCAGATTGAACGGCATAACACGAATTTTTCATTCGGATCGCTCACACATCGACGTGCCCGTTTCAGAGGGCTTTATTCTGGTTGTCTATCCCGATGATCGCGGAAATCCTACGGTGGGTTGCGGCCATCTTGTCTTGCCGGAAGACAATCTGCACCTCGGGCAGACAGTATCAGTTCAACGCGCCAGAGAGTTTTTGAAGAAAGATTTGAGGCGAACAGAACGGGCCATAAATGCAAAAGTGCATGTACCGTTGTTTCAATACGAGTATGATGCATTGGTGAGCATTTCTTTTAATGCTGGAGCAGGCCATGCTGCGGACGAATTGACGCATCGCGTAAATCAGGGGGACTACCGAAATATTCCGAATTACATAAAAGGATTTCGCTGTTCCTCGAGCTTGCACCAACGCCGGGAAACGGAGGCTAGAGTATTCTCTGAAGGTGTATATGATGCATCCCATTAGAATAATAGCTGTGCCGCTTATCCTGATTTTGACATTGCCTTTTCTTGACTCAATTGTGCTGGGCAAAACAATTTACTCGGTGCGGTTTGATTACAAAAAAGCAACGCCATCATCGGTATATTTTACTGGGAAATCGCGCGAAGAAATTGACCGCCTTTGCAAGACCGGTGAGCACGCGTCAACTGCCGATATCGCTGCATGCAGCCAAAGGAATTTCGAACAAATTTCCGCGCAATTGAATTCTACGATTAAACCGTTGGAGGCTGAGTTGAGGAAAGATGACGTTGATTTGAAAGCCGATAACAATCCTGTTGCATTGCCTTATTTTGAGAAGGGACAAAGGGCATGGGTCGAGTATCGCGACAACCAGTGTTACGCTGAGACCTATTCATTAGGCGAAGCGTCGATGCGTTATATGACGTTTTGGGATTGCATGGCGCGCATAACGAAAGAGCGGATAAGCGATCTGAAGAGCGCGGAAGACTAACGAAAGGCACCCTCGCCTCAAATACGTCGCCCCGCTTTGCGGGGCTTTCCATTGTGCGCCGAGCATGCGCAACAGCTTGGGGGTGTGAGTCCCCTGTCCAACCTGATGGTGGTGAAGGACTAGCGAAACGCAAGGGCGTCGTCGT